>JALFXH010000122.1 GCA_022786965.1 Clostridiales bacterium
CTCCAACTTCATATCCCTTCATTTGAAGGGATTGAATACGCCGCTATGATGGAATGGTAGACATAGTGGACTTAAAATCCACCTGAAGCGATTCAGTACCGGTTCGAGTCCGGTTAGCGGCACCAAACCAATATAATCCGAGCCTAGTTTTCCCTGTGGGAGATGGGTTCGGATTATTTGTTTGCTTTGGTAAGTTTGAAGAAATGCCATGGCCCCCATGGGTCGCCTGGGAAAACCCGGAGGAGAAGATGTCCGCTCATCGCCGAAATAATGACGTAGCGAAGGCGCATGCGCATACGATAGCAGCTGTGCTGGATCAAGAAGATCACCACTTAACCCAGTAGAATGAAGAAAGGATCACATTCTTATACTAATATGCGATTGAAAGTAGACTTGGATTTCCGCGAATAAATCGTGATAAAAAAGGCCGAGGACGCAGATGGGCTTGCTGCCCATCAAGGACGAGAACGCATTTTAGCGCAATTTAGGCCGGAAAGACTGTCTGATTTTAATCGCATATTAGTATTATTCACTCTGATAGAACTGTACCGTTTTTCAATGCATCCGCATACCCTGTTTTTGTTCCGGCCATTCAGCCTTGCGCCGCTGCCGTCTATTTGCCCCCGGCAGTCTGCAGGCTCAGAACCTGCGCTTCCTTTTCTGCGCCCTGCTGAGGCAGCAGCAGTTCCAGCAGCCCGGCACCGCTGAGAGGCCGGGAGAAATAGAAGCCCTGAATCATGTCCACGCCCCAATCTGAGAGCAGCTTCAACTCCGCCGAGGTCTCAACACCCTCGGCAATTACCGCGAAATCCATATTCCGAAGGACGGACACGGTGTTGCGATAGAGCGCGGCGGCCTTTTCGTCGGTACAGATATTCGACAGCAGAGAGCGGTCCATTTTAATCGCGGAGAAAGGAAGCTTCAGCACCGCGTTCAGATTCGCGTAGCCGGAGCCGAAGTCGTCCATACACAGGCCGATACCGGCACTGGTAAAGAGTTCCACGGCCCTGCGCAGATTCTCGGTGTAATCGGTGGCCACCGTTTCGGTAATCTCGAAAGAGAAAAAGCAGGCAGGTATTCCGCTGTCCTGAATGGTGTCAATGAGCTGCTGAATATGACCCTTTTTCAGAACCTCCAGAGGCGGCAGATTGATCTTGATGCTCTGGAGCTGCTCCATTAATTCCGGATGTTCCTTAATAAATGCGCAAACCCGGCGCATTTGCAGCAGGCTCAGCCGGGCAATCTGATCATTCTTCTCGGCAAGACCGATGAAAAGCTCCGGGGAAACGGGGCCCAGTGCCGGGTGGCGCAGACGGCTGAGCACCTCCGCAGAGGCATACCGCTTCTGGGTAGTGGAATAGACTGGCTGGTAATGGACCTCGAAAAGGTCCTTTTCCAAAGCGGTCAGAAGGAAATGTTCGATCTGCTGTGTATAGCGGAAGCCCTTCAGGGTTTCCTGATCCCCCTGAACCAGAACCGTCCGGTTTGTCGTCGGAATCAGAGATGAGAGATAGTCCAGATAACTCACCAGAAATTCACAACTGTCCATTTGCTCCGCGTGCATGACGCCGCAGATCACCACAGGAGAAGACACACTGCTTCCGCCGATCTCCATAGGCTGGGAGAAGATTGCCTGAATCTTTTGCAGAGCGTCTTCATATTCGATGATGGTGGGACAGATCAGCAGAAAATGCTTGCCGCTGCTGCGAAATACCCGTGTGTTCCTGCCGACCTGCCGCAGCATCTGCGCCGCCTGAACCAGAGCCTGATTTCCCACGTCTGTGCCTAAAATCCGGTTGATCCGCTTGAGCTGACACAGGTCCACCTCCAGTACATGAAAGCTCTTCTTCCGCAGCATAAAATAG
Source organism: Clostridiales bacterium (assembly GCA_022786965.1). GTDB lineage: Bacteria > Bacillota > Clostridia > Oscillospirales > Oscillospiraceae > Faecousia. The sequence goes on from JALFXH010000122.1 coordinate 1,866, forward strand.
CTGCTCTGCTCCCGGAAATAATTCAGGTCGAAGAGTCCCGTGAGGCTGTCCATATACTGATAGGGATTGTTGATGGTAAAAAACAGAATGGAAATGCTTATGGCGATACCAAAACCGGTAAGCAGGATATCATGGTAAATGGACTGAATCGCCACACAGATGCTCACCAAAACCAGAAGCTCACGGATGGCACGGACCTTCTGCCAGCCCAGCCGCTCAGCATTGAGATGGCTGACGATGGTAACCGCCAGAATATACGCGCCGGCAAACAGGCACATACTCAGATAGTAGGGTCCCCTGACATAGGCGCCGCTGCTGTCGATCCTGAAAAACAGCCCGTGCCAGTGGTTGCTCAGAATCAGCATGCCCATCACCAGCACCGGCGCAGCGCGGCACAGGCGTCTCCAGCGGGGCAGCGGCCGGTCAGCCTCACAAAAGGTCTGGATATAGCTCATCAGAGAAACCGGCACCAGCACCTGAAGAAGATACAGCACCATCAGGCAGCATTCGCTCATCCAGCTCAGCTCCGGTCGGGCCAGCGTGATGAAGATTGTACACAGCAAATCCAGAACAATGTTCGCAATTCCCAGCAGCAGAAATGTGAGAAACGCCTTGGAGCTCTTGGTATTCAGGGCCCGCTGCTCCATAAAATGTCTGAGAATGATCAGCAGAAAAACCAGCGCTGACAGCAGGAAATCCACATTATATGCCATCGCACATCGTCTCCCCTTCCCTGTTTCTCAGCTCCTGCATCTGCCGCTGCTTACAGACGTACATTGCCTGATCAGCCTCATATTTCCAGTCGCTCAGACGCTTGCTCCTGCCCAGTTCGTCCAGGAGCAGGCTTGCGCCGCAGGCGATGGAGAGCCGATGTCTGGCAGTCTGATTATACAGGCGGACGGACTGCTCCAGCCGGTTCTGCCAGTCCTCCGGCGTGTCCGCCGGGTCTGGCAGAATGGCAGCAAATTCATCGCCGCCAATGCGATAACAGGTGCCCATTTCGGAAAAAGCATTCTCAATACACCGGGCAGCCGCAATAATCAGCTCGTCGCCCACACTATGACCGAATTGGTCGTTGACATACTTCAACCCATTCAGATCCATAAAGACCAGAGCCATATTGCCTTTGACATCGGGCGCCGTCTCCAAACCGGCCAGGTATTCATCGAAGCTCCGCCGGTTGGCAAGCCCCGTGAGGCAATACTCCTGGGACAGCCGCTGGTAGACGGCAGCCTCCGCCTGGAACCGCAGGCTGTTCACCGTCGTGTTGATCTGCGTACACAGCAGACAGATAATGTGAATCAGAATGCCAAGTTCAAAAATCGCGCCATAGTAGGGCACCTTCAATAGCCAATAAAACAGAATGGCCAGCAAGCCGCCGGCTGCAAGGAAGGCCACCGCCGTCAAAGCCGCCAGAATTTCCCGCTGATGTGTCCGTTCATACTCCCGGAGCATTAATAGCATGACCAGCGCGGTGCCGACGGCTAATAACAGGTGGGTGACCGGCAGCATATCGATGAAAGAGCAGACGCCGAAGAAATCCAGCAGGCTCTGCACCACCACATTCAAATAGAACAACAGAAGGCACAGATCCAGACTACGGAAGCGACGCATCTGCCCTGTGTTGCGAACAAAGTGGATTGTGGGCACCGCCAGCGTCATAAAGGCGTAGAAAGAGATGTAGCAAACCGTGGGAGACATACCGGAGAGCTGCTGGACCAGCGAGGAATCCAGCGCACACCAGATAGCACAAATAAACAGAGAACAAGCCACATTGGCAAACCTTGGTTCCGGCATCCGGACTGCCAGCAGATAGAGATAGATTCCCAGCGCGATAACGCCAAAAAGCAGCATGGTAAAGACCATTGCCAGCGTAAAGCCGTCATTTTTCGCCTGCCAGCGGAAGATGGAACCGCTGCTGCCCAGATAGACGGCAGGCAGCTCAAAGCGATCGTCCCCCTGGTTCTGATAGATCAGAATCAGAGGCTGGCTCTCCAGATCCCCCTGGAGGGAGGCCGTGCAGTCCAGCTTGGAACGCATCTGTTCATTCCTGGGAAAATCGGAATCTTCATAGGCATAGAGAATCTGGTCGCCCAACAGGATCCACAGGCGATAGACTGCACCCCGGGTAGTCATGGATTTGCTGGTATCGGCGGAGCTAAGGCTATCGTTATACAGCACCAGATCTGCCCCATCCTTCACAGTCAGGCTACAGGGCAGCGTGACCTTCACGCTCTGCCCATCCAGCAGGTAATACCAGCCCTCCAGCTGATCTATGTCTTCCGGTATGCTGATGCCGCAGGCTCCACAAAGAAAGGGTCACGGCAGCCAGCACAGCGAAGATCAGCATTCTCTCAACGCTCAGAGAAATCCTGAATCTATTCGTCATGGCGGAAGCCTCTTTTCATAAAAAATAGAAATCCAAACGGAAGCCGCCTTGTATTTTTGCGCCGATTGCCAGATACGGAGCGACGCCCTGTCATTGGCACGGATGCAGGCAGTCCATTGCAATGAATCAGCTTCTTTCACATTCATTATACACATTGCGCCCAATTTGTCAAATTGCAGCAAAAAGTGGACATAACTTCTGGCTCCCCAGAATGCACAATATCAGAAGCGCTCACAAAGAGCAGATTGTCTGCTCTGATTTTTTTGTTAATCAAATAGTAAATGACCCTTCTGAACAGGCGAGGTGGTCATTTTCCTCCGGGCGACCTTCACGAAAAAACGGTGTCAGGCGGTCATTTCGTTTACATAATCTCGTCTAAAAGTTTACATAATTACCGGAAATACGATAAAAATTGACTTTTTAGAGTGAATATGTTATGATATCCCAAAATCAAGCATTCCCGCCCTTATCAGAAAATTCGACCCATTATTTACCACCTTCGTATTATGATAGTAGCGCGGAAGAAAATCGCCGATATTTGTCCCAGCGGCGAAAACAAAAGGAGATGATTTCATGGATCCAATTCTGAATGAGGAATCCAGCACACAGGTCCAAACCGAGCCCGGCGCAGAGCCAAAGACCGAGCCCAGACGGCGAAAACAGTCCAAAAAACGTACAATTCCCATTCCTTCCTTCCTGACCCACATTGGGCAGGATGTGCGGTGGTATTACGATGTCCGGCTATGGTCGCCGCTGATTCTGCTGCTGCTCATACTGGCCCTGCTTCCCGGAAAGCAGGACGGGAAAACCACCGAGGAGACGCTGCCGGTGGTCGCCGCGGTGGAAGTTCCGCCGGTGGAGGACACCGCCCCCACAGAGGAAGTGGTGATTCCGGAGGCGGCGGCTCTGGCCCGCCTGGCGGACAGCGTGGGCGCTGGACGGTCCGACAATGTGAAGACCATCATTATGTGGGTGGCAGTCAACCGCTCCGAGGACCGGGCCAACGGCTACGGTCAAAGCCTGCTGACCGAAATTGACCGTCCGAACCAGTGGCAGGGCTACGATAGTACCACCATCTACACCGATGAAACCTATGCTATAGCCAAGCAGGTGCTGGAAACCCAGGCAAAGGGCGGCCTGCGCCCTCTGGATACGGATATGCTCTGGTTTATCCTCAATGATGACGGCTCCATCACCGTGCGCAATCAGTTCACCGCCACCGCCAATCAGAAATGGCAGGAAAAGACCGTCAAATAGTCCATGGGCCGTCTTTTCCGCAATGGGCTGCGGCCCCATGAAACGGTGCTGAACCGTTTCGGAAACAAATCGAAGGAGGCATCCAGGCGGGATGCCTCTTTTTTATGCTTCCGCGCGATACCGCGCGTTACAGCAGCTGGCACTCGTACAGCTTTTTCAGCATCTTCACGGCGGAATTGCCGCCGTCGTCGTGGACGTATACGTCGTATTGCCCCGGGATGCTGCCGAAGGTGATGACCTTTTCCGCTCCAATGCGCTTTTGTAGGATTTTCAGCATATTGGCCTTGCAGGCGTCGGCGGCGTAGACCTTCAGGTAGGTATAACCCTCATATTCGGATGCCGGATACAGCATGACCCGCACCGAGGCGCCCAGAGCCTCCCGAATCCGTCCGGCGATGATCTGGGCATGGTCCGTCCGGGTCAGGGCCATGATGTAGAGCACCTGCTCCCGTTCCTCGTCACCCCGGTATTGCTTTCCGGTGTAATTGCGGTAGGGCGAACGGCGCAGCCGGGCAAACATATCCCGCTCCGCGTCATTTTGGAAATCCCCATAATAGATCAGCAGGGTGTTATCCCGGAGGACGTTGACGAACGCGTGGGCCCCCTCCCCTTCGATGATGGCTTCCACCTGAATCGCGGTTTCCAGCTCCAGCGCGAAGACATCCAGATAGCGGTTTTCCCGGATGTCGTAGAGCACCGCCCCGTCCATGGCAATCACCGGCAGCTTCAGGTTGATGCCGTTCAGCGGCTCCATCATGGATGCGGGGGTGCGGATGGTGGAGATGGTAAAATGGACCCCCTGGGCTATGAGCCGGTTCAGCTCCACCTTGTTATAGGGAATCATAACCTCCTGGCTGGACACCAGCACCGAGTCGATGCCGCTGACATAGAGGATATTCTCCTTCCGCTTCACCGGGCGGTGGGCGGAATTCAGCAGCACCCCTACCCCGATGCCGATGAGGGTGTCGAGAACACGGTTGAAGGCGAACAGGTAGGGATTCTGGTCAAAGCTGTGATTGAAGGCAATGGTCAAAAACACCACGCAAGAAAAATAGGAAGCGTTGCGCTTGTCCATCAGCACCGTGGTATAGAGAACGGGAATCAGCATCAGGCAGGATGTTATGTAAATAGTCGGCCTGTTTCCCCCGCCCAAAGCCCGGAACACAAGCAAAAACGCCAGCCCATAGGCAGCCCCCACGAAGGTGCCGATGATGCGCTGCTTTGCCATGGCCAGGGTAGAAGTGGTGTAGGGCTGGATACACCACAGCACCGCCAGAATGCTGTAAAAGGGAATGCCGCCGCCGATGGGCAGCAGCTCCCGGATAAAGTAGATTCCCACACAGATCAGGGAACCTAAGGAAGATTTGATAATTCGCGCGCCGATTGGGGGCAGAGGTTTTTGCTTACCCATGGTTTCTCCTTCTTTCCAAGCAGAGCGTAGGGCGGGGTTATGACCCCGCCGACCCGGTCTCGATGATACAGGGCCTGCGGTGAACGGGATTCGCCGAACGGGAACCAACCGGTACCATCGGACGTCCCCTTCTGCAAATATGCTGCGTGATCGGCGGAGTCATGACTCCGCCCTACAATGTTTTACTCGGCAGAAAAAGCGGCGCTGCTTGCTACAGCGCCGTCTTTTCAGGCAAATAATTCTCTGACAAGTCCCGCCAGTATTTTCACTGTGCCCTCCGAGCCGAAGCGGCTGGAATCAATCATGATGTCCTTATTGGTGGAGGGGTCCACATACTCCGGGCAATATCTTCTGTGGTACAGCTCCCGGGAGCGGTCGATTTCCCGGATCATTTTCTTCGCCGTCTTTTCATCCAGCTTGGCCAGCTCCACGGCGTTGCGGAGTCTGGCGTCCATGGGGGCGTAGATGTACACGTTCAGGTGATTCTCCATGTCCATGAGGATGCTGTCCGCGCAGCGACCCACGATGATGCAAGACTCCTTCTGGGCCAGGTCCCGGATGATGTTCTTCTGAATCAGGAAGATCTCGTCCCGCATACTGGCAATGCCCATACCCAGGGGGTACTGCTGCTTAAAATAGATGGACTTGGAATTCTCCTCGGTGTTGCTGATTACGGACACCGGCAGACCCATGCGGCTGGCGGTCTCCTCCACAATATCCCGGTCGTAGAAGTTGACGCCCAGCTCCCGGGAGAGCTGCTGGGCAATCATCCGGCCCATGGAGCCGAACTGCCGGGAAATGGTCACCACATATTGCTTCATACGCTCTCCTCCTGCCGCCGGGCGGGCACCGCTTTTTTGCGTTTCTGCATCCTGCGAACAATGCAGGACAGGGTGAAATTGATGACGAAATAGATGAGGCACGCGAAACCGAACAGAACGAACACGTCGGAAACGTTCACGGTGTTCAGGCCGTTGTACCGATGGGCGGAGCTGAGGAGCTTTTTCACCCGACTCATGAGCTCAATGGTGGCCACGTTGGCAAGATAGGACGAATCCTTGATGGTGGTGATGACCTGGCTGAGCAGGGTGGGCACGATGTTGCGGAAGGCCTGGGGCAGCACGATGTAGAGCATGATCTGCACCGTTGAAAAGCCCTGAGAATGGCCCGCCTCAAACTGCCCGTGGGCAACGCTGTTCAGGCCGCCCCGGACAATCTCTGCGATGACGGAGGAGGTAAACAGAATCAACGCCACCGCCGTCTTGAACAGCAGCTTCACCTCCGCCGAGGAAAGGCCCCACATTTTGTGCTCCAGCGCCTTGGGACAGGGGCAGAACACGAGACAAATAAAAATCCACAAAAGCAGTGGGGTATTTCGGAAAATCTCGATATACATAACGGAAAGCCACTGAAAGGCTCTGGTTTTTTTCGAAGTACAATAATTTCTGACCATGGCCAGAATGGAGCCGAAGAAAATGCCGCAGAGCACCGCCACCACGGAAATCACAATGGTGAAGGCCACGCCCTTCATGACGTAGGCGAATACGGCAGGATTCGTAATCATGGTGAGACTGCCTTTGAGCGCTTCCATTTACCTCACCCCTTCCAGACTTTTCGCCGGTCTTCCCGCCCGGACATCCCGCTTTTTCAGAGAAATCTCCCACATACTGGCAAGAGAAGACAGCGGGCAGCAGACAATGAAGAACATAAGACCGCTGACCAGGTAAGCCGGGGCGTAGGCGCCGCCGGTATTCTCGCCGGTGACAAAGCTGTAGGTCACGGAAATCAGATCCGCGCCGCCAACGATGTACAGGCAGGAGGTGTTTTTAATCAGGTTTACCACCTGATTGACCATAGGCGGCAGGATAATCTTGATGCTCTGGGGCAGGATGATGTAGTACATCCGCTGCAAATACCCAAAGCCCTGGGCCATGGCCGCCTCAAACTGACCCTTGGGAATGGCTTCAATGCCGGAACGGACCACCTCTGCCATATAGGCTCCGTGGTACATTCCCAGCGTCAGAATGCCGGTGTTGATGATGCCGATGCTGTGACCGGAAAAGGCCAGCGCGTAGTAAAGAAAGCACATCTGCAGCAGAACGGGAGTGTTCTGAATGACTTCCACATACACCCGGGCGATAAAAGCCAGAGCCCGGTTTCCGCTGGTTGCGAACAGGCCGAAGAGGATGCCCAGCACCAGGGCCAGGGCCAGCGCGAAAAGCGCCGTCACCGCTGTATTCTCCAGGCCCAGCAGGAAGGTGCCCCGGTAAGTCCAGATTTTGCTCCACGCGTCGGTGGAAAACAGTCCTGCCATAAATTACCTCCTTCACCCACAGGGCAGCCGCCTTTTGGCGGCTGCCTGAGGAATTTCTGTTCTTGGCTTCCCTGTCGGGAAACACCTCTTCCGTCAGCCCTTCGGGCTGCCACCTTCCCCAGAGGGGAAGGCGTTACGCGATGCCGTTCTCGGCGATCAGGGCGTCGATGGTGCCGTCAGCCAGCCAGCCGGTGATCAGTGTCTCGCACAGCTCGCTCATGCCGGAGCCCTTGGTGGTGGCGATGCCGTACTCCTGGGGAGAGAACTTGTCGTCGATGTAGGAGCGGCCGTCGGTGTGGTAAACCGCCAGAATGGACTTATCCACGCAGAAGGCGTCCACTTCGCCGGCGCTGAGAGCGGTGGAAATGGTGGGATAGTCGTCGTACTGGGCGAAGCTCACGCCATCAGTCCAGGTAGCGGGATCGAAGGAATCCGCATCAAAGCCATCGCCGGACAGGACACCGGCCTCGATCATGGCCTTCACCAGCGCTTTGGCGGAGGTGGAGCCGGAAGAAACGCCAACCTTCTTGTCCTTCAGATCGGCCAGAGTCTTGATGCCGGAGGCATCCTCAACCAGAACAGTCACATAGTCGGTGTAGTAGGGGGTGGTGAAGTCCCAGCTCTTCTTGCGCTCCTCGGTGATGGTGAAGGTCGCCAGCACGCAGTCAATGTCGCCGGAATCCAGCAGCTCGGTACGGGTGGCGGCGGTGACGGCAGTGAACTCCACATCCACGCCCAGATACTCCGCGATCTTCTGAGCCAGAGAAATCTCCATGCCGGAATACTCGCCAGTCAGCTCATCCTGGAAGCCGAAGCCCAGAACGGCGTTCTTGACGCCGACGCGCAGGACGCCCCGGTCAACGATCTTCTGCACGTCCTCGGCCAGTGCCACGGGAGCCGTGGTCTCAGCGGCAGTCTCAGCGGGCGCTTCCGTCGCCGCGGGGGCAGCGGTGGCAGCGGGAGCCTCGGTCTTGGCGCCGCAGCCGGCCAGAATGGGCAGCAGCATCAGCACAGTCAAAGCCACAGATACAAAACGCTTCATTTTCATAATCTTTTCCTCCTGAATTTGAATTGCTTATTTCATCCGTCCGATGGTCAGTCGGGCGGGGGAAAACACTACTTACGAATGATCTTTCCAAGGAACTGCTTGAGCCGTTCGTTGGTGGGGTTCTCGAAGAACTCGTCCGGGGTGCCCTCCTCCAGAATCATGCCGTCGGCCATGAAGACGATTCGGTCAGCCACCTGCCGGGCGAAACCCATCTCGTGGGTCACCACCACCATGGTGATATTCTCCTTTGCCAGCTTGATCATCACGTCCAGCACCTCCTGAATGGTCTCCGGGTCCAGGGCGGAGGTTGGCTCGTCAAACAGGATGATCTTGGTCTGCGCGCACAGGGCCCGGGCAATGGCGATACGCTGCTGCTGGCCGCCGGACAGGGTGGTGGGATACACATGGGCCTTATCCCGCAGACCCACCACGTCCAGATAGTGGTAGGCCAGCTCCTCGGCCTCCTTACGGCTCTTGTGGTGCAGCTTGATGGGCGCCAGCGTCAGGTTATGGAGCACCGTCATGTGGGGGTACAGGTTAAACTGCTGGAACACCATGGAGGTGGTGCGGCGTACAAGCTTTGTCTTATTTTTTGCTGTCAGCTCCTCGCCGTCGATGTACACATGGCCACTGGTGGGGGTTTCCAGAAAGTTCATGCACCGGACAGTGGTGGACTTGCCGGAACCGGAGGGGCCGATGATGACCAGCTTCTCGCCCTCCTTGACTTCCAGATTCACGTCCTTCAGAACGTGCAGGTCACCGAAATATTTCTCAACGTGTTCCAGTCTGATCATCATTTTCATCCCCCAATCGCAAAAATCAAAGAAAAAAGGCGTTTTTCACCCCTGAAACCGGGTGAAAAACGCCTTTGCTTTCCATCACTTTAGTGTATTAAATTTATACAAAAGACTATACACCGTTTTGTGAATTTTGTCAAGCACTTTTTTGCGGCGAGTCGCCGCTGACAATGCGTTACGAACACTGGGCAGTTATCGTACATCCTTTGGGCCCCTCGACCACAACCACTCGGAAAATTGGAATTTACCGCTCTAATGCCTCCCCTTTCAGGGGAGGTGGCCGAGCGTCAGCGAGGTCGGAGGGGTACACCCCTCAGCTTCGCTACGCTCAGCAGCTCCCCTAAAAGGGGAGCCTTTGGCATCCCCGCCAAATTCCAATTTATCTGTCTGCTTCCGCAGCTTGACTGGAATAATTTCTTTTCGCGCGAAAAACGCAGCAAACCCGTTACTTTTTCTGGCCGTAATACGCGTTGGGGCCGTGCTTACGCAGATAGTGCTTGTCCTGCACCCGCTGGGGGGTGGGAGCCGCGCTGGGGTCAACCAGCCGGGTGAAGATCGCCATCTTGGCAACCTCCTCCAGCACCACCGCGTGATACACCGCCTGTGCCGGGTCCTTGCCCCAGGTGAAGGGGCCGTGACTGTGGCAGATGACGGCGGGAACCGCCACGGGGTCGATATTCCGATCCCGGAAGGTCTCAATAATCACCGTGCCGGTGCCCTTCTCGTAGTCCTCATCCAGCTCTTCCTGGGTCAGATGCCGGGCGCAGGGGATGGGGCCGTAGAAGTAGTCGGCGTGGGTGGTGCCGTAGCTGGGGATGTCCTTACCGGCCTGTGCCCAGCCCACGGCATAGGGGCTGTGGGTGTGGACGATGCCGCCCAGCTGGGGGAAGGCCTTGTACAGCTCGATATGGGTCTTGGTGTCGCTGCTGGGGTTCAGATCGCCTTCCACGATGTTGCCGTCCATATCCACGACAACCATCATTTCGGGGGTCAGATCGTCATATTCCACGCCGCTGGGCTTAATCACCATCAGGCCGGACTCCCGGTCGATGCCGGACACGTTACCCCAGGTGCAGACCACCAGATTTTTCCGGGGCAGCTCCATGTTGGCTTCATATACTTTTTTCTTCAGTTCTTCAAGCATACTTTTGCTCCTTTAGCGAGATGTCATTGCGAGGAGTGGTGCTCCGCGCAGCGAATCAAAATGATAATGATTGCCGGTGGCAATCATACCATAACATTGCGGAGCCCGACGCGGCAATCCCCTCAGTTTTCCGAAAACCTTGGGAGATTGCCACGCCACTTAAGCGCACTGGCTCGCAATGACAGAAATGATATTATTTCAATTTCCAGGCCAGGTCGTTCAGGAACAGCTCCTTCTCCAGAGCCTCCTGGGTGGTGTCCTTGGTGATGTGGACGAACTCAATGTCCATCATCCGGGCCCAGTCGCGCATCTGCTCGGCGGTGACATCGTAGCTCAGAACGCTGTGGTGGGCGCCGCCGGCAGTGATCCAGCACTCCACACCATCGGTCAGGTTGGGCTCAGCCTTCCACATGACCCGGGCCACGGGCAGGTTGGGCATGGGCATGATGGGCTTGACACAGTGGATGTCCTGCACGATCAGGCGCAGGCGGCCGCCCATGTCGATGAGGGAAGCCACGATGCCGTCGCCTTCCTTGCCCTCGAACACCAGACGGGCGGGATCCTCCCGGTCGCCAATGCCCAGAGGATGCACCTCAATCCGGGGCTTGCCGGCGGCAACACTGGGGCAGACCTCCAGCATATGAGCGCCCAGAGAGTATTCCTGACCCTCAACCAGGTGATAGGTGTAATCCTCCATGAAGGCGGAAGCGCCGTTGCCGTTTTCGCCCATGGCCTTCATGATGGCGGTCATGGCGGAGACCTTCCAGTCGCCCTCGCCGCCGTAGCCGTAGCCCTGGGCCATCAGATCCTGAGAGGCGATGCCGGGCAGCTGCTTCATGCCGTACAGATCCTGGAAGGTGTTGGAGAAGGCCAGGCAGCCTTCCGCGTCCATCATCTTCTTGATGGCCACTTCCTCACGGGCCTGGTAACGGACGGTTTCAATGTCATCGGTGGCCATGTCGTAGAGGGAGGTATACCGGGCCATCATCTCGTCCACCTCGGCATCGGTAACTTCATTCATGGTATCAACCAGCTTGCCCACGGGCCAGGTGTTTACCTGCCAGCCCAGCTTGGCCTGGACTTCCACCTTGTCGCCCTCGGTGACGGCGACCTCGCGCATATTGTCGCCGAAGCGCATGACCTTCATGGACTTGGAAACGGCAACGCCAACGGCGGCCTTCATCCAGTCGCCCAGACGCTTCTGAACCTTTACATCCTGCCAGTAACCGGCGACCACCTTCCGGGGCTTTCTCAGCCGGGCGCCGATGAAGCCGTGCTCCCGGTCACCGTGGGCGGCCTGGTTCAGGTTCATGAAGTCCATGTCGATCTCCTCGTTGGGGATCTCCTTATTGTACTGGGTAGCCAGGTGGCACCAGGGCTTCTGCAGGTTCACAAGGCCGTTGATCCACATCTTGGAGGGGGAGAAGGTGTGGCACCAGGTGATGATACCGGCGCAGGAATCGTCATAGTTGGCTTCCTTCACCACATCGGCGATTTCCTTGTTGGTCTTGGCGGTGACCTTGTAGATGAGAGGGTAGGGCAGAACCTGGCTGAGCTTGGCGGCCATTTCCTCGGCGCGCTTCGCCACGGTATCCAGAACTTCGGGGCCGTACAGGAACTGAGAGCCGACCACGAACCAGAAAGTGTATTTCATATGAATCATGTCTCCTTTAGATAGAATTGACAGCCTCGCGTTCTACCTTCAGCAGGCCGCGATACTGTTTAAGATACTGATTGAAGCCTTCCACGTCCGCGGCGTCGGGAGCCACGGTGCTGCCCTTCACACCGGCGTAGACCTTGGTGTTCAGGTAGTCCTCCAGGGTCTCACCCTCGGACTTGCGCAGCATAAAAGAGGCCAGCAGCGCCATGCCGTAGGGGCCGCCTTCACCGGCGGTTTCCATGCAGGTAACGGGAGCGTTGCAGGCGGCAGCCATGTACTTCTGGCCCACTACAGGGGTCTTGAACAGGCCGCCGTGACCGGTGAGGCTGTCGATGGCAACGTGCTCTTCCGCCAGAATGTCCATGCCGATTTTCAGTGTGGCCATGGTGGAATAGAGCTGCGCGCGGAAGAAGTTGGCAAGGGTAAAGGCGGAATCGGGACGGCGGGCAACCAGGGGGCGGCCGGCGTCCATATGGGTCACGCCCTCGCCTGCCATGTAGTTGCACACCAGCACGCCGCCGCAGTCCGCGTCGCCTTCCAGGGAGTGCTGGTACAGCTTGGTGTACAGCTCACCGGTGGAGGGAGTGGCGCCGAAGAGGGCGGCAGTCTCCTTGAGGACGCCCACCCAGGCGTTGGTGTCGTTGGTGCAGTTGTTGCAGTGAACCATGGCCACGGGCTTACCGGTGGGGGTGGTGACCATGTCGATCTCCTCGTAGACCTTGCTCAGGTTCTTTTCCAGAACCACCATGGAGAAGATGGAGGTGCCGGCGGACACGTTGCCGGTTCTGGGGGCCACGGCGTTGGTGGCAGTCATGCCGGTGCCGGCGTCGCCCTCGGGGGGCGCCACGGGAATGCCTGCGGGCAGCAGATTGTCCAGTCTGGCAGCGCCCTCGGTAGTGAGGGTGCCTGCGTTCTCACCGGCCACCAGTACGGCGGGCAGCACGTCACGGACGGTCCAGGGCAGGTTCCGGGGAGCCAGCAGCTCCTCGATCTTCGCCAGCATGGTCTCATCGTAGCAGTTTTTGTCGCTGTCGATGGGGAACATTCCGGAAGCTTCGCCGATGCCCAGGGCGTTGACGCCGGTGAGCATATAGTGGACGTAGCCCGCCAGGGTGGTGATGTGGCGGATCTGGGGGACGTGGGGCTCGTTATTCAGAACGGCCTGATACAGGTGGGCGATGGACCACCGCTGGGGGATATTGAAGCCGAAGCTTTCCGTCAGCTGGGCAGCGGCGTCAGCGGTGATGGTGTTCTGCCAGGTGCGGAAGGGCACCAGCAGGTTCCAGTTTTCATCAAAGGCCAGGTAGCCGTGCATCATGGCGGAAACGCCCATGGCGGCTACGCTTTCCCGGTTTGCAACACCGGAAATGGCGGTTTTCAGGCCCTTCCAGACCTCGTCCAGGGAGTAGGTCCAGATACCGTCCACAAAGGAGCTTTTCCAGGTGTAATCGCCGGAGGAAACGGGATTATGGTTTGCGTCGATGGCAACGGCCTTGATGCGGGTGGAGCCCAGCTCAAGACCCAGGACAGTTTCATTCATCATGGGATTCTTCCTCATTTTTTTCAGATTCCCCGTCATCGGGGGGAGTCGGCCCGGTGTACTCACCGCGGCTGATTTTCAGCAGAGTGTGCAGCACGAGCACCGCGCCCACCAGCGCGAAAAATACAGCCATCAGAATGTAAACGGTATTTCCGCCTGCGGTGCTCAGCAGGCTCCACGCCAGATACAGTAGATAACCGCCGCCCAGAAGCCGCAGAATCAGGGAGATCTGGGATGGTTTGCCGGTTCCATTCATAAGAATACCTTCCTTTTTTATGGAACCCGGAATGGCGGGGCCATTCCGGGTTGAGATGCTTAGGATCAGCCCTTCTTGCGCTTGCTGACCAGGTCAACGGTAACGGCGCCCAGCAGCACCATACCCTTGACGATCTTCTGGATGTTGGTGTCGTAGCCGGCCAGGGACATACCATTGTTCAGGATGCCCATGATGAAGGCGCCGACAACCGCGCCGATGATGGTGCCCACGCCGCCGGAGGTAGCCGCGCCGCCGATGTAGCAGGAAGCGATGGCGTCCATTTCGAAGGAGTCACCGGCCTTGGGGGTAGCGGACTGGTTACGGGCGGACAGGACGATACCGGCAACAGCGGCCAGCAGGCCCATGTTGGCGTAGACCCAGAAGAAGACCTTCTTGGTGTTGATACCGGACAGCCGGGCAGCCTTGGCGTTGCCGCCCATGGCGTAGACCTGACGACCGGCAACAGTGTTGGTGGTGATGAAGTGGTAGATGCCCACCAGAATGGCCATCAGAACCAGAACCACGGGGATGCCGTTGTAGTTGGCAAGCTTCCAGAAGAAGAACCAGACGATGCCGATGATGACGGCGTCCTTGACGATGAGCTGCCAGGCGGGAGCCACGGGCAGGCCGTGCTTCTTGGCGGTGGCGACAGCCTTCATCTCGCCCAGAACGATGAGGACGGAGATGACAGCGGCAACAACCAGGCAGATCAGGTCAACGCCGCCCACGGGGATGGTAGGCAGGAAGCCGGTGCCGATCCAGTTGTAGCTGGCGGGCAGGGGGCCCTTGGTCTGGGCCTTCAGGATGACGTAGCACAGGCCACGGCCCATCAGCATGGTAGCCAGGGTGACGATGAAGGGGGGGATCTCCAGCTCGGAGACGAAGAAGCCGACGAACACGCCGAAGGCAGCGCCCACAGCCAGAGCGGCCAGCATAGCCAGGGGAGTGCTGACGCCGAAGTCAACGATCAGCGTACCGGCAACAGCGCCGCAGGTAGCGACCACGGAGCCGACGCCCAGGTCGACGTTACCGGTCAGAACACACAGCAGCATACCGACGGCCAGGATGACCACGTAGCCGTTCTGCATGATCAGGTTGTTGATGTTCATGGGGGTCAGGTTCTTGCCCCCGGTCAGAATCGCGAAGAAAACGTAAACGACAATCAGCATGATCATCATGCCGTACTGTCTCATGTTCAGGGTTGCCTTCTTGCTGGTCTTGTTGCTCATGCTTCTACCTCTTCCTTTCTGTTGTGGGCCATGATGCAGCCCATGATGGCCTCCTGGGTGATCTCGTCGCCCTTCAGCTCGCCGGCGATTTCGCCTTCGTTGATAACGTAGGTCCGATCACAGGTGCCGATGATCTCGGGCATTTCAGAGGAAATAACGATAACTGCCTTGCCGGCCTTGGCCAGCTCATTGATGACGCAGTAAATTTCGTACTTGGCGCCGACGTCGATACCACGGGTGGGCTCGTCCAGAATCAGCACGTCAGGCTCGGTAAGCATCCACTTTGCCAGAACCACCTTCTGCTGGTTGCCGCCGGACAGGGAGCCGACGGTCTGGTCGATGGAGTTGGTCTTGACGTTGATCTTGGTGCGGTATTCCTCGGAGCGAACCTTTTCCAGATTGTGGTCAACAATGCCGCTCTTGGAGAAGAACTCCCGCAGAGCGGACAGGGTCATGTTGAACTTGATGCTGTCGATGAGCACCAGACCGTAGGTCTTCCGGTCCTCGGACACGTAGGCCATCCGGTGCTTAATGGCGGTGCGGACGTCCTTCAGATCCACCGGCTCGCCCTTGATGAGGATGTCGCCGGAGATCTTCTGACCGTAGCTGCGTCCGAAGAGACTCATTGCCAGCTCCGTACGGCCAGCGCCCATCAGGCCAGCCAGGCCCACGACCTCACCGGCCCGGACCTGGAGGTTGATATCCTTCAGCATCTGACGATTGGCATCATCGGGATGGAAGACGTTCCAGTTCTTGACCTCAAAAATCACATCGCCGATGGGGCAGTCCTCCCGCTTGGGGTAGCGGTTGGTCAGCTCACGGCCCACCATGCCCTTGATGATCCGCTCCTCGGAGAAGTCGTCCTTGCCCTTTTCCAGGGTCTCGATGGACTTGCCGTCGCGGATGATGGTGATGGAGTCGGCAACGTAGCTGATCTCATTGAGCTTGTGGGAGATGATGATGCAGGTGATGCCCTGGGCCTTCAGCTGCAGCATCAGCTCCAGCAGCTGGGCGGATTCCCGATCGTTCAGGGCGGCGGTGGGCTCGTCCAGAATCAACAGGTCACACTTCTTTCCGAGAGCCTTGGCGATTTCGATCAGCTGCTGCTTGCCCACACCCAGGGTGTTCACGGGAACGTTGACGTTCTCGTTCTCCATACCCACCCGTTTCAGAAGCTCCTGCGCCTGCTTCCGGGTCTCGGTCCAGTCGATGACACCGCTCATCTTCTTGCGCTCGTTGCCCAGGAACACGTTCTCGGCGATGGACAGGTAGGGGCTGAGGGCCAGCTCCTGATGGATGATAACGATGCCCTTGGCCTCACTGTCGCGGAGGTTGCGGAACTTGCAGACCTCGCCGTTGTAAACGATGTCGCCGGAGTAGCTGCCATAGGGGTAGGTACCGGACAGAACGTTCATCAGGGTGGACTTACCTGCGCCGTTTTCGCCGCAGATTGCCATAATCTCGCCCTTTTTCACCTTCAGATTGACATCATCCAGCGCTCTGAACCCGGAGAACTCCTTGACAATGTGGTTCATTTCCAAGATATATTCTGACATTCTTTCGACTCCTTTTTGCCGCCGCGGAACGCGGCGTTTCTAGGGGGGGTGCTGATGTTAAGAGAAGAGGCGGCGGCAGAGCCGCCGCCTCTTGCGGGAATGTGTCGGGAGAAATTAGCCGGCCAGCTCCTCAGCGGTGTAGTAGCCGCCGCCGATCAGCAGTTCCTCGTAGTTGCTCTGGTCAACAGCCACGGGGGTGCACAGGTAGGAGGGAACGACCATCACGTTGTTGTTGTAGGTGGTGGTGTCGTTGATCTCGGGCTCGGTGCCGTTCAGAACGGCCTCGACCATGGTAACGCACTTCTCAGCCAGCAGACGAGTGTCCTTGTAGATGGACATGGTCTGATAACCGGCGATGATGTTCTTGGAAGCCATCAGCTCGGCGTCCTGACCGGTGATCAGGGGCCAGTTGTCCAGGGTGTAGCCAGCGCCTTCCAGAGCGGAGCGGCAGCCGTAAGCGAAGCCATCGAAAGCGGTAGCGCAGATGTCCAGATCCTCGTCAGCGTAGAAGCCGGACAGGTAGTTCTCACACCACTGCTGAGCGGTCTCCTGAGACCAACGCAGGATGCAGGTGTCCTCGAAGGAGGTACGGCCGGTCTTGCAGACCAGGGTGCCCTTGTCCAGGTAGGGCTGCAGAACCTTCATCAGGCCTCTGTGCAGCAGAACAGCGTTGTTGTCGTCGGGGGAGCCCATGAAGAACTCGATGGTGTAGGTTTCGGTGGTGTTGGCCAGATCCTTAGCCTTCTCGATGTACTCGCCGATAGCCCGGCCCACGCCCTCGTTATCGAAGGAAGCGTAGTAGGAAACAGCGTCGGTGTCCATCAGCAGACGGTCGTAAGCGATGATGGGAATGCCGGCCTGCTTGGCCTGAGCCTCAACGCCGGTCAGAGCGCCGGAGTCGATGGCGGCGATAACCAGGCAGTCAACCTTCTGGGAGATCATGTTCTCAATCTGGGAAACCTGAGCCTGAACATCGTCCTCAGCGTACTGCAGGATAACGGTGTAGCCCTTCTCCTCCAGCTGAGCCTTCATGTTGGCGCCGTCCTTGATCCAGCGCTCGGAAGACTGGGTGGGCATTGCGATACCGACGGTCTTGCCGCCCTTATTGGAGCCGCCGTTGCCGCCGCAGGCGGCCAGAGACAGGACCATCATCAGAGCGAGGACCAGTGCAATAATCTTCTTCATTGATTCATACTCCTTACAATTTTTTTGCCGGGTTTGCGTCCGGCTTTATGCACCAAGTATACACCCAGAAAATGGCTCTTGTCAAGAATTGGTACGTTTTTTGCGCTTTTTCGTATAGTTGGACAATACAAATTTTCATTATCAGGACACAAATGCGAACATAATTGGTTTAGCTTACCAATTTAGTATCTATATATTTAATAAAACATTAAATATACGATATAATTTATCAAAATCAACTATAATTTGCAATGGCGGTTTTGAAACTGCTTCTTGACATATTTCACAAACAGACCGGTTTGAAGGGGCCGGCTTTTGACGGTTTGCGGGACGGTTGTAAAAATAATGCTGGCATCCTGCACAATCATTTCAAGGATTTTCGGAAGCAGAACACCGGAGAACCCAAAATTAAATACAAATAATCAGAACGAAAAAATACAAATAAATACAAATTTCGACAAGAACTATACGCATGAAAAAAGATTTTGCCAAAATTTCGGAAAAACAGGGTTCGGTTTTCGGGGAAAATATGATATAGTAGTGTAGATTATGAATCCGGGGTGAGAATCCATGCCAGCGAAATACATTCAGATGTCAAATACCCTCAGAACCGCTATCACCGAGGGAGAATACAAATCAGGCAGCCGCCTGCCCACGGAGCAGCAGCTCATGGAGCAGTTCGGCGTCAGCCGCCAGACGGTGCGCAATGCCCTTGAAATCCTGACCAAGGAGGGTCTGATCCAGCGCCGCCAGGGCAGCGGCACCGTGGTGCTGGAGCAAAAGCCCAAGTCTGAGAACAATACCATCGCCATCGTCATCAGCTTTGCCAACAGCTATATTTTCCCGTCTCTACTGATGGACGCCCAGCAGGTGCTGCTGGAAAACGGCTTCTCCGCTCTGGTCTACGGCACAGACAACCAGTTTGAGAAGGAGCGGAAAATTCTGCTTCAGCTGCTGGAGCACCCGGTGCGGGGCATGATTGTGGAGGGCACCAAGTCGGCCCTGCCCAATCCCAATCTGGACCTGTACCGGCAGCTGCGGGATTCCGGGGTGCCCATGGTGTTTCTCCACAGCTGCTATCCGGAGCTTTCCGCCCCGGTTTTCCGGGACGATGACGAAAGCGGCGGATACCTGGCGGCCCAGCATCTGCTGCAGAAGGGGCACACCCGCATCGGCGGCATCTTCAAGCTGGACGACCGGCAGGGTATTCTGCGGTTTTCCGGCATGATGCACGCTCTGAAGGACGCGGAGGTGTCGTTTCAGGAGGAAAGCATCTTCTGGTACGACACCAACCAGCGGGTGTCGCTGGTGGAACAGGGGGCTACCGGCTGGCTGGAGGATTATGCCGCCCAGCTGGTCCGCAGCTGCACCGCGGTGATCTGCTATAATGATGAAATCGCCTACCGGCTGCTGGATATTCTGCTCCATGCCGGGGTGCGGGTGCCCCAGCAGCTGTCCATTATCAGCTTCGACAACAGCCATTACAGCAGCCTGGGGGCGGTGGGTCTGACCAGCTTGGCCCCGGACCCGGGGAGACTGGGCACCCTCTCAGCCCAGGGAATTCTGGAGCTTGTCCGAGGGAAACAGGCCCAGAGCCAGAAGCTGCCCTGGAAGCTGGTGACCCGGAAGAGCACCTGACGGGAGTGCCTTTGCTGGAAGGACATTTGTCCTCTGCACAAAACATGAGACATTTTTCCGCTGATCTTTTGTGGTTTTGCCGAAATTTGGCAGGAACTATTGACAGGCAGACGGCGGAAAGGCTATACTGCTTCCATCATACGGCAGCGACGTCGTATCCACCATAGGGATACGGCGTCTATTTTTATAGAAGAGAGGAAATTCTATGCTCGATATGATTACGCAAGTCAACGGCACGCTGAACGGCATCGTCTGGGGCTGGCCGGCCCTGATCCTGCTTGCTTTCGTGGGCGTGCTCACCACCTGCATCACAAAGTGCTTCCAGGTCAGCCACTTCGGCCACTGGATCAAAAACACCATCGGCGCAATTTTCCGCGACAGCGAGGTTACCAGCCATACCGAGGACCGCTCCATCTCCCAGTTCCAGAGCCTGTGCACCGCGCTGGCGGCCACGGTGGGAACCGGCAACATCGTGGGCGTAGCGGGCGCGATCTTAGTGGGCGGCCCCGGCGCAGTGTTCTGGATGTGGCTGATTGCCTTCTTCGGCATGATGACTAACTACTCCGAGAACGTGCTGGGCATTTTCTACCGCCGAAAGAACGAGCAGGGCGAGTGGTGCGGCGGCGCCATGTACTACCTGCGGGACGGCCTGGGCGCGAAAAAGGGCTGCAAACAGATAGGCACGATTCTCGCGGTGGCCTTCTCTGTATTCTGCCTCCTGGCATCCTTCGGTATCGGCAACATGACTCAGGTCAACTCCATCTCCGGCAATCTGGAAACGGTGTTCGGCCTGCCCACCTGGGTTTCCGGCGTCATGCTTCTGATTCTGGTGGGTATGGTTGTTGTGGGCGGTCTGAAGCGCATTGCCTCCGTCACTGAGAAGATTGTCCCCTTTATGGTGATTATCTATATGATCGGCACCATTGTCATTCTGATTATGAATATCCGGATGGTTCCCGTGGTGTTTGCGTCGATTTTCAAGGGCGCTTTTGCATTCCGCGCTGCCGGCGGCGGCATCGTGGGCTACGGCATGAAGCTGGCCATCGAGCAGGGCATGAAGCGGGGCGTGTTCTCCAATGAGGCTGGCCTTGGTTCCTCTGTTATGGTTCACTCCAACTCCAATGTCCGGGAGCCTGTCCGACAGGGTATGTGGGGCATCTTTGAGGTCTTTGCCGATACCATGATCGTGTGCACCCTCACCGCCTTTACCGTTCTGTCCTCCGGCCTGGTGGATTTGGAAACCGGTGTTGCGGTGGCGGAATGCGGCGGCGTGGCCCTGACCAAGGCCAACGTAGTCAGCACAGTATTCACCATGTACTTTGGCCGGTTGGGCGGTGTATTTGTGGCCATCGCCATCATGCTCTTCGCCTACTCCACCGTGCTTGGCTGGAGCCACTACGGCTCCAAGGCCTGCGAGTATCTCTTCGGCACCAGGTCCACCATCGTCTACCGGGTAATCTTCGTGATTGCCACCTTCGGCGGTGCTGTCATGGGCGAGAACCTGGCCTGGGACATTGCCGATACTCTCAACGGCATGATGATGATTCCCAACCTCATCGGCGTCATCGTCCTGTCCCCCATCGTGTACAGGATTACAAAGAATTATGTAAACCGGAAGATCAAAAACGAGAATGTCGAGCCCATGCTGTCCAACTTTGCCGACATTCAGGCGGAAGCTGCCGAAGCCGTCGCCAACGGCGCGGAATAATCCCTCATATATACGAAAATCGCCTGAGTGAAATTGCTCCACGCAGGCGATTTTTTGAGTAATTGTCAACTGTCAACTATCAACTGTCAACTGAATCTTACCCTTCCTGTACCACGATCTCGGATACCTTCAGGCCCGGGTTCCGGCGGCAGGTGAAGTCAATGGCCCAGAAGCTGCTGAACACCATCAGGTTCCGGCCCCGGTAGTCCTCCAGAAGCTCCGCGTCGCTGCCCAGGTTCAGGTCGCCCAGATCCCCGGGATACTCGTCAATCAGGCGGATCTCCTCGTAAGGCAGGGTCTCCATCCGCAGGTCAACACCGTACTCGTTTTTCATGCGGTACTGGAACACCTCCAGCTGCAGAACGCCCACCACGCCCACGATGACCTCCTCCATACCGGAGTTGGGAAGCTTGAAGATCTGAATGGCGCCCTCCTGGGCGATCTGCTCCGTGCCCTTGACAAACTGCTTGCGCTTCATGGAGTCCTTGGCGGACACCCGGCAGAAGTGCTCCGGGGCGAAGGTGGGGATACCGGAGTAGGTGAACTTTTTGCCCGGCACGGTGATGGTGTCGCCGATGGCGAAGATGCCCGGGTCAAACACGCCGATGACGTCCCCGGCGTAGGCTTCCTCCACGATTTCCCGCTCCGCGGCCATCAGCTGCTGGGGCTGGGAAAGCCGCATTTTTTTGTTGCCCTGCACATGGAAATACTCCGCGTCCCGGGAGAACTTGCCGGAGCAGATGCGCATAAAGGCAAGGCGGTCCCGGTGGGCTTTGTTCATATTGGCCTGAATTTTGAAGACAAAGGCGGAAAAATCCGGGTCAAAGGTGTCGATAAGTCCGCAGTCCGCCGTCCGGGGCAGGGGAGGCGGGGTCAGCTTCAAAAACGCCTCCAGGAACGGCTCGATGCCGAAGTTGGTCAGAGCGGAGCCGAAGAACACCGGGGACAGTTGGCCGTTGCGGACGGCTTCCACGTCCATTTCCCGCCCGGCGGACAGAAGCTCTACATCGTCAATGAGCTGCTGGTGCTTTGCTTCACTGTCCAGCAGAGTGGCGACCTGGGGGTCATAGAGATCGACGGACAGCTTGTCCGCCCGGGACTTGCCGTTCACGCCGGAGAAGAACAGAAGCTCCGCCTTCTCCCGGTCGTAGACGCCCTGAAAATCCTTGCCGCAGCCGATGGGCCAGTTCATGGCATAGGTCTCAATGCCCAGCTCCCGCTCCACCTCGTCCAGCAGGTCAAAGGGGTCCTTGGTTTCCCGGTCCATTTTGTTGACGAAGGTAAAAATAGGAATGTGCCGCATGGCGCAGACCTTGAACAGCTTCCTCGTCTGGGGCTCCACACCTTTTGCGCCGTCGATGACCATGACGGCGGAGTCCGCCGCCATCAGGGTGCGGTAGGTGTCCTCAGAGAAGTCCTGGTGGCCCGGGGTGTCCAGAATGTTGATGCAGAAGCCCTCGTACTGGAACTGCATGACAGAGGACGTGACGGAAATACCACGCTGCTTCTCAATCTCCATCCAGTCGGAGGTGGCGGCCCGGGAATTCTTCTTGCCCTTGACCACGCCGGCCTGGGCAATAGCGCCGCCGTAGAGCAGAAATTTTTCGGTTAAGGTGGTTTTACCGGCGTCGGGGTGGGAGATAATGGCGAAGGTCCGCCGCCGGCTGATTTCTTCCTGTAGTGTAGACATTTGTTTTCCCTCCATAATCATTAGTCGTTCACAAAACCGGAGGGACTTCTAAATGGGAGCGGAATAATACATAAAGCCTCCAAATCGGTCAGTTTTCTTTCAAATCAATTCAGTTTACCACAGATTTATCGGATTTACAAGGGGCGAAAAGAAATTATTCCAGTCAAGCGGGTCTGCTGCGTTTTTCGCAGCGATGCCGTTGACCGCGAGACCCCTGTCTCTATAGAAAAGTTGTCGAAAACCCCAGTTCTGCGTCAAGCAAAACTGGGGTTTTTACGATTGTATACTGTTGGCAGTCAAGCGCAGAGTACCCTCAAGCCTGAAAAAAATGTGTCATACCTGCTGAGCAATGCACGGTTCAGTGAAAGACACTGCACTCTTTTCCAGTCGGGCGGCGTCAGTCACTTGCTTTTCAGCGCCTTGCGCTCAAACTTATCCCGGCTGAACCGCTCCAGGCTGGGCACCAGAATGATGCAGATCAGCGCCGCGGTGAAGCCGCCGTTGTACAGGCAGTAACCGCCGTGAAGGGTGGGCACGGAGGTCACCAGCAGGTAGTGCATCACTGCCGCCAGAAAGCCGTAGCGCCAGCCGTACTTGTCGGCGATGGGGCTGAGGCCATTGGCGTAGCACAATCCGACACAAATCGCCTGAGCGTTGACGGCGAAGGTGAAGGTGCCGCCCACCAGCGGGGAGATCATGCCGCACACCGTGGAGGCCACAATGTAGCCCAGCATAATGGGCCAGACGTTGCCGGGATGAGAGCCGGAGTTGCAGGTGGCGAGCATACAGAAGATGATGCCGAAGGTCACGCCGTTGAAGGAGGCGCCGATCAGGTTGTAGTAGCCCAGAATGAACAGGCCAAACACGCCCACGTTCATCAGGAACACGGGATTGCCGTAGGTGGAGGAGAAATTGGTCACCAGCTCCGGGTCGATGATCAGCTGCCAATAGTCCTTGGGACGGCAGCCCAGCGCGAAGGCGATAAGTATGCAGGCGCCGAACAGAAGGATGCAGAAGGTATTCACCGTCAGCCGTGAGGCCACCTGCAGCTGAGCCGCGTCAGCGCCGGCGGGCAGGGCCACGCCCAGGGTCTTGAACAGGGTGGCGTTGAGGAAGAAGGCTGTCATACCCACGGGCAGGGCGGCAGAGTACAGGTCAAAGCCCTTATGAACCTTGGGGGAGTTGGCAAGGCCGGCGGGCAGGAAGAAGCCGATGAAGAAGCCCACAGCCAGCGCGATCAGAATGCCCTCCAGATTGAAGCCGATGGCTTCCGCGTTGGGGTAGCGGATCATCAGGTCCGTAATCAGGGGCGCGATGCCGGTGGAGAAGAGCATGGCGTTGACATTGGCGCCGAACTTCTCCTTTTTCACGACGCAGTAGATCATCACGCCGAAAATAGTGGGCCAGACGTTCAGAATGTTAATGCCCCAGGAGCCAAAGCCCAGGGTCAGCACGAAGGCCAGTGTGGATACATTGGTAGGTGTGGCCTTGAAAACGATGTACAGCAGCAGGCAGATCAGGCCTACCAGACCCATGTTCAGGAAGGTGGCGGAGTAGCCGCCGATGAAGAAGTAGTTGGTGCTCAGCTTACTGGGCTGGCTGAGAATCTGCCACAGGCCGGTAAGCATACTTGCCCGGTCGGGCATAATCACAGCGGCGATGAGAAACGCGGCGGTGAAAAAGGCGAAAAACAGCTTCAGAAATTCGCCTTCGCTCATGGAACGGATCTTTTTCATGGAAAACACCTCTGTTTACTTATTTCTGAGGCTGAAAAACCGAAAAAGGGCAATCCAGCCTCAAACTGAATTGCCCAGACGGTCGGCATCTTTTCCTCCACACTCCACCGCGGTAAACCGCGCAACCCGTCAGTCATGTAAGAGGTCATGTACATTGTACGAAAGCTTCATCCGTTTGTCAATTGGTACTTTCCATATAAAAGTATTTTTACCTTTTGGCACTTTTAACATGGCGGCGGTACAAAAGCTGTCGGAAATTGTCTGAATACCGCCTTGACGCCTTTTTTTGCCCGTGATATAATTTTGTTGTAAAGAGAGAAACCCTTATGACTGACGGATTCGTGGAGCACCACATGGAGTAAGGGCATATGTTTTTTGCCGACCGTCTGGGCACACTTTTCCTGAGATTTTAGGAGAAAGTGCGCCCTTTTTTGTTGCAGTATTGGAGGTAACACATGAAAAAAGTTGGAATTGTCATGGGCAGTGACAGTGATCTGCCTATCCTGCGCAAGGCCATGGACACCCTGGATTCTCTGGAGATTCCCTACGAGTGCCACATCTATTCCGCCCACCGCACCCCGGAGGAGGCCCGGCAGTTCGCCCTGAACGCCCGGAAAAACGGCTTCGGCGCCATCATTGCCGCCGCCGGTATGGCCGCCCACCTGGCTGGCGCCATTGCTGCCAACACCACATTGCCCGTAATCGGCATTCCCTGTAAGGGTGCCTGTCTCGACGGCATTGACGCACTTCTTTCCACCGTTATGATGCCCTCCGGAATTCCGGTGGCCACCGTAGCCATCAACGGAGGCGTGAATGCCGCTTTGTTATGCGCCCAGATCATTGCCGTGGAGGACGCCGACCTTGCCGCCCGTCTGGACGCCAAACGGGCCGCCGACGCCGCCAAGGTTCTCGAAAAGGACGCCGCGCTGACTGCGGAGCTGAATAAGTAAAACCTGTGTCATCCTGAGCGAGCGAAGCGAGTCGAAGGATCTACGCATTTTCCATGATACCGAGCGAAACTCAGTGAAAAGATCCTTCGACTGCGCGCTTCGCGCTCCGCTCAGGATGACAACAGATCAGTTTACGCACCCCACAGGGATTGGTCCCCCTGTGAATTCCATAAACCGCTTTCTTTGGCAGCTATGAAAGAAGCGGGGAGCCGGAATCATCGCTTGCCAGCGAGATTCCACAGGCTTCGCGGCGTAGGAGAGGGGAAAAGTCCCTCCCCTGCGTTGCTGTTTTCCAAGTATTCCCTACATATGATTATTGTTCGTTATTTTACTTCAAGGAGGATTCCAAAATGGGTGGTTTCTTCGGGGCTGTGTCCCGTAAAAGCTGCAAGTACGATGTATTCTTCGGCACGGACTATCATTCCCACTTAGGCACCAAGCGAGGCGGTCTGGCCTTCTACGACCCGGAAAAGGGCTTCCAGCGCCAGATTCACAACATCGAGAACACCCCCTTCCGCACCAAGTTTGAAGGCGACCTGACAAAATTCGAGGGCAGCTATGGCATCGGCTGCATCTCCGACACCGATCCCCAGCCCCTGCTGGTGCGCAGCCACCTGGGGCTCTTCGCCATCTCCACCGTGGGCATCATCACCAATGCCGAGGAGCTGGTGGAGAAGACCTTCTCCGGCCCGGGGCACCAGTTCATGGCCATGTCCTCCGGCGCGGTCAATGCCACGGAGCTGACCGCCGCCCTCATCAACCGCTGTGACAATCTGGTGGACGGCATCCGCTATGCCCAGTCCGCCATCCAGGGCTCCTGCACCATCCTGATTCTGAAATCCGACGGTCTCATCGCCGCCCGGGACCAGATGGGACGTCTGCCCATCGTCATCGGCAAGAGCGAAAACGGTTACTGCGCCGCCATGGAATCCTTCGCTTGCCAGAAGCTGGGCTACCAGCCCTGCTACAACCTGGGCCCCGGCGAGATCGTTCAGGTGACCCCCGAGGGCTATACCCAGCTTTCCGCTCCCGGCGAGAAGATGCGGATCTGCGCTTTCCTATGGAGCTACTACGGCTACCCCAACTCCAACTACGAGGGGGTCAACGTGGAGGTCATGCGCAACCGCAACGGCGAGATCATGGCCAGAAACGAAGAGCAAAACGGCACCATGCCCGACGTTGACTACGTTGCCGGTGTGCCGGACTCCGGCCTGCCCCACGGCATCGGCTACGCCAACTATTCCCACAAAACCTTCGCCCGGCCCTTCGTCAAGTACACCCCCACCTGGGCGCGGTCCTTCATGCCCTCCAATCAGGAGATGCGCAATCTGGTGGCGGAAATGAAGCAGATTCCCGTGCCGGAACTGATCGAGGGCAAGAAGCTGCTGCTGGTGGACGACTCCATCGTCCGGGGCACCCAGCTGCGGGAGACCGTGGATTTCCTGTACAAGAGCGGCGCCAAGGAAGTACACATGCGCTCCGCCTGCCCGCCCATTATGTACGGCTGCAAGTACCTGAACTTCTCCAGCAGCAAGTCCGAAATGGAGCTGCTGACCCGCAAGACCATTCAGGATCTGGAGGGCGCGGTGGGCCAGCAGCACCTTGCCGAGTACGCCGACCCCAACACCGAGCGTGGCAAGGCCATGCTGGATGCCATCTGCAAGGAAATGGGCTTCGACTCTCTGGGCTATCAGTCTCTGGACGGATTGCTGGAAGCCATCGGTCTTGACCGGGACAAGGTCTGCACCTACTGCTGGACAGGAAACGAGTGAGCAGGGCTCACACCCAATGCGTGACGAACCCTGTCAGTAGTCGTTACACCATTGGGCACCGCTCGATTCGTTACTGCCGTGTGATAGGCCGAGCGTAGGGCGGGGGCTTGCCCCCGCCATCTGCGAAGCAGCATTCGTCTGACACGGCGGGGGCAAGCCCCCGCCCTACGATAGAAACATAAGCGTAAAGGAGCGTTACTATGGATCACAAAAATTCCTTCTCCGCCAGCTACGCCGCTGCCGGCGTGGACATCACCGCCGGCTACAAGGCGGTGGAGCTGATGAAAAAGCACGTTGCCCGCACCCGCAATGAAGGCTGCCTCGACGATGTGGGCGGCTTTGGCGGCTGCTTTGGTCTGCCCATCGCGGGCATGGAGGAGCCGGTGCTGGTCTCCGGCACCGACGGCTGCGGCACCAAGGTGAAGCTGGCGATCCTCATGGACAAGCACGACACCATCGGCATCGACTGCGTTGCCATGTGCGTCAACGACATTATCTGCGTGGGCGCAAAGCCCCTGTTCTTCCTGGACTACATCGCCTGCGGCAAGAACGTGCCCGAAAAAATCGCCGAGATCGTAGGCGGCGTGGCTGAGGGCTGCGTCCAGTCCGGCGCGGCTCTGATCGGCGGCGAGACTGCCGAGCACCCCGGCCTGATGCCCGTGGACGAGTACGATCTGGCAGGCTTCGCCGTGGGCATCGTGGACAAGAAAAAGATCATCGACAACACCCGGATGAAGGCGGGGGATGTGGTCATTGCCCTGCCCTCCACCGGTATTCATTCCAACGGTTTCTCCCTGTGCCGGAAGGTGTTTGATATTGATAACAATAACCCCCAGCTGTATGTCCCCCGGGAGGAGCTGGGCGGCAAGACCATTGCGGAAGGCCTGCTGGTTCCCACCAAAATTTATGTAAAGCCCGTGCTGGCGCTGCTGGAGCAGGTGGATGTCAAGGGCATCAGCCACATCACCGGCGGCGGCTTCTACGAGAACATTCCCCGCTCCATCCCCGACGGCCTGTGCGCGAAAATTGACAAGTCCAAGGTCAAGGTTCTGCCCATCTTCGATGTGATTGCAAAATGGGGCAACATCCCCGAGCGGGATATGTTCAACACCTACAACATGGGCGTGGGTATGAGCATTGTGGTGCCTGCCGCCGAGGAAGCCAAGGCCATCGAGATTCTGAAAGCAAACGGCGTGGATGCCTACACCATCGGCACCATCGTGGAAAACGCAGAAGAAAAGGTGATTCTGGCGTGAAGACCAAAATCGCGGTGCTGGTCTCCGGCGGCGGCACCAATTTGCAGGCCCTGATTGACGCCCAGGGAAGCGTGTTAACCAGCGGCGAAATCGCGCTGGTTGTGGCGAATAACGCAAACGCCTACGCCCTGGAGCGGGCAAAAAAAGCCAATATTCCCACTGCCGTGGTGCTGAAAAAGGAGTGCGGCTCCCAGGAAACCTTTGAGGAAAAGCTGAAAGGAATCCTGACGGAGCACGGAATTGAAGTCATCATTCTGGCGGGCTTCATGACCATCCTGACGGAAAAGTTCACGTCCTGCTATCCCAAGCGGATTCTGAATGTCCACCCCTCCCTGATTCCTTCCTTCTGCGGGGAGGGCTTCTACGGCCTGCGGGTGCATGAAGCGGCCCTTTCCTACGGCGTGAAGGTGACGGGGGCTACCGTGCACTTTGTCAACGAAATCCCCGACGGCGGCGAGATCATCGCTCAGAAAGCCGTCTACATTGAACCCGGCGATACCCCGGAAACCTTACAGCGCCGGGTCATGGAGCAAGCCGAGTGGATATTGCTCCCTCAGGCGGCGGAGACCGTCTGCGCCGGACTGCAAAAATAATGGAGGCATTTCTATGAACGTCTATGAAACCAAAACCATGGCGGAGCGTCTTTCTGGCAACACCTACCCCGGCCGGGGCATTGTGCTGGGCGTGACCCCTGACGGCAGCAAAGCCGTTGCCGCCTATTTCATTATGGGACGCAGCGTCAACTCCCGGAACCGAGTCTTTATCCAGGAGCCGGACGGCATCCGCACCGAAGCCCACGATCCTTCCCTGATGAAGGACCCCCACCTGATTATCTATCACCCTGTCCGGGAAGCCGGCTGCGGCCTGATCGTCACCAACGGCGACCAGACCGACACCATCTGGGAATTCCTTGCCAAGGGCGAGAGCTGGGAAGCCGCCCTGCGGACCCGGCAGTTTGAGGACGACGGCCCCAACTGGACCCCCCGGATTTCCGGCATTCAGGCATTTGACGGCAGCTATAAAATGTCCATCCTAAAATCGGCTGACCCCGAGGGCAATGGCTGCGCCCGGTTCTTCTATGAGTACCCCGCCACTGCCGGTCTGGGCCATTTCCTGCACACTTACGTCTGCGACGGCAATCCCGTGATTCCCACCTTCCAGGGAGAGCCGGAGCGGGTCAGCATCCCTGCTGATATCGACGCCTTCACCGCCGAGTTGTGGGAGAATCTGAACGAAGACAACAAGATTTCCCTGTTCGTCCGCTACACCGATCTGGAAACTGGCAAGCACGAGCAGCGGATCATCAACAAGCATCAGTAATTTACGACCGTAGGGGACGGCCTCTGGACGTCCCGGCAGTACACGGCTGCGAATGCGCCGAAGCCCAGCGCGAAAAGGGATTTCCTACCGCCGGGGCGTCGAGGACGCCGCCCCCTACGACGTTCATGGAGGATAAAAATGAACGAATTTGCACTGAAATACGGCTGCAACCCCCACCAGAAGCCCTCCCGCATTTACATGGCGGACGGCTCCGACCTGCCCATCACCATCCTCAACGGCCGTCCCGGCTATATTAACTTCCTGGACGCTCTGAACTCCTGGCAGCTGGTGAAGGAATTGAAGGAGGCCACCGGAATGGTGGCGGTCACCTCCTTCAAGCACGTCTCCCCCACCTCCGCCGCCGTGGGCAAGCCTCTGAGCGATACGCTCAAGAAAGCCTGCTTCGTGGACGATGTGCCCGAGCTGGATGAAAGCCCTCTGGCCTGCGCCTACGCCCGTGCCCGGGGCACCGACCGGATGTGCTCCTTCGGCGACTGGGTGGCCCTCAGCGACGTCTGCGATGCTACCACCGCAAAGCTCATTGCCCGGGAGGTCTCCGACGGCGTCATTGCCCCCGGCTACACCGAGGAAGCGCTGGAAATTCTGAAACAGAAGCGCAAGGGCAGCTACAACGTGGTGGCCATCGACCCCAACTACGTCCCTGCCGAGCAGGAGACCAAGCAGGTCTTCGGCATCACCTTCCAGCAGGGCCGGAACAACTTTAAGATTAACGCCGAGCTGCTCCAGAACATCGTCACTGAGAACAAGGAACTGCCCGAATCCGCCAAAATCGACCTGATTGTGGCGCTGATTACTCTGAAATATACCCAGTCCAATTCCGTCTGTTTTGCCTATGATGGGCAGGCCGTAGGCGTGGGCGCGGGCCAGCAGTCCCGAATCCACTGCACCCGTCTGGCCGGCTCCAAGGCTGACACCTTCTTCCTGCGCCAGCATCCCAAGACGTTAGCGCTGCCCTTCCGCCCCGATTTGGGCCGCCCCAACCGGGACAACGTCATTGACGGCTACATCAACGGCAACGAGGAGGATGTCTGCGCCGAGGGTATCTGGCAGAATTACTTCACCCGCCAGCCGGAGCGCCTGACCGCCCAGGACAAGCGGGCATACCTGGACGGCATCACCGGCGTGGCCCTGGGCTCCGACGCCTTCTTCCCCTTCGCCGACAACATCAAGCGGGCCAAGGCCTCCGGCGTCAGCTACATCGCCGAGCCCGGCGGCTCCATCCGGGATGACCTGGTCATCGAAGAGTGCGACAAGAACGGCATCGTCATGGCCTTCACCGGTATGCGGCTGTTCCAACATTGATCGTTGATAGACGCCTCCTTCGTAGGGCGGGGTCATGACCCCGCCGGGCACGAACGGAACAGAGCGGCGAACCAGACGCGGAGACGGAAGATTTCAGAATGGTTTTTACCAAGCAGTCAACGAACCCTGCGGCGGGGTCATGACACCCGCCCTACGAAGGGTGCTGTGTGAATCAATCATTTATCATCCGTTTTCAAAACTGCGTTAAAACAGCAAATACGTAATCTTATTTCTCCAAAAAAGGGATTGAATGTTTATGAAACTGTTAGTCGTCGGCGGCGGT
>JALFXH010000146.1 GCA_022786965.1 Clostridiales bacterium
AAATACACGCGCAAGTACAACTTTTGCGCGCGATATGATCTCCTGCAGTTCTTCTGACTTGTACCTCAAACGATTGCTGCCGCTGCCTTCTCAGGTTTCCCCAATGACCGGCTTCCGCCGACGCGGTCAGAATCTCGATACGTACAGCACCGCCCAGTGTGGGGCTTTCCACCCCGTTCTCTTTTCAGCTTTCCAACCGGCTTGCGCATTGGAAAGCACAGGACATTTTTGTTATGCATTTTAACATCCGTATCTCAGATCCGCAGTGACCTGACAGTAGTCGCAGGCACGGGCGGTGTAACCTGTGACGCCTACCTTGGAAATCATGTTCATCTCCAGGAAGGAACAGAAAACATAGGCGTTATCATCGATATGGTCACCTCCCTCGGCTCTTGGGGTCCGCATAGTCCCGAATGGTGTCACCCAACAGATTGAAGATCATAACGGAGATGAAGATGGCAATACCGGGGGAGAAGGTAATCCACGGTGATGTGGACATCAGACCAATTCTTGATAAAAATCTTTCATATCAGCTTGGCCTATTGGCGCAATACGGCGTTATCGTCACTTGCCATACATACAGTATAGCTGCGTTCGGCTGCCTTGTCTTGCACCAATACCTCTACGCTGCCGATTAAATCTTTAGCATGACTTCAATGCCGGAGTCCCAGTTTGCCGGGAAGTGTTTCGTTATGCGTTATCCGGAACGCTTCTTTTGCGCGGCCCGGATCACGAGCAGCGTGGCCAGCATCATCAAAACCGCCGCAGGCAGCACAATCCATACCGTCTGCACAAAGCCCGCCAGCAGGTAGCCCAGGAAGGACACGCCCGCAACAGTCAGGGCGTAGGGAAGCTGGGTGCTGACGTGTCCAATGTGGTTACAGTCGGCACCGGCGGAGGCCATGATGGTGGTATCGGAGATGGGAGAGCAGTGGTCGCCGCAGACCGCGCCGGCCAGGCAGGCGGAAACGGAAATCACCATCAGCTCGCCGCTGGGGAATACCGCGCAGACAATGGGCAGCAGCACGCCGAAGGTGCCCCAGGAGGTGCCGGTAGAGAAGGCCAGACCTGCGCCGATGACGAAGATGATGGCAGGCAGCAGATTGGCAAGACCGCTGGCAGCGCCCCGCACCAGCTCGGCTACATAAATTTTCGCGCCCAGCATATTGGTGATTCCGGACAGGGTCCAGGCAAAAATCAGAATCAGGATGGCGGGAACCATGGCCTTGAAGCCATCCACGAAGGAATCCGTGAACTGTGTGAAGGTGATGACCCGCCGGGGCAGGTACAGGAGCATGGTCACCGCAATGGCTACGAACGCCCCCAGCACCAGCCCCTGGGACGCGTCACATCCGGCGAAAGCATCCACGAAATTGTGGTAGCAGCCGCTTTCCGCGTCGAAGAAGCCGCCGGTATAGATCATAGCCGTAACACAGGAAATAATCAGCACCACGATGGGCAGCAGCAAATCCAGGACAGTGCCCGTTGTCTCGCCGGAAGCCTCGTTTTCCCTACTTTCTTTGGACGCGGCTGCCAACTCAGAGCTACGCATCTTTCCGAAATCCAGTCCCATGACGGACGTCACAATGACGCACAGCAGGGTCAGCAGGGCGTAAAGATTATAGGGAATGGAGCGGATGAACAGGCTCAGCCCCTCCCCCTCCGGCGCGATGCTGGACACAGCCGCGGCCCAGGAGGAGATGGGGGCGATGATGCACACCGGCGCAGCGGTGGCGTCGATGATGTAGGCCAGCTTTTCCCGGGAGACTTTGAACTTGTCGGTGACGGGCCGCATGACGGAGCCCACCGTCAGGCAATTGAAATAATCATCAATGAAAATCACCATACCCAGAATGCTGGTGGAAACCAGCGCGCCGGCCTTGGTTTTGATGCGCTGGCTGGCCCAGCGTCCGTAGGCGGCGGAACCGCCGGCCTTGTTCACCAGGGACACCATGATGCCCAGCATCACCAGAAAGATCAGGATGCCCACGTTCCAGCTGTCACAGATTTTTCCGATCATGGTGTCAAAGGTGGTGAGCACCATATTCCAGACATTGCCGTTGGAATAGATCAGCGCGCCGGAGAGAATGCCCACAAACAAAGAGGAGTAGACCTCCTTGGTCAGCAGCGCCAGCACGATGGCGATGATGGGTGGCAGCAGGGATGCAATCGTAGCGTAAAGCCCCACGCTGCTCCGTGTCACGGTGATGGCGGCGGTGATATTGGCGTCAAAATCCGGGTCGGAGCCCACGTTGGAGGCATAGTCATCCAGATACGCGGCGGCGTCCTCCCCGCTCAGCTCCGCCGCCCCGGCGGTGAGGGTCATTGCGCCGAACACTACCGCCAGGATCAGCAGCGGCGCCAGCAATCGAGAGATGGTTTTCATATCGCGTAAGTCCTTTCCAATGGGATTCACTGCCCCGCCAGCGGCGCAAGCCTGTGAGCCAGCTCCGCGGTGGCAGGATACAGCTGGTTGTACAGCGCCTGATATTGGGCGTATACGCTGTGACTTTCCGGATTGGGCGTATAAACTGTCCCTTCCCGGATGTAACGGGTCAGCCTGTCGTAGCTTTCAAACCCCGGGTGCTTCACAGCCAGGGCCGCCATCATGGCGTCGCCGAAGCAGGCCCCCAGCGTGATCTCCGGCGTGCAGATCGGCGTCCCCAGAATATCCGCGATGATCTGCATCCACACCGGATTCAGCGTTCCGCCGCCTACTGCTATGATTCTGTCGATTTTCACATTCTCATGGCTGCGCATCCGCGCAATCTGCTGGGCTATGGAATAGCCCACGCCCTCCAGGGCGCTGCGATACAGGTGCGCGCGGGTGTGCCCCAGCGTCAGACCGAACAGGATGCCCCGGGCAAGCGGGTCATTGACAGGCGTCCGTTCCCCGGCGAAATAGGGCAGGGTAATCAGACCGTCGCTGCCGGGAGCAATGTCCGCCACGCCTGCCAGCATACTCTGGTAGGCGTCCGGGCCGCCCTCCCCTTCCAGCGCCTTCGCGTCGGGGAACAGGGTATCCCGATACCATTTCGTCAGGCTTCCGGCGGTGTTGGTTCCCGCGGAGATGTCGCACAGACCGGGCACGATGAATTCCTCCCGCCAGAGCTGCTCATCGTCCACCAGGCCTTCCGTTCCCAGAATCATATACACCGAGGACCCCAGCTGAAGCATCATCTGGCCGGGGCTGACCACGCCGCAGCTGATGGCCTCCGCGCCGGAATCGTCTGTGCCGGTAGTCACCGGCGTCCCCTCTGCCAGACCGGTTTCCGCCGCGGCTTCCGCGGTAACGAAGCCTGCAATGTCTGCTGCCTCCCGCACCTTCGCCAGCTGATCCGGACGGCATACCGGCGCGCACAGCTCCGGCACCGGCTCCCAGGTTTGGGGATCGTACAGCGGATTGAAGCTGGCAAGTCCCAGAAAACGATCCACCACATAGCTGCCTGTCAGCTTTGCGGTGATGTAGGTGGAGCCGGTAATGAACTTGCAGGTTTTTGCGTAGACCTCCGGCTCCTTGTTCTTGATCCACAGGATTTTCGGCATGACGTCGCTGGAGCACAGGGGCCTTCCATACCATTTTCGGATTTGTTCTTCCCCATACAGCTGGGTCAGCTGCTCCATTTCATCGGTAGCCCGGGCGTCGATGCCGTAGAGAATCGCCTTACGCAGGGGCCTGCAATGCTCATCCACCGGCAGGCAGTCCGCTCCCAGCGCGCTGGCGCCTACGGCTTTGACCTGTCTGGGGTCAATCCCGGTCTGCTTCAGAAGGCTCCGGCTGATGGTGCAGAAATCTCCCCACCAGTCCTTTTCCGCGTCGTGCTCATAATGACCGGGCTGGGGATTCGTCATTTCGTGTTGGGTGGAGCTGACGGCAATGACCTTGCCGGCATCGTCCATAATCACGCCCTTGCTGGAATTGGTTCCTGTGTCAATTCCCATAAAATATGCCTGTGACATGCTAATTGCCTCCTAATATAAAGCGTTCGATGATTTCCGCAGCCGCGTCGTGATCGCAGTCCTGTTCCGTCACATAGTCCGCCGCGGCTTTTACCTCCGGCAGGGCGTTGGCGACTGCCACACCGATACCCGCTCCCTGAATCATGGGCAGATCATTGGTGTAATCCCCCGCCGCGACGACCTGATCCGCAGAAATGCCCAGCAGCGCCATCAGCCGCTGCAAACCGTTCCACTTGCTGATATTCTGGGCCATAATATCGGTACAGGTGTCTTCGGAGGGTGTGAAACTCAGCGGAAGTTCCCGCTCCGCGATCCATCGGCAAATCGGTTCCCGGTCTACTGTGGCCATAAAGCCCTCCACGGACTGCCAGGGTGTCTGCGCCAGCTGATGATAGCGCGCCGGACTGGTGCCTAAATAGTCGATGTATTCCTGCAATCCCGCATTCCACCTGTTGACGCCCCAGTAGTCTGCGCTGATAACGTGCAGCTGCCAGTGCGCTTCCAGACAGTGGAGAATCAGCGTTCTGGCCGCCTCCGGGGGGATGGTCTCGTTGAACAGCACGGCCTTGTCCGACGTGCGAATCAGCTTTCCGCCGTTGTTCAGCAGCAGATAATCCGCGAAGGCGCTCTCGGGCCAGAAGGAGAACATATCGATGTCCCGCCGCCCGGTGGCGAATACCACCCGATGACCCAGGCTTCTGGCCCGGGTAAGAGCCGCTTTGGTCTTCTCGCCCAGGTGCCCCTGCCGGTTCACGGCGGTGCCGTCCAGATCCATGGCCAGCAGCTTCATATTTCCCGTTCCTCCAGCTCTGAGCGGAGCCGGTAAACCACATCCATAAATTCCCGAACTCTCCGAACGTCCACCCGCAGATTCTCCAGCCGTTCATTCTCCAGCCTGCCGCCCTGCTTAAAGTAGGTGCCTACCACGGCAGCGTCTCCAAGGCGCAGCTTCCGCTCGATGGTGTCCGGCCGGCAGCCGGTATTGCAGAGCACTGCCACCTCCGGCGCCGCCTGCTTCACGCTGGCGATCAGCGCGTCATCCACGTCCTGACCGGCGGCGTTGGCACTGATGCACAGACCATCCGGATGGGCCTTGAAGATGGTGGAGCGGGCAATCTCCGACAGTGGCCGGGTGTCCAGATTTCTGTCTGACTCCGGGTTGATAAAATAGAGCATTTTCAGATCATCCAGATGCAGTGCCGATTTTCGCCGCAGAAGCGCGGAAAAGTCGTTGTTGTACAGGCCGCCATCACCCACATAAACACCACTGAAGGTCCCCCGGACAAAATCCGCGTCTACAGCAGCGGCCAGCTCCAGCGTGGCTTCTCCATCGGAAATGCAGTCCACGCCGAAGGGGACACGAATGCTGTCACGCAGGCAGCCTACCACATAGGCCATGGCTGCCGGCGTCACAAAATTCATATGGCGCTGGTAGGGCAGGCTGAATTCATTGGAAATCAGAATGCCGTCTACACCGCCGTCCTGAAGCGCGGCCAGATCGGCCTTTGCGTGCTCCACCACCACCGCCATGGAATCCCCATAGCGGAATCTGGGATCTCCTGGCAGAGGATCGAGATGCAGCATGGCAATAATGGGCTTTTTGACATGAAATAGTTGTTCGGTCCAAAGCATACACATTCTCCTTTGCAAAAAAGCTCCCAGGCACAGCCGGGAGCAGACAACCCCTCACGCCTCCCGCTTTGGGGGCCAAAGCCCCCGCAGCAGGAAGTAAGGAGAGGAAAAATATCAATAATCAAACTGTCGGTAGTAACGGCGGATGGACAGCGGATGGCGCAGGAACAGCTCCATGTAAGCATCCACACGGTTGTTCACGGCGTGCATCATCAGATGGGACAGGGAACCCCGGAACTCGGGGCTGATGCCCTCCATGGGCAGCTCCTTCGTGTCAATGATGGTATAGTTGCCGCAGACTTTGGGCAGGAACCGGGCTACCCGCTCCGCCAGAGGACGCTGCTCATCCTCACCCATGAACAGGGTGACGGGGGTATCCGCCACCAGAATCTCCTGCATACCATGGAAGAACTCGGGGCAGGTAATGGACTTGGTGCGAATCCACATCTGCTCCTCCCAGTAGCACATGGCGTAGGAGTAGGTGGCGCCCCACTGGTTGCCGGCGCCCACAAAGTAGTGGGGAAGATCGGGATGCTCCTTCAGGAAGGCAACCTTCTTTTCCGCGTAGTCGTAAGCCCATGCGTCGGAGATTTTCTCAATGTTCACCAGATCCAGTGCCAGGTGGGCTTCCATCTCCTGATTGTAGCGGTCATAGTCGGGGAACTCACCATTCTTGTACATCAGGTAATTGGCGACCATGTAGAATTTCAGCTGCTCGTTCTTGGGATAGACCACCAGATGATCCCACTTGCCTTCCTGGGTCAGCAGGGAGCCGGGGGTGTCAATGAAGGCGAATACCCGAACGCCCTGAGCCTTCACCGTGTCGATGAGCTGCACCATTTCCTTGGTGTTGCCGGAGACGGTGGAGTAGATGATGACAGAGCGGCTGGTCAGGCGCTTGTTGCCGGTGGTCAGGTACTCCGCGGCATTCTCCACATAGACTGGCAGAGAAGACTTGCCCCGCATATAGACTTCAACCTGCATAGCGGAAGCGTAGGTGCCGCCGATGCCGATGAAATAGATG
This sequence comes from Clostridiales bacterium, assembly GCA_022786965.1. Classification (GTDB taxonomy): domain Bacteria; phylum Bacillota; class Clostridia; order Oscillospirales; family Oscillospiraceae; genus Faecousia. The sequence goes on from JALFXH010000146.1 coordinate 6,617, forward strand.
TTGTCAAAGCCTTCCTCCCAGATCTGATCCACAATCTTCTCAATCTGGGGACGCAGAGCCAGCGCGCCATTGACACTGTCGATATCGCCCTGCTCGTTGAAGTTACGCAGGCAGGCACCCTTGGCCTCAGCCCACGTTTTAGATTCGTAATTCATACTATTTTCGATCCTTTCTTATCAAAAAGACGATTTGTTAATAGATTGGTGTGTTTTTCATATCCATATTGCGAAAGAATTGGAAAGCGTACTGAATCGCTTTGTCCCAATAGGGCCATTCGTGATCCCCCGGCGCTTCCAGATACATATGGCCATAGCCCGCTTTTTCCGCCGCCCGGCGGAAGGCCTGATTGTCCTCATAGAGAAAATCCGAGGTGCCGCACAGCTGGATAAGCCTTGGGCGCTGGGGATTGCCCGCCTGCTGACAGACCAGAGAAATCACATCCTCTTTCTCGGAAGGCAGACCTGCGGCTCCGTGCAGGGCGCGCAGCTCCTGTGGCAGAAGATCCGGCCACTGACCGGACATCACCTGCCGGGCAAGTCTCGGATAGTTCAGGACACCGGACAGGGAGGCAATTCCGGAAAACCGTTCCGGACGGTTCAGGCCAACCTTCACAGCGCCGTAGCCACCCATGCTCTCGCCGGCAATGAAGGTGTTTTCCCGGCTGCTGTCAAAGCGGAACCATTTTTCGCAGATCTTCGGAAGCTCGTCCGCAATATAGGTAAAGTATCGTGGTCCGGAGACGCTGTCGCAGTAAAAGCTCCGCTGAACCTCCGGCATGACTATGATAAAATTGTACTTCTTGGCATAGTATTCAATCTTGGAAAACCGAGTCCACTCCCCGCTGTTGGCGGATAGTCCGTGCAGCAGGTACAGCACCATGGGCTCTCCACTGAATACCGGTGTCACATCATTGGACAGTTCTGGAAAGATCACCCGCAATTGGGTGGTCATTGCCAGACATTCGGAGTAAAAATCCCCCGTAAACAATCCCATTGTTTTACTCCTTCCGCGTTATCGCTGGAAGTGCACAGTAAACCGCCCCTTGTCTCCCCGGGTATAGCTGCGGCTCTGCTCGATGATGCGTCCCTGCTCATCATAGCTTGTACATTCAAACAGAAGCACTGGCGTCTGGGTGGTAATACCCAGCAGATTGGCATCATTGGGTTCCAGATGCACCATATCCAGCGTCTGCCGTGCCCGCTCCAGCTTGATTCCGTACAGCTCGTAGATTTCGTACAGGGAAAATACAGAAAGGTCAATGCCCTGAATCTTGGGCACCAGATTCCGCGGAACAAAAATCTCTTCCAGGGAAACCGGCTCGCCATTGCCATAGCACATCCGCTTGATATAGAAGATCTCGTCTTCCGGATGTATCCCAAACATCATGGCATATTTCGCCCCGGCAGGACGTATCATTTTCTTGAGAACCTTGATGGAGGGCGTCACATTTCGATCCAGCATGGTCTGGGTAAAACCTTTCAGTACTTCCAGATCCCGTTCGATACGGGTTCCCAGGACAAAGACGCCTTTTCCAGCTACACGCCGCAGCAGACCTTCATTCACCAAAGTGTCAATGGCGTTGCGAACGGTCTGCCGGGTCACGGCGTACTCATCCGCCAGCTCATTTTCGGAGGGCAGCGCCGTACAGGGCGCAAATTCCCCAGTCTCGATTTTATAGCGAACGATCTCGCGAAGCTGCATATACAGGGGCGTCAATCCGCTTGCTTTGTCCATAGGGCTCCCTCCGAAATTGTTTTTTCTTACCAGGCGCCGAAATACTTCAGCGTCTCGGTGGCGTTGGCCGCTCCCTTCTCCATGGCCTCATCGATGGTCAGTCCCTCCACAATGCCGTACAGGAAGCCGGCGATATAGCTGTCGCCCGCGCCCATGCTGTCTACAACGTGTTCGCAGGGAACAATGCCGAATTTATGGAACTCGGTTCCATCGTAGCACAGACTGCCATGCTCGCCCAGCAGGGCAATTACCAGCTTGGGGCCCCGGGAGTGGTAGCCCTTCATCTGATCCCGGAGGGCAGGCGTGTCGCCGTCATCACTGGAGAAGAAGAGGTAGTCCGTATAGGGCATGGCGATCTGGCTGGCCTCATCCTCGGGACGAGTGGCGCAGTCAAAGGCAGTGGGAATCCCCCGGGCCTTCAGCGCCTGAAACTGCCCCTCAACCTTGCCCCACAGGTCGCAAACCACCATATCATGGGTCTGGATGAAGTCCATATCCTCCTCGGAGAGGGTATAGTCCTCCAGAACGCCCTCTTCATAATCGCCGAATACCCGTTCGCCCTCCAGCAGCTCCACCTGAGTCACGGCAGTCTTGCCGGGCTTTACATGAAGGTGGGATGCGTCCACACCCTTTGCGGAGATAGCGTCCAACATGATTTTGCCGTAAACGTCATCCCCCACAGGGCCGATATAGGAGGCCTCGCCCCCCAGGCGAACGGTATAGACCGCCATGTTGACGGGCCCGCCGCCGGGATAGGCCTTTCCGTTTTCAATATTGCTGTAGAAGTCAACGCAGTTACTTCCAACTGCTGCCAGTTTCATAGAAGTTATCTCCTTTCAGGCTCCGTTCGATACTTGCGCAGAATGCTGGAGAAGCGAACCATATCCGGTCGCGCCACCGACTTGAAGAACTCCACCGGAACATTGTTGTAATCCCGGGCAATGCCGGTCAGGAAGAACAGGCTGCCACCCTCGTCTATGCGAAGCTGCCTTGCTTCTGATTCTGTCGCATATGTGATTCCAATGCTTTCTTCTCCGCTGAATGGGAAAACATTATAGTAACTCAGCACCCGGTACAATGACTCATTGGTAAAATCATGATCGATCAGGCGTGGGCAAAGAGATAAGTTTACATAATTCGTTTCGATCATGTAGGGAACCCCGTCCATAATCCGCAGTCGGCGCATAAACAGAACCCTTGTCTCTTCCGGAACCTGTAGTTTTTCTGAAATGTAGTGGTCTGCAAGGATCACCTCAGACTCCAGCACAGTGGTTTTCAGCTGACGACCATCCCCTCTGACGGATTCCGTGGTGGACTTTGCATCCTGAAGATTGCGCTCCAGCTTGGGTGGCGCGACGTATGTCCCGGACCCCTTCAGGCTGTACAGCTTGCCCATTTCCGTCAGACGGCGGATGGCAGCGCGCAGCGTTGTGCGGTTCAGCCCCCACATTTCGCACATTTCCCGTTCCGCGGGAAGCTTCCCGTGGGGCGGAATGTCATTTGCGTGGAGATAGCATTCGATCAGCTCAACAGCCTCCTCACGATGGCGGACGCGGGGCTTTTGCTCCATAAATCCTATCTCCTTTCCGTTTTTTTGTGGAATGGGACCGTACAGCCCTCAGGGAAATTTTACACTGGGAATATCCTCACTGTCAAGCCGGAATCAGGCGGCCTTCCGGTTCTGCTTCTCCCACATATAGTACACGGGCAGTCCGGTGACAACAGCTACAACGGCGCAGACCAAGCCGGCCACAGGCGCCCACACGAAGGTGGAAACAATCAGGGTGCCGGTCATGAACATGGCGATCAGAGGCATCACAGGGCCCAGGGGGAGACGGTAGGTGGGGTTGTAGTTCTCCTTCTTGCGCAGGACGAAAATGGTGCCGAAGGTCAGGAAGTTCTTCAGCAGCGCCACCAGGGTGAAGTAGCCCAGCAGGTCGGACAGGCTGGTGGCGAAGATCAGCACGATGGCCACGGCGCACTGCACCAGGATGGAGAAGTAGGGAGTCTCATACTTGGGGTGAACCTTTGCGAAGGACTTGAAGAACAGGCCGTCCTTTGCCATGGCGTACTCGATCCGGGGCTGGAACATGATGCAGCTGGACAGAGAGCCGATGACCACGATGATGGCCATGATGGCCACAACCGTACCGGCGTAATTGCCGATGAAGGGGATCTTGGAGGCCAGCAGGGCGATGGGAGCATCGGAGGCGGCCAACTCATCTACGGTCAGCAGGCCGGAAGCAACGGTGGTCAGACCGGCGTACAGAGCCAGAACGATGAAGGCGGTCAGAATCAGACCACGGGGCAGGTTTTTCTCGGGATCCTTGATCTCGCCGGACATATAGCAGGCGGCGCCCATGCCGTCATAGGACCAGGTAGTAGCGGAGACACCTGCCAGCAGAGCCATGATGCCGCCGGCACCGGCAAAACCGGCCAGAGGTGCGCTGGACAGGAAGTTGTCGCCCTTGATGAAGAATACGCCAATGCCGATGATCAGGGCGAAGGGCAGAATCTTCAGCGCGGTGATAACAGTCTGGAATTTGCCGCCGCCCTCAACGGAGCGCAGATGCACAAACATGAATACCAGCACGAAGGCCACAGCGATGAGCTTCAGAGCCAGACCGTGGATGGGAATGAAGAAGGCTAGATAGTTCACGATAGCCAGAGCCATGATGGAGATAGAGGGAGGATCGGTGGCCCAGAAGCTGATCCAGCCGCACAGGAAGGCCAGAGGACGGGAACCGGCTTCCCGGAAGTAGACGTACTGACCGCCGTCCTCGGGGTAGGCGGAAGCCAGCTCGGCGTAGCAGAAGTTGGCGGGGATCTGCAGCAGGCCGCCAATGACGAAGGCCAGCACCAGGAACAGGCTGCTGCCGGCAGCGCCCGCTACCTCAGACAGGGAAGAGAAGATGCCGGAACCGACAGTGGTGCCGACGCCCAGCGCCAGAACGGCGCCCAGGCCCAGTTTTCGACCGAGATCGGTCTTTTCTGCGGGATTTTGTGACATAGTGAATGTCTCTCCTTTCACTTTTTCCTCGTCTGCGGCTGTGCAATCCGCAGCGACTCTTTGGGAGTATGTGTATTTCGGTATTTTCCTGCCCTTCCAGGCAGGTTTATCACAACAAGACCCGCATGGCGGAGGTCATTGTCATAATCGGTTATTGTCCTTCAACAATGACAAGGACATTTCTGGAAGCCGGGCCGTCAAACTCGCAGAAATAGACATCCTGGGCACCGCCCCGCTGAAGAACGCCGTCCTGGATCAAAAAATGGCAGTGGTTGCCGGTGAGCATGGCCTTCAGGTGCCCGGTGGGATTTCCGGCGGTGGAGCCATAGTCCCGCAGCATCCGGGCGTGGCTGTAGGGCCGATCCTCCGGGGCGAAGAGGGACAGAGCGGTTTCCATATCGCTTTCCAGACATTCCAGCGCCTCGTTGACGGTGATGCCGGTGGTGGTGTGCTTGGTCAGCACGGTGACCATTCCCTCCCGAATGCCGCTTTCCGCCACAATCCTCTCAACCTCCGGGGTAATCACCTGAAACTGAATGTACTGCTTTGTCAGCAGATGGATGGTTTTTACAAACATCGGCATACCTCCTCAATCCAGTCCGCCCAGGAACTCTATGGCGTTGCCGCCCATGATCAGCTCCAGAGTGCTCTCCCGGAAGCCCAGCTCCCGGATGGCCTGGGCCATGCGGATCTGCTCGAACCGGGGGTTGTTGGAGCCGAACATCACCTGATGCCGCAGACTCCGGTCAATCCAGGTAATGGGGATATCCCGGGTCAGCATCTGGGTATAGAACTCCTTCGCGTTGTCAAAATAGAGGGCGCCGGTGTCCGTATAGACGTTAGGATATTTCACCATCAGCATAGCGGTCTCCCGTACCCAGGGCCAGCCGAAGTGGGCAAGGCAAATACGCAGCCTGGGGTGTTTCGCGGCCACGGCCTCGAAGGCCAGAGGCTGACAGTAGCTGGTCAGGGTATCCGGCTCCCAGCTCAGACCCGCGTGGAAGAGTATGGGTCTGTCGTACCTTTCGCAGATGGCGTAAATCGGCTCCATAATGGGATCGGAGGGCATCACGTGGAGCCGCCCGGGGTGGAGTTTCAGTCCCTTGAGCTTCAGACGGGAGAAAGCGTCCTCCAGCTTTTCGCAAGCGGCGGGGTCCCGGGGATCCACACCGGCGAAGCCGATGAATCTGTCCGGCGCCAGATCCACCAGACGGCGAATTTCCTCATTTTCCACCAGACAGCCAACGCTGGAGGTGTAGTCCTCTGGCAGCAGACACAGCCGATCCAATCCAGCGCAGCGCATCTGGTTGAAGATATGCTCCAGCGGCGCGGTGCCGTTCTTGTGGATGTCCAGCTCCCGGTGCCGCAGTTCTTCCCGCTGTGGGTCCTCGTTGATGGGCGCATAAAACGCCGGATGCACATGAATGTCAATGGTCATTTCCGGGCACCTGATTCCATACCGGCCTGGGCCATCATAGCCCGGACGTTATTCACCGCACGTCTTGCGTACATTCTCGGCTCGTTGATGTAGCCGGTAACCAGCTCCAGCGTAGCGGTTCCCTCATAGCCGATCCGCTTCAGCTCCTGAATCATCTCCTGCAGGGGCATGGAGCCTTCTCCGGGCATGATGTGGCTGTCCGTGCCGTTGTCACCATCGATGATGTGCATATGATCCATCTTGGAACCAAGCTTATCAAAGTAGGCCATAATAGACTCGTGCTGGACAAAGGGCGGCACCACATCGCACATTCCCACCACATAGGGGTTGTCGATGCGGCGGAACAGCTCCACCAGATCGTTGGCCCGGGTGAAGAAATTGGATTCAAAGGGGGTCAGGGCCTCCACCGTCAGTTTGATTTCCAGCTTGGCGGCGTAATCACCCAGCTCCCGGATGGTCCTCTCCAGCCGGGTCCAAAGCTGATCGTAGGTGGCCAGATAGCCGCCGTTGGCGGGGCTGGTCAGCACAAACTCCGCGCCCATTTCCTTGGCCATGTCCAGACACAGCTTCAGATAATTCACGGCGTCCTCCCGCTGAGCCTCGGAACCAATCATGTAATTGTAGGGATAGGCGTTGTGCTCCGGGGTGTAGCCCCGGACGGGCATCTCGTACTTGTCGATGAGACGCCGAACCTCGTTGATGTCTCCGTCCCTCAGATCCGGGGCGTAGGCATGGGGCCGTCCGCCCCACAGCTCGATGTAATCATAGCCGTATTCCTTCGCGTCCTGAAAGCAGTGCTCCAGGGGATTGCGCTGATAGCCGGATGTAAACATACCAATCTGCATAGTCATTTGAATATCCTCCTCATTATGCATTGACCCATGGTTCAAAAACCTGCACCACCTGGGCAGCAACCTCTGCACCCTTGCGCAGGCAGGCTTCCACCGGCCATCCCTGTAGAATTCCATACAGGAACCCGGCAATGAAGCTGTCTCCCGCGCCCACCGTATTGACCACGGTTGGTGCCGGGAAGATACCGAAGGAGGTGAAGGCCGTCCCGTCATAGGCAAGGCTTCCCTTGTCCCCGAAGGTTGCCACCGCAATCTTCATGCCCCGGTCCACCTTGTCCTTCAGAAAGTCCTCGATGAAAGCGTCCCGTTCCTTGTGGTAGGAATAGAATCCGTAATCCACAAAGGGAAGGGTGCTCTCCACCAGCGGATGATCCAGTCGGTCGGCGTAGTCAAAGCTGATGGCCTTGCATCCCGCGGCCTTTATGGCGGGCAACACCTTCTCTGCCATACCCCACAAGGCGGTATGCACCAGATCATGTCCAGCGGCGAAGGCCACGTCCTCATCATCGAATACGATGTTTTCCAGCACGCCCTCAATATACTCTCCGTGCACCCGGTCATTTCCGTTCATATCCATGTAGGTAATGGCGGTCTGACCGTCGCCGATTTTCAGGTGGCTGACATCCAGTCCCTCCGCGGTCAGGGTATCCAGCATCCAGGCACCATTTTCGTCAGAGCCGGTGGTGCTGATGATTGCCGTAGGAATCCCCAGCTTTTGCAGGTTCACACCGGTGTCCACACAGTTCCCGGTGGGATAACGGCGGTTGACCTCCTCGCCATTGATGCGCACATAGACATCAATGCAGTTGTCTCCAATCATTGCAGCGTTCATGTTTTGCATCTCTCCATATCTATTTTCGCCGGAGCTACGGCTTATCCGCATCTCGGCTTTAAGACAAGTATATGGGATTTTAATACCAATTTCAATTTGCATTTACGACAAAATGATTATAAAATTTTTATCCAAAAAAAGAAGTCTGTGATGACGACTTTCATAACATACACATGTCAAAAAATGGTAATAAACTATATAATTCAAAACAATATTGATTTCTTTGCAAATATATAATCAAGCGAACAAATAACGAAATAAGTGGTATATTTGAATATTTGAAAGTATACCAATTTTTAAGAGGTGCCATTTTCACTTATCCGCGCCGCGGGCTGTTTCCCAATCCCCAAGTAGACCAATTTCATATTCTGTCCAAAACCCGTCCCATGGGATTGGCGCAGTATACGAATTTGGCCTCAGGCTCTTGCGCCGGGATTTCCATCGTGTTATAGTGCAATCGATCCCCGATGCCGGTGTGCAACGGCATCCCGGATTTCGGTATTCTTCTGCCACTTCCGACAGAACAAGACACTGTGCGGCTGTCATCAGCCGCGCAGTGTACTACTATCCCGCCGCCAGACGGCGCATACTGTTAGGAGTGAACTGAATTATGTCTAAATACGCAGATCTTGTGCTGCAGTCCAACTGCGTTTTTACCGCCGCTGGAGAAGAACCCTTCGCCGGCTTTGTCGCTGTGGCGGGCAGCAAAATCCTCTGTGTCGGCCACGGCGCGCCGGATGGGGCGATTCTGGGGCCGAATACCAGAGTTCTGTCTCTGGGGGACAGAACCATCTCCCCGGGCTTCTCGGATGTGCACTGCTTCTTTACCGGCTACAGCGTGGGCTTCCTCGGAGCGGATCTGAGCGCCTGCAAAACCGAGGCGGAGCTGGTCGCGGCCGCGAAGGCCTACGCCGACACGATCCCTGTCGGCAAGAGCGTGCTGTGCCACGGCTGGAACGCCCAGGAGGTGCCCGTCAGCGGCACCGCCCCTCTGGACGAAGCCTTTGGTAGCCGCCCGGCCATCCTGTTTGCCCAGGGCTGCGAAACCTGCTGGATGAACAGCGCTGCTTTGGAGCGCTACCGCTTTACCCCGGAAACCTGCTACCCCGAAGCCTACGTCCGTCTGTTGCCGGATATTCTGGGGGACCGGGACTTTATTATCCCGGAATTCAAAAAGTATATGAACATGATGAACAGCCGGGGCGTCACCTCCGTTAAGGAGATGGGCTTTGACCGGTTCTACGGCTTTACGGACATTCTGGCGGAGCTGGAACAGGCCGGGGAGCTGACTCTGCGGGTGAACTTTATGAGCCAGCCTGTAGCCGAGGAAGCGGACCTCGCATACGGACGCGCCATGCGGGAGAAGTTTACCGGCGAATTCGTCCGCTTCTCCGGCTACAACCAGATGACGGACGGTTCCATCAGCCAGCTGTGCGGCGATCTGAAGCAGCCCTACAACTGCGCCGACACCTGCTGCGCCCAGAACATCGACTGGGACAGTCTGGCCCGGCAGACCCGTGCCGCGGACGCGGAGGGCTTCCGCTTCTCCCTGCATGCCCAGGGCGATGCCGCCATTGCCAAAGTTCTGGATATTTACGAAACCTGTCGGCGGGATGCCCAGGGCCGTGTGATCAACCGCCATGCCATTACCGATCTGGAATTCTCCGATCCCCGGGATCTGGAGCGTATGGGCGCCATGGGCGTGATCGCGGAAATCTATCCCCAGATTCAGTCCATTGCCGACCGGGAAGGAAAGCTTGCCATGATCTCGGAGAAAATCGGCATGGAGCGGGGCCGCTACTATTGGAACCGCCGGAAGATGGCGGATTCCGGTGTGCTGCTCAGCTGCGGCACCGATCTGCCCCTGCTGATTGACGACATCCCCGAGTCCGTCTATCACGCCGTGGGCGGTTACTTCCCAGAGGGCGGCGAGCCCTTTAACAAGCAGAATATGCTGACCGTTACGGAGCTTCTCACTGCGTGGACCCGGGGCGGCGCCTACAATCTGTCCTGCGAAGATACCCTGGGCACGCTGGAGCCCGGAAAGAAGGCGGACATTGCCGTCCTGTCAGGGAATCTGTTCACCACAGCGGTGGAGGACAGCCGGAATCTGAAGGTGGATCTGACACTGGTGAACGGAAGCATTGTTTATAACGCGCTGTAACCGGCCAGGAGGAATTACCATGTCTCGTATCACCATGCAGGATGTGGCTGTCATGAGCGTTCAGTATGTACAGTACAGCTTTGCCTACTATCTGGACTCCATGAAGAGATGCGGCCTGTCGAAAATTGATATGTGGGGTGGAGCGCCTCACTACTGCCGTCTGGATTATAACAGCTCCCGGGAGGCAGGGCAAAAAATCGTCCAGCTGCGCAGAGCGATGGACGATCTGGGAATGCAGGTGGTGATCTACACCCCGGAAACTCTGGGTTACCCTTTCAGCTACAGCACGCCGGATTTCGCTCTGCAGAGCCGGACGCTGGATTATATGAAGGCAGCCATGGAGGATGCGCTTCAGTTCGGTACGAACCGGGTGTTTCTGAATACTGGTTGTCACAGCCGGGATCTGAACCGGGAGGAAGGCTTCCTGCGGACTGCCAACAGCTACCGCGCGCTGTGCGACACAGCCGAACGTATGGGCGTTGACCTGATTCTGGAACAGCTTCAGCCATATGAGAGTAATCTCTGCACAACCTTACCGGATATTTCAAGAATGTTGTCTCTTGTGGACTCTCCCAACCTTAAGGTCTGTGTGGATCTGGTGGCTATGGAAGTAGCGGGGGAAAATCTGGAAGCTTACTGTGATACCTTCGGAGAGAAGCTGGCGTGGGTTCACTACTCCGACAGCCATCATCTGATCCTCGGCGACGGAGACTTCGGCCGGGAGCGGTTGGAAGGGTATGTCCGTACGCTGGAACGGCACGATTATCAGGGATGTTTGGATCTGGAAATCAATGATTCCATTTACTGGGAAGATCCCCATACCTCTATTGACAGAACCTGTCAGTATCTGCGCACATTCCTTCCGGAACAGCCATAATCCCGTAAAACGCCCAAAGCCTCCGGTCTGTGCCGGAGGCTTTGAAACTGCCCTCTTGCTTTTTTGGGCGATTATCCGTATACTGGTCAAGCAATATCGAATGGAGGCAGAAGGAGAACTCATGAGTAAGAAGCGGCTGGATATCCCTATGCTGGGCGTCATTTTCTCTCTGGCCTGGCCCACCATGCTGCAGGAGCTGATGCAGACGGCGGTGCAGTATATCGACACCGCCATGGTCGGCTCTCTTGGCACCCAGGCTACCGCGGCGGTGGGGGCTACCGGTACGGTTGCCTGGCTGGTAAACGGCACCGTATCCGCGCTGGGCGTGGGTTTTCTGGCCTGTATTTCCCAGGCCATGGGCGCGGGAGAACAGGAGCGGGCCAAACGTGCCGCTGCCCAGTCTGTCCTCATGGCGCTCATGGTCGGCACTATCCTGACGGTTCTCACGACCGGTCTTGGCAGCTCCATCGTCCGATGGATGCAGGTCGCGCCGGTGATCCGGGATGCGGCGGCACAGTATTTCCGCATTCTATACCTGCCCATGCTGTTTCGTGCCATGAACATTCTGTTCAGTATGGTGCTCCGGGCCGTGGGAGACGCCCGAACGCCCATGCAGGTGGGACTGCGGGTAAACTGCCTGAATGTCCTTTTGAATACGCTCTTCATCTACCCTGCCGGAACGGTACACCTGATGGGCATTTCCTTGTGGGGCGCCGGTTGGGGAATCAACGGTGCGGCTGCCGCCAGCGCCATCGCTTACACCTACGGCGGAATCTCCATGGCGGTGAGGCTTTGGCGTCATCCGCTGATCAGCCCCCGGGGGCAGCGGTTTGCGCCGGATTCCAACGTCTTGATGCCCTGCCTGAAGGTAGCGCTTCCGAATATGCTCCAGCGCTTCGGTACTTCTTTGGGCTATGTGGCCTTCGCGTCCATGATTAACGCCCTGGGGGATGTATCCGCCGCGGCCCACACCATTGCCAATACGGTGGAGTCTCTGTTTTACATCCCCGGCTGGGGAATGCAGACTGCCGCGGCGGCGCTGGCGGGCAACGCCTACGGTGCCCGGGACGGTAAAAAGCTGAGAAGCCTTGGCAGCACCTTTCTTCCTCTGGAGGTCGGGCTGATGCTGCTTTCCGGCGGAATGCTCTTCCTGTTCGCGCCCCAGCTGGTGGGGCTGTTTTCCAGAGATCCCCAGGTTACAAAGCTCAGCGTCACAGTCTTGCGGATGGTGGCGGTTTCCGAGCCATTCTATGGGGTGCCCATTGTTCTGGAGGGACTGATGCAGGGGATCGGAAAAACCACGGTTCCGTTTCTGTTCAATATCGCTGGAATGTGGGGCGTCCGAATTCTTGGTACGTTCTTGTGTACCCGCCTGTTGGGGATGGGGCTGGTCAGCGCCTGGGGGTGCATGATCGGTCACAATCTGCTGCTGTTCGTCCTCTTCACCGTCTATTACGCCGCAGGCAGGGCCCTGCCCAATGCGGAAAGCGGTTTCTGATTTTTTTCGCGCGAATGACCTTGCCGGCTCCTTGCGCATCCATCTCGTGCGCATTCCGGATGAAATTACATCATGCGAAATGACGTTTTCCGTTGAATATCCGCATCACCCGCAGTCTTCCCTTTCATGATACTTGTTTCTGTCCGATTCCCTGACAGCACCATCCGGTTGTACCAGATCGACACCAAAAAACTTCATAATAACAAAAAACCGAACCCGGCTCCCAAAAGGGAAACCGGGTTCGGATTATTTTGGCTTGGTGCGGGCATGGGGACTCGCTGCCGATTTGCCAAAGGCAAATCGTAAGGACGCAATTCCATCGAGCCGGAATTGCCCAACCTGCCACCGGCAGGTTGGATTGAAATGTTCGAGTCCCCCGCTGTATTTAATAACCGGGACACCCCAAAGGGGTATGCATAGTTTCTTCACAAAGACGGAGGCAGGATCAAGTATTATGATAAAGATTAAGGCATACCGCAGAATCTGCTCCAAGGGAACCCGTGACGCCAGGTTAGAAAGCCAGTCCTTGTTTTGTACATTCAGATCAAACATACAGACCAATGTGAAAATAATAAAAATATGAAGTGCCTGATCGATTAGAAAAGAAGTGAAGTGCGAAGTTGAAGTCTTAAACTTTTTGTCAGCATACACTCTGATCCAGTCAATAAGAAAGTGGGACAGAGCAGTAATTGCGAAAGGTATCCAAACTGCATTAGCAGGGATACACAGGAAAGCGACTAATGCAAAAGTAACTCCCTGAAAGTAGGCGATATCATCGGGTTGGACGGGGCGAAACTGACCGTGTCCGGCGTTCTGAATGACAGCCCCTTTGACACCAGTGACAGCCCGACCATTATCTGTACGGAAGAAACCTTTCAAAAGCTGACCAAGGAGCAGACCTACAAGGTCATCGATATCCAGCTTATGAAAAAGGCATCCGATGCGGATGTGGCGGGACTTCGGTCACTGGTGGACGCGCAGGGCAGGGACATTCAATTTTCTGATCGAAGAGAGAGCAAGGAGATGGTAAACAGCACCTATTGGGCATTTACCCTCTTTGTCTATGCGTTTCTGGCGGTGATTGCCCTGATTACCATTTTGAACATCGTCAACAGTATTTCTCTCAGCGTGTCCGCAAGGAAAAAGCAGTATGGCTTTATGCGGGCAGCGGGCATGGAGGGCGGGCAAATCCTGCGCATGATTACCGCCGAAGCCGCCACCTATGGGGTCATCGGTCTGATTGTGGGATGCGCCGCCGGACTCCCCCTGTATCGGTATCTGTACCGCCTGATGATCACCCACTATTTCGGCATCGAACCCCCGATTCCCTGGATACCTCTTTTCATCTGTTTTGGAATCACAGTGGTTTCTGTTTGCGTTGCTGTCCGAACACCCGTCAAACGCATCAACCGTATGGCGATTACCGAAACTATCAACGAATTGTAAAAAACCTGCCGCAGGAATCCTCCTGCGGCAGAAGCATTATGGAACAATCGGAAAATGAAGTACGGCAACCGCGCCGCTGTCGTTACGAAACTCTGTCTGCCCACCGTGGGCGGCGACAATCTGCTGCACTAGATGCAGCCCCAGAATGTGGGGCGCGTTGGGGTCGGAGCAGGTGTCAGAGAGGTTTCGCAGAGCTGCTTCCGGGTAGCCCCTACCATTGTCCCGGACTTCCAGTACAAGCTGTCCCTCTGCGATTTCTGCCGCTACCCAAATGTCACAGCCGGAGGGATTGTGTCGGACGCTGTTGTTCAGGAGGTTGTCTACGGCTCTTGTCAGCAATTCTTCGTCCGCTTTCAGCGTTGCCTGTCCCGCCGGTTCCCGGATCAGGAGGTCAACGCGGTGGGTTTCCTCCAGCGAATCGCTGAATTCCGCAACGCAACGGCGGAGCCACGCGCCCATTTGAATGGGCGCTCGCCGCAGGGGCTGGGCGTTGTATTGCAGTTTGAAGGTCAGATTCAGGTCCTCAATGAGGGCCTTTATTTTTTTGCTCTGGGTGCAGATGGCGTCGGCCTTTTTTCGCGGCTCCGACTGGGGCGGGAACTGCTGGGCAAGCTGCTCCCCGTAGCCCATAATCAGCGCCAGCGGGGTGCGAATGTCGTGGGAAACCCCGGCAATCCAGTTGGCCCGGGTCATGTCCCGGCGCGCAATCAGTTCGCTCTGATGCTGAAGGTGACGGCTGGTCTGGTTCAGCTTTTCCGCCAGTTCTGCCGTCGCGCCGGACTTTTTCAGAAGAACTTCTTTTCCTTCTGCCAAATTTCCGATACCCTCCGCCAACTCCCGCAGAGGTCTGGCACCCCGCCAGCCCAAGAGCAGACAAATGGCAAGCACCAGAGCCATATCCAGCACCAGCAAGGGGCAAAAGGTGGACAGCAGCGCGTACAGAATATCGTTGTCCATGTAAAAATCGAACCGGGTCATGCTGCCCTTGGGCTTGCCCGTCACCAGAAGCCCATAGTCGTTGCGGTAGACCATCACCGGGTAGTCCTTCAGATACCAGCGGGAAAAGGCGGCAACCTCGGGGACAGTATAGGGGTGATCCAGCTCCGAGGGCAAATTCTCCGACCACAGGATTTCCCCGCTGTCACTTAGTAGCATTGCCCATGCAAAATGCTGCTGCCATTCAAGGCTCAGATCAGGGGAATAGCCATCCTCTGTCCGGGCAAAAGACTCCGCAAATTTCCCAACTGGGAAGAAGCCCTCCTGCATACTCTGCGATCCATAGTGAATGACAATGCCGGCGAGCAAAGCACCATTGACCGTAAGCACCAGCAAAACAATGATGAATGCCGCAAGAATATACCGGCGAATCAAACGGGAGACGGTTTTCATTGGGATTCCTCCTTGGAAAGCCGATAGCCCAGTCCTCGGGCGGTGAGAATCCACCGTGGCTGGGAGGGCTGCTCCTCCACCTTTTCCCGCAGATGCCGGATGTGGACGTTCAGGCTGTTTTCGTAGCCGTAGTAATCGCCGCCCCAGACCGCTTCGCAAAGAGCGTCATAGGTGACGATGCGCCCCCGATTGTCCAGCAGCTTTTGCAGGATGGTGCGCTCCGTCGCTGTCAGGGAAACCGTGCCAGCTGGGGTGGTTACAGTGGCGTCTCCAAAATCTACGGTGCAGTCTCCCAAGTGAAGCATCGTCTCCCGCCGGAGCTGTCCCCGGTAAAACCGCCGCAGAATCCCGGAAACTCGCAGCAGAAGCTCCTGCATCAGGAAGGGTTTGGTCATGTAATCGTCCGCCCCCAGCCCCAGACCGAACAGCCGGTCGCTGTCCGCGTCCCGGGCAGACAGGAACAAAATGGGCACATCGGAATGGGCGCGAATCTCCCGGAACAGGGAAAAACCGTCCCCATCCGGCAGATTGATGTCCAGAATCACCAGCTCCGGCATTTCCTCCCCGATTGCCTGCCGGGCAGCTTTGACACTGTCGGCGCTTTTCAGATGATGATATCCTGCGCTGTTCAGTTCTTCTGTTAATAGGTCCCGCAGTTCCCGGCTGTCATCCACAATGAGGATTCTCGCGTCCTGTATGGTCTGCATACCGTCACCTTCCTTTGCGCCCATTATATCGGACAAGGGATGCTTTTTCCAGATTTCCCCCGGAAATTTAAGGCAAATTTAAGGGGAGCAACAGGCTGTCATAAGGTTGCGGATGTATGCTGTTTCCAGCACAAGGAAAGGAGCAAACTTATGCAATCCATTGTCGAAACCACTAATTTGACCAAGCGGTACGGCGCAATCCCGGTAGTCAATCAGGTGTCCCTATCCGTGCCGGAGGGCGGCGTCTACGGCTTCATTGGCCCCAACGGCGCGGGAAAGTCCACCACCATGAAAATGCTGCTGGGACTGGTGAAGCCCAGCGGCGGCGAAATTCATCTTCTGGGAAAACAGATGAACGAACGGAACCGGCTGGAGCTTCTGCGGCAGACCGGCTCTCTCATCGAGTCCCCCTCCTGCTATGGGCATCTGACCGGGGAGGAAAACCTGCAAATCGTGGCGGAGCTGAAAAATGTGCCAAAGAAGGACATTGACCGGGTGCTGGAAATCGTGGAGCTGACTGACAGCCGCAAGCGGCAGGTAAAGCAGTATTCTCTGGGAATGCGCCAACGGTTGGGTATCGCCCAGGCCCTGCTGGGAAATCCCAAGCTGCTGATTCTGGACGAGCCAACCAACGGACTTGACCCTTCCGGCATTCAGCAGATGCGCAGCCTGATTCGGGATATGCCCAACCAATGCGGCGCAACCGTGCTGATTTCCAGCCATCTGCTCAGTGAAATGGAGCAGATGGTGGACTGGGTGGGCATCATCAACCACGGGCAGCTGCTGTTTCAAGGAAAGCTGACTGATCTGCGGCAGCACAGTCAGGGGGACATTTCCCTGCGGGTGCTGCACCCGGAAAAGGCGCTGCCCATCCTTGGGAGTCTGTCCAAGCCTGACCGGGAGCCGGGCGTTTTCCGCCTTCCCGCTATGCGGGAGGATTTGCTGGCGGAACTGGTACGGCGCTTATCTGTGGGGCAGGCAGGGGTGGTGGAACTGAACCGCCACACCAAGTCGCTGGAAGAAATCTTCCTGAGCCTGACAGGGGAGGAAGGAAAATGAGAACCCTTTGTGCAGAACTCAAGAAATCCCGGCGCAGGCACAACACGCTGGTGGCGGTATGCATTTCCCTATTTGTCCTGCTGTGGGCGACCCAGACCGGCAGCGCCGGGGAGGGGCGGCAGGAGCAGGGCTATTGGGGGCTATTTTACGCCGTGCCGGTGATGAACACGGTGGTGATGCCCCTGGGCACGGCGGTGCTTGCCAGCCGCCTGTGGGATTTGGAAAGCAAGGAAAAAAGCTGCAGGATACTACTGACCCTGCAAAGCCGGGGGGCGCTGTTTCTAGGCAAGGCGGCAGTTGCCCTGCTGCAAATCCTGCTGATTGGCGTCATCGAGAGCACGGGCATTCTGGCTCTGGGAAAACATTTCGGGTTTACAGAGCTGCTTGATTGGGGGCAGTTGCGGTGGCTGGCAGTCAGCACCTTTGCCGTGAACACCATGCTGTTTTTTCTCTGGCTGTTTCTCAGCATTCGCTTTGACAATCAGGTGCCCACCCTGGCGGCAGGGATGGTGGGGAGCCTATCTGGGCTGTTCGCCGCTTTCATGCCGCCTCTGGTGAGCTATTTTCTGCCCTGGGGCTATTACATTCCCTTAAGCACCATCCGCATGGACTGGAACCGGGAGACCCGAATCGTCCGCTATTATACTGCACCCTATCCCCTCTGGCTGCTGATCCTCACCGCCGCTTTCGGTGTGCTGTTCGTGGCAATGGCCTGGGAAGCACTGAAACACAAGGAGGTATGACCATGCTGCTGCGCTGTATCCGGGCGGAGAACCGCAAGCTCCGCCGCAGTCCCATTTGGCTGCTGTTTCTGGCCGTTCCCGCCATTTCGGCGGTGTACGGCACCTTCAACTATAGGATAAATCTGGAGATTCTTACCCACGGCTGGTATGACCTTTGGACCCAATACACCCTGTTTTATGCCATTTTCTTTTTCGCGCCGCTGATTGGGGTCTATGCCGCCTACCTGTGGCGGCTGGAGCACCGGGGTCACAACTGGAATCTCATCATGACCACTCCGGTGCGCCCCTTCTGCCTGTACTTCGCAAAATTCTGCGTAGTGACAAAAATGGCAGTGCTGACGCAAGTTTGGCTGCTGGTGCTGTTTACTATCGGTGGAAAATTTGGGGCAGGACTGGCAGGTTTTCCTCCGCCGGAGGTTGTTCTCTGGCTCCTCCGGGGTGTTATCGGTGGTCTGGCAATTATCGCGTTGCAGCTTCTGCTGTCCATGATCATTCGCAATTTTGCCCTGCCGGTGCTGATCGCTTTAGGCGGAAGCGTGGTAGGACTGCTGGCTGCCAGTAAGGATGCTGGACTGTACTGGCCCTACTCCCTGATGATCATGGGCATGAACTCCAACCGCACCGAGGATGTGATAGCAGGTGGGATCTGGGGCTTCTTCCTGAGCTGTGCCGTTTTCTTGGCAGTGTTTCTCCTGATTGCCAATGTTCTGCTGACAAAGGGGGATGTAAATGTATAACTCCGTATAGAAAGTGTGGTGTCGTCAAATTCTGGCGACACTTTCATTTTCGTGTTGCACCCAATACTATCCAAAAACTATGTACCATTCCAACCTGCAAGGGGAGGTCTGCCTTTTGGACATATCTTGCTTATTTGGGCGTATCGTTTCCATTACACAGTTTAATAAAGGCAAGGCTTCCCAATTGTTTTTGCGTGCAAGCAGAGGGGAAACTCTTTTAGTGATGAAAAACAACTCTCCTGTTGCTGTCGTTATTTCTCCCGAGGAGTATGAGATTCTTCGAAAAATTCCACGGCTCTGTGGTAAAACCAGTGTGAACGGCAATGATATGGGAATCCGACATCACGCAGCGTGCAACGGCGACAATTGTGCATTGCTCCCAACGCTTTGTCCCGGAGAATTATTAGTACTCGAAGAAGAGCCCGAGAACAAATACGATCCAATGGCAATCAGGGTGGTAACGCAGCAGAATGAACACCTGGGGTACATCCCCCGTTGCTACAAGCTGAAACGGATTGCTGACAACCACGGTATCACCATTCTGCTGGTACACCATCTGAGAAAGCAGGGGGACCGTGATCCTGTGAACAGGCTCTCCGGCACAACGGGTATCAGCGGTGCGGTGGATGCGGTGTTCGTCTTGGATAGCTATTCCAAAAACCATGTGCTATGGTGTGTGCTACAAAAGCACGCACCATAAGCGGAAAGGTGAAAAACCATGAGAGCATTGTTAGTATTGCACTGCCAAAAAGAGCTAGGCATACATTGATCCAAAATTCTGCTTCTTCACACGTCGCCCAATAGTGTAATACCAAGCATAGCGCAAGAGAAAAAAGTGAAATAATTGCACATACAATAGTAAGTTTTTTATAAGGCCGCATTTCATGCATCCCTCCACTGACACAAATAAAAGCCACTGCAAGTAAACCTGCGGTGGCTTTGGTGCGGGCAGTGGGACTCGAACCCACACGCCTCTCGACAACGGAACCTAAATCCGTCCAGTCTACCGATTCCAGCATGCCCGCTTATTCATTTTTTCTGTGCGGGTAGTGAAATGAAGAACCTTCCCTGAGGTGACATCACCTAAATCTTGCATGTCTACCAATTCCAGCATGCCCGCATAGTGTCGTTATTGTACCACGGAGCCGGGGTGTTGTCAATAAAAGCCTCGCCGGGGCCTGTTCGTGGCAAATCGTACAATTTCTTTTCCTTTCGCCCTTGACATTTTGGCAGGGTGCTTGTAAAATAAGCTAGGTATGGTGTACGCTGCCGGGGGACATCCCGCGCGTTTCATTTTTATCCGGCTTAGCCGGGGTATGCGTTTTACGCCCATTGCTGGCGTTTTGCTTTTCCAATTTCCCGGGGATGCAAACCCCGGTCAATTGTTTTGCACAATTACACATGGGTATAAGCGCCACCCCTTCTGCGCCTATTATTTTAGAAGGAGGTGTGCAGCAAATTTATGGGATTGGTACAGATTATTCTTACCGTCGTAGGTCTGCTGGCGTGTCTGGCTGTGGGCTTCTCAATCGGCATTGCCTACCGCAAGAAGGTCGCCGAGCGGGAGATCGGCTCCGCGGAGACGGAGGCCACCCGTCTGATCAATGAAGCCATCCGTTCCGGTGAAAACCGCAAGAAGGAAATGCTTCTGGAGGCCAAGGACGAAATCCATAAATCTCGCACAGAGTACGAAAAGGAAGTCAAGGAACGCCGCGCCGAGCTGAGCAAGCAGGAGCGCCGTTTGGAACAGAAGGAATCCACTCTCGACAAGAAGACTGAGGCCTTTGAGCGCAAGGAAGAGGAGCTGGCGAAAAAGCTCCAGAAGGTCACCGAGACCCAGGCTCAGGCCGATGCCATCCGTCAGGAGCAGCTTGCTCAGTTGGAGAAAATCTCCGAGCTGACCCAGGATCAGGCCAAGGAATACCTGCTGAAAAGCGTGGAGGACGAGGTTCGCCACGAGGCTGCCATGAAGATCAAGGAGATCGAGCAACAGCTGAAGGACGAGGCCGAGGAAAAGGGCAGGGAGATCATCGCCACCGCCATCCAGCGCTGCGCCGCCGATCACGCCGCCGAGACCACCGTCTCCGTGGTCACGCTGCCCAACGATGAGATGAAGGGCCGGATCATCGGCCGGGAGGGCCGGAATATCCGCACCCTGGAGACCATTACCGGTGTTGACCTGATTATCGACGATACCCCCGAGGCAATTACGGTAAGCAGCTTTGATCCCGTCCGCCGGGAGGTTGCCCGTCTGGCGCTGGAGAAGCTGATTGTGGACGGCCGCATCCACCCCACCCGCATCGAGGACATGGTGGAAAAGGCCCGGAAGGAAGTGGACCGCACCATCCGGGAGGAGGGCGAGCGGGCCTGCTACGAAACCGGTGTCCACAACCTGAACCCTGAACTCATCAAGATTCTGGGCCGTCAGAAGTACCGCACCTCTTATGGCCAGAACGTGCTGAACCACTCCATCGAGGTGGCCCACATCGCCGGCCTTATGGCCGCTGAGCTGGGCGTGGACGTGGCCATGGCCAAGCGGGCAGGTCTTCTGCATGACCTGGGCAAATCCATCGACCACGAGGTGGAGGGTAGCCATGTGCAGCTGGGCGCGGACCTGGCCCGGAAGTACAAGGAGAATCCCGTCATCGTCAACGCCATCGAGGCCCACCACGGCGACGTGGAGCCCAAGACCGTCATCGCCGTGCTGATTCAGGCCGCGGACGCCATCTCCGCCGCCCGTCCCGGCGCCCGCCGCGAGAACGTGGAGAACTATATCCGCCGCCTGCAGAAGCTGGAGGAGCTCACCGGCTCCTACCCCGGCGTGGACAAGGCCTACGCCATTCAGGCGGGCCGGGAGGTTCGGATTATGGTCAAGCCCGAGGTTGTGTCCGAGGACAACATGATCCTGCTTGCCCGGGATGTGGCCAAGAAGATCGAGGCCGAGCTGGAATACCCCGGCCAGATCAAGGTCAACGTCATCCGGGAAACCAAGGCCGTGGAATACGCCAAATAAGACAAGTCCCTCCGAGAAATCGGAGGGATTTTTTGCGGCAAGACGGTTTATTTGAATAAGCGAACTCACTAGTTTGTCATTCTGAGCGAGCGCAGCGAGTCGAAGAATCTGCGCACTGAATTGGAGCTGGAAGATCCTTCGACTCACTGCGCTCGCTCAGGATGACACAGTTCACAGTTTCTTGCTTTACTTTCCATCATGAATCAGGTAGAATAGCACCCAAAGGAGGGATGCGGTGTGTTTGATGATCCCCGGAAAAGCCTGCACCGGATCGAAGACGAGCTGCTGGACGAGGAGCTGGAGGATATCCTCTACGGCGGCAGGGACAACGAAGAAGAATATGAGGACGAATATGAGGAAGAAGAGGAAGAATACGAAGAGCCGCCCCGCCGGGGGCGCCGACGCCGGCAGAAGCGGCGTCGGGTGGTCTATGAAGAGGATGACGAGGACCGCTACATGATTCTTCCGAAGAAAAAGGGCATCAAGGGTCTGGTGTTTCTGGCGGTGCTGGAAATTATCGCCATTCTTGCCGTGCTGGGGTGGTGGCTGCAATGGCTGATCTGAAGCCTGTGGGGCGGTTTGCCCCCACCCCCTCCGGGCGGATGCACCTGGGCAACGTGTTCGCCGCCCTCATCGCCTGGCTGTCCGTCCGCAGCCGGGACGGGGAGATGGTGCTGCGGATGGAGGACCTGGATACCCAGCGCACCAGCGGCGAATTTGCGGAGATTCTCCGGGATGATCTGCGTTGGCTGGGCCTTGACTATGACCGGGAGACGCTGCCCCAGAGCCGGCGAACCGCCGCCTATGACGGCTATTTCGAAAAGCTGCGGGAAATGGATTTGCTGTATCCCTGCTACTGCACCCGCAGCCAGCTGCACAGCGTCAATGCTCCCCATCTGTCTGACGGCACCTACGTCTATCCTGGCACCTGCCGGAATCTGACGGAAGCCCAGCGGGCATCTTTTGACCGGGCACCCGCCTGGCGGGTAAAAGTGCCGGACAAAATCTGGACGGTGGAGGATATGGTGCAGGGAACCTACACCTGCAACCTTGCCACGGACTGCGGCGACATGGTGGTGCGCCGGGCCGACGGGGTCTACGTCTACCAGCTGGCCGTCACCGTGGACGATGGAGAAGCGGGAGTCACCGAGGTGGTCCGGGGCATGGACCTGCTCAGCTCCGCCCCCCGGCAGATGTACCTGCAGGAATTATTCGGCTTTCCCCACCCGGTATACGCCCACGTTCCCATGCTGCTCGCCCCGGACGGGCGGCGTCTGAGTAAACGGGACAAAGATCTGGATTTAGGGGTTCTGCGGCAGAGAATTACCCCGGAAATCCTTATCGGAGCTCTGGCCTTCGCCGGCGGTCTCATCGATCGGAATTTACCAATTTCAGCAAAAGAACTGGCAAAAGAATTTTCCTGGGAGAAACTGCGGGGCGACAGCATTTATCTGGACGCATCCGCGCTGTGACTTCCGGCGCCGTTTCGGGCAGAACCCCGGAACGGCGCTTTTCTTTTGCATAGGTTTTTGGTTATTATCTCCATAAACCGTTGATTATCAGCTACTTTTTGTCATGGCCCACTCCAAAATAACCCGCAAAAAACGATATAAAAATACCGAAAAATAGAAAAAATCTATTTACAATCCGGAAACCATGTGTTAATATGTAATCGGTGGAAATTGGGGAAAAACCCATTCCCGCCAGGTGATTGTTTTTAACCAACCGTCTGCCATTGACGCCGTTGGTCTAAAAATAGCTTTCGGGCGGCCAAAACCGTCCGCTTCAAATCCATTTCTACGGAGGTAACAACATAATGGCTCAAAAAGTTCAGTTTGTAGAGACTGTTCTGCGCGACGCGAACCAGTCTCTGATCGCCACCCGCCTGCCCTTCGACAAGTTCGAGCCCATGCTCTCCACCATCGACAAGGTGGGCTACTACGCTATCGAGTGCTGGGGCGGCGCCACCTTCGACGTCTGCCTGCGCTACCTGAACGAGGATCCCTGGGAGCGTCTGCGCAAGATCCGCGCCAAGGTTCCCAACACCAAGCTGCAGATGCTGCTGCGGGGCCAGAACGTGCTGGGTTACTCCCACTATCCCGATGACTTCGTCAAGCTCTTCGTCAAGAAGGCTGTGGAGAACGGTATTGACATCATCCGTATCTTCGACGCTCTGAACGACGTGAACAACCTGAAGGTCGCCATGGAGGCCACCATCAAGGCCGGTGCCATCGCTTCCGGCACCATCTCCTACACCACCAGCCCTGTCCACACCCACAAGAAATATGTGGAGATGGTCAAGGAGCTGAAGGAAATGGGCGCTGCCACCATCTGTATCAAGGATATGGCCGGCATCATGGGCCCCCAGGAGGCTTACGATCTGGTTTCCGCCATCAAGGACGCTGTCCCCGAGCTGCCCATCGACCTGCACACCCACTCCACCACCGGCCTGGCCTTCATGACCTACCTGAAGGCTGTGGAAGCCGGCGTGGATATCATCGACACCGCCATCTCCCCCTTCTCCGGCGGCACCAGCCAGCCCGCTACCGAGACGCTGGCCTACGCGCTGCGCCAGCTGGGCTACGAGGTTGACCTGGACGACAAGCTGACCAAGAAGATGGCCGACTACTTCAAGACCGTCCGTGACGGCTACATTGCCGACGGCACCCTGATGCCCAAGTCCATGGCTACCGATACCCAGTGCCTGACCTACCAGATCCCCGGCGGTATGCTTTCTAACCTGCTGAGCCAGCTCAAGCAGATGAACGCTCTGGATCGTCTGGACGAGGCCCTGCTGGAGACCCCCAAGGTCCGTGAGGACATGGGCTATCCCCCGCTGGTCACCCCCACCTCTCAGATGGTCGGCGTGCAGGCCGTGACCAACGTTCTGCAGGGTGAGCGCTACAAGAAGGTCTCCAAGGAGATCAAGGCTTACTGCCGCGGTGAGTACGGCCGCACCCCCGCTCCCATCAACCCCGAGGTTCAGAAGCTGATTCTGGGCGACGAGAAGCCTCTGGAGGGCCGCTACGCCGACACTCTGGCTCCTGTCGTTGAGAAGACCCGTGCCGAGCTGGGTGATCTGGCCAAGTCCGACGAGGATGTGCTCAGCTACATCGCCTTCCCCAACCTGGCCGAGAAGTTCCTGGAGGACCGCAAGGCCAAGGAGGAGAACGCGGCTACCTACACCATCGTGGAATGCTAAGGAGGTAACATTATGATGTTAGCTTCTCCCCTGGACGGTATCGGCATTCTGGATGCCGCTATCGTCGCCGTGCTGGGCTACGCCGTGGTGTTCTTTGGCCTGATCCTGCTGATGTGCGTCATCATCGTCATGGGCAAATTCTTCATCGCCAAGGACAAGAAGCGTGAGGCGCTGAACGCCGCCGCCAAGGCTACCATTGCCGCAGTTCCCGTTGTTACCCCCGCCGCCGCTCCCGCCGCCACAGCTCCCGGCTCCGCCGGCAAGCTGAAGCTCTACGATGTGGAGCCCAAGACTGCCGCCATGCTCATGGCCATCGTTGCCGATAAAATGGGTAAGCCCCTGAATGAGCTGCGCTTCATTTCCATCAAGGAGGTCAAATAATCATGAAATACAAAGTGACCCTGAACGGCCGCACCTATGAGGTGGAGGTCGAAGCCGGCAAGGCCATGCTGCTGGACGAGTATGAAGCCATTGCCCCCGCCGCTCCCGCGCCTGCCGCTGCCGCCCCTGTGGCTGCCGCTCCCGCCGCGGCTCCCGCCCCCGCTGCTGCCCCTGCCGCTGCCGCTCCCGTGGCCGGCGAGGCTGTCAACGCTCCCATGCCCGGCAATATCCTGAAGGTCAACGTCACCGTTGGCCAGGCTGTGAAGGAAGGCGAGCTGCTGTGCGTTCTGGAAGCCATGAAGATGGAGAACGAGATCTTCGCCCCCAAGGCCGGCACCGTCGCTCAGGTTCTGGTTTCCAAGGGCTCCACCGTTGACACCGGCGCTACTCTGGTCGTCCTCAACTAAGGAGGATAGCCATGATCAATGTTGGTGAAATTCTGTTAAATCTTTGGCAGGGTTCCGGCTTCAATGCCATTTTCTCCGGTTTCACCGCCGGCGGCTGGCAGAACCTGGTGATGTTGATCATCGCCTGCGTGCTGCTGTACCTGGGCATTGTGAAGAAGTTCGAGCCTCTGCTGCTGGTAGGCATCGCTTTCGGCTGCCTGCTGAGTAACCTGCCCCTGGGCGGCCTGTACCACCAGGAGCTGTGGGATGCGTTCATGGATCCTGCCAGTGAATTCTATCACAGCTATGGCGAGGTTATGCGCCACGGCGGCCTGCTGGATATCTTCTACATCGGCGTAAAAACCTCCCTGTACCCCTGCCTGATTTTCATGGGCGTGGGCGCTATGACCGACTTCGGCCCTCTGCTGTCTAACCCCAAGAGCCTGCTGCTGGGCGCTGCTGCTCAGCTGGGCGTGTTCGTTGCCTTCTTCGGAGCGGTCTGCATGGGCTTTACCGGCTCTGAGGGTGCCTCCATCGGCATCATCGGCGGCGCCGACGGCCCCACCGCCATCTTCCTGACCACCAAATTGGCTCCCCATCTGCTGGGTGCCATCGCCGTGGCAGCCTATTCCTACATGGCCCTGATTCCTCTGATTCAGCCCCCCATTATGAATCTGCTGACCAACGCCGAGGATCGGAAGATCAAGATGGTTCAGACCCGCGTGGTGTCCAAGACCGAGAAGATCATCTTCCCCATCATGGTCGTCATCTTCGTGGCTCTGCTGCTGCCTGACACCGCTCCCCTGATCGGCTGCCTGATGCTGGGCAACCTGTTCAAGGAGACCGGCGTTACCGACCGCCTCAGCGACACCGTGCAGAACGCCCTCATGAACATCGTCACCATTCTGCTGTCCACCGCCGTGGGCGCAACCATGGTTGGCTCTACCTTCCTGACTGCCAACACCCTGAAGATCGTTGTTTTGGGCGTTGTGGCTTTCGGCATCTCCACCGCCGGCGGTCTGCTGGGCGGCAACGTGATGTGCAAGCTCACCGGCAAGAAGGTCAACCCCCTGATCGGCTCTGCCGGCGTGTCCGCGGTGCCCATGGCAGCCCGTGTTGCCAACGTTCAGGGCCAGAAGGCCAACCCCTCCAACTTCCTGCTGATGCACGCTATGGGCCCCAACGTGGCCGGCGTGATCGGTTCCGCCATCGCCGCCGGCTTCCTGCTGAGCGTCTTTGGTTAATGAAATGCGCACAGCCCGCTCCGAAAGGAGCGGGCTGTTCTGCTGTTTACCGGACCTGACTTCGTTTTACGCGAAATCCGCCACATCGAAGGTGATGATCACATGGTAGACCATATCGCCCTCGGCATTCAGGGTGTCCTCCACCCAACTGCGCAGCTCCTCACCCTTGTCCTTCAAATCCCGGGGCAGAGCCACGTCAAACACCAGATTCATGTGCTTTTTTCCCGGCACCATGCGGAAATCATGGAGACTCAGCCGGGAATCCTTGGCCTGCAGCAGGCACAGAACCTTGCTTTTCAAAGCCGTCAACACCGGATCGTCGGTGACCACCGGGTCGTAGTGGATGACCAGGTGCACGTTGTGGCTGCGCAGGCACTCCCGCTCCATGTCGTCAATCAGCTCATGGCAGTCCAGGGGGTCCTCCCGGCAGTCCATCTCCACGTGGAGGCTGGCAAACCGCTGGCCCGGGCCGTAATCATGCACCATCAGGTCGTGATAGCCCAGTACCTTGGGCTGGGATACAATATAATCCACGATTTTCTCCCGCAGCTCCGGGTCGGCATTTTCACCCAGAAGCGGGGAAATGGTGTCCTTGGCCAGATTCAGACCGCTGTAGAGGATGAACAGGGCTACACCCAGGCCAATCCAACCGTCCACGGGGAGATGGGTCAGCTTTTCCACCACGGCGGCAATCAGCACGGCGCCGGTGGTGATGCAGTCGTTGCGGCTGTCGGCGGCGGTGGCCAGCAGGGCGGTGGAGTCGATGCGTTTGGCAAGACTCCGGTTAAACAGGTTCATCCAGAATTTCAGCGCGATGGAAGCAAGAAGCACCACCGCCGCCACGGCGGTAAACTCCACGGGCGTGGGGGCGAAAATCTTCTTAACCGAGGTCTTCACCAGCTCAATGCCGATGACTAAGATGAGTGCCGCCACGCCCAGACCGCTTAAGTATTCCGCCCGGGCGTGGCCGTAGGGGTGGTGCGCGTCGGCGGGCTTATCCGCAACCCGGAAGCCGATGAAAGTGACGATGGAGCCGGATGCGTCGGACAGGTTGTTCATGGCGTCGGCGGTGATAGAGACGGAGCTGGTCAAGGTGCCCACCAGCAGCTTGAACGCGAACAGCAGAAGATTGCACACGATGCCCACAAGGCCCGACATGGTGCCGATGGCGGCACGAACCTTGGGGCTATCCGTGTTTTCCGCGTCCTTTATGAACAGACGAAGCAGCAAATTGGTCATGATTTTCCTCCAAAACAGCAACTCTACTCACAGTAGAGTGGGATTTCTACCCCCCGTGGGGATTTTGTCCCGGGTTTCTCCCAGGAAAGGCGTGACTTCCCCTGGGGATTATTGTATGATGTTATAGTAAATTTCGTGCGTTGCCCTATTCTAGCACGGGGCAGTGCGGTTTGTCTAGAGTAACGGAGTGTGTCAATTATGAATTACCAGATCATCACCGATTCCTGTTGCGATTTCCCCATGCCCATGTATGAGTCCCTTGGGCTTACCTTTGTGCCCCTGTCTGTGGAGTTCCGGGGGGAAACCAACGACGATAAAAACGACGACAGTCTGAAGGAAATGTACGACGGTCTTCGCGCCGGCGAGTCCGCCAAGACCTCCGCCGTGAACCCCAGCCGCTGGAGTGAAGCCATGGAAGCAGCCCTGGCCGCGGGACAGGATGTGCTGGTGCTGGCCTTCTCCTCCGGCCTGTCCACCACCTACCAGTCCGCCGTCATCGCCGCGGAGGAGCTGAGCGAAAAATACCCTGACCGTGCCATTCGTGTGGTGGATACCCTCAGTGCCTCCCTGGGCCAGGGCCTGCTGGTCTGGTACGCCTGCAAAAAGCGGGACGAGGGGATGTCTCTGGAGGGGCTGTACAACTGGTGCCTGGAGAACCGGCTGCACCTGTGCCACTGGTTCACCGTGGACGATCTGATGTACTTAAAGCGGGGCGGGCGGATCAGCGCTGCCACCGCGCTGGTTGGCAGTATGCTGCAGATCAAGCCGGTGCTCCACATGGACGACGAAGGACACCTGATCAGCATGACCAAGGCCCGGGGGCGCAAGGCAGCCATTGACGCGCTGGTACGCAAGGCCCAGGAGCTGGGTGCGGGCTACGATAACAGCACCATGTTTATCTCCCACGGCGACTGCCGGGAGGATGCCGAGTATCTGGCCCAGCAGCTGAAGGAAAAGTGCGGGGTGAAGGAAGTGGTCATCAGCTATGTGGGCGCGGTGATCGGCTCCCACTCCGGCCCGGGCACCTTGGCGCTGTTCTTCCTGGGAAGTCACCGTTGAATAATGTTACCCTCCGGTTCAAGAAACCGGAGGGTATCAGTCTGTTAAAGAATAATCATGCTGAACAGTACCCTTCGAGGGGCCCAGAGGATGTAGGATGACCGCCCGGGTGCGTGACGCATCGTCCGCGGCGACTCGCCGCAAGCCTTCCCCTTTGGGGAAGGTGCCCCCGTAGGGGGCGGAAGAGGGCAGTAGCATAGAAATCCTTCTTCAGCGTATCGGCGAACTCGCAGGAGCCTCTTCCGACCTCGCTTACGCTCGGCCACCTTCCCCAAAGGGGAAGGCTTTGTTCAGTTAAGCACAATTTATCTCATTACTGAGCGGTTCTGGTCGAGGGGCCCAGAGGATGTAGGATGACCGCCCGGGTGCGTAACGCATTGTCAGCGGCGACTCGCCGCTAGAATTTGCCGCTGGTGCCGGAAAAACCGTCGGAGCTGTGGGAATGACTTCCGGAACTGCCGGAATCATTCTTTTCGATTTTTCGCCGCACCTCCGTGGTATGGCTGTAAACATCCCGTCTCCGGGTGATACGGACATCGCCGTGCACATAGTCCAAGGCGCTAGTCTGCTCGCGCACCTTCTTGCGCATCATGCCCCGCTGAATCGTGCAGACGATAAGGGAAATGACCACGCCCAGAATCAGACTCCAGACCCACAGCACGCCGCCGGTGATCCAACTGCCCCGGTCGTAGATCTTTCCCTCCCGGGCCTGGGCCAGCAGCTCGTCGGTGTACGCAAGATAGTCAAAGGCCCCATGAAACCAGTCGTCGTCCGCGAAGTCGTCCAGGAAGTGTTCGCAGATGTATTCCCGGCCATAGTCCGTCAGGGCAGTTTCGCCGAAACCATGGACGATCAGACTGTAGTCCCGGTCCGCCATGGACAGAAGCAGCATCACGCCGTCCCTGTTTTCGCCCATGCCGAAGTTGCTGGCAAGGAAAATCTGACGGGCTACGTTGAAGATATCGCCGTCACCGTAGTTCCGGAAATCATCCACGGTTATGAAATACACGGCGCACTGCCGCTGCTTGGATATTTCCTGGGCGTAGTCCTCCAGCGCCCAATATTCCTCTTCGATCAGGAGCCCTTCCATGTCGAAGACGCAGTATTCCGGTGTTTCCGCGGCGGAAGCCGGGAGAACCAGTAGTGCCAGCAGAAGCACTGACACCATCATCGAAATCAGTCGTTTCATACCGCCGCCTCCTTAACCGAACAGGGACAGGATCATCCGGGTAATGCCGGAAAACCGCAGTACCAGCGTCACAATCAGGGTCAAAACCCCTAAGTTCCGCCAGAACAATCCGTTGTCCGTCGGCAGTTCCCCCACGAACTTGCCCGTCTGTCCGTTCATGGCGAAGAGGTAGGTCCGATCCCGCCACTTTGTCGTCAGCATCCACACGGGCAGCAGGGCGTAGTGGGCTTCCTTTTTGACCACCTTCGCTTCAAAGCGCTCCGGCACCACCACCGAATGGTCAATATCCCTGCGCAGAAGTCCTTCCAGCGTGTCCTTGCACCGGGTCTCCATTCTGGGGCTGGCCTCCTCGGCGGACACATCGTAGCGGTCAGCGAGAAATCCCGGCAGGTAGGCGGTGGAGAAGGGCTTCAGCTGGGTATAGTCAAAGGGCTCTATGGAATCCATGTAGTTGTCGGGCATTTTTTTGGAGCCGTCCACAGGAATCCCGTTAAATTCGGCGCTTCCGGCCCGCTCCACGTTGTAGTGCATGGTTCGGGTGACCTCATAGTCGCCCTCCATGTGGGTAACACTGTCCTGACCGTCATACTGGCCAGCGCCGGATACCGTGGCGTCGAAGAGCCAGAAGGGCACATAGACCCCCTGCACCTTTTCAATGTGGTTATCCGACCGGAACGGCTTGGGAAGGTAGAAGTTCCGCTTTCCGTAGTGCTTGTGCAGCGCGGCAACCGCGGCTTCCTTCTCAATTTTGAAGGGGAGCACAAATTCCGGCTTCAGCGCCCCGGACAGCTGCCCGGGCACAACGCTGGGGTTGCCGCAGTAGGGGCAGGCGGTGGCGGCTGTGGTTTTTTCGGTGATCAGCTCCGCGCCGCAGGTGGGGCACTGGTAGGCCCGGAGATTCTCGTCCACCTCCCAGCCGGTATCTTCCAGATCGGCGGCGGTCTGCTCCGCTTTCTTCCGCACCTGTTCGGAAGCGTCCGCCGCGGCCTTGTCCTTCTCGGCGTAGAGGGCTTCGATTTCCGCTACGGAATAGCTGCTTCCGCAGAAATCGCACTGGAGCCTGCCGCTCTCGCCGTCAAACCGCAGGGGCGCGGTACAGGCCGGACATTGGTAGTTGGTAATTTCAGATGTCATATTCTCCCTCCACAGGAATGAATGTCATCCTGAGCGAGCGAAGCGAGTCGAAGGATCTACACATTTCATCGGGCGTAACAGATAAATCGGCGGGAAGATCCTTCGACTGCGCGGCAAAGCCGCTTCGCTCAGGAAGACAGAGAACTTGGATTTATACAATATCTCCGTCGTCAAAGGGGTCGCCGCATTCCGGACAGAATTTAGGCGGTTTCGTACCCTTGGGCGGTTCCCAACCGCACTTGTCGCAGCGATATTGGGGAACTCCGGCGGGCTTTTTCGCCCCGCACTCGGAGCAGAATTTGCCTTTGTTTACCGCGCCGCAGGCGCAGACCCAGCCCTCATCCTCCGGCTTCTTCGCGCCGCATTCGGGGCAGAATTTCCCCGTGGCGTCCGCGCCGCACCTGGGGCATTTCCAGCCCCCTGCCGGCTTCGGCTCCGGTTTTTTGGCGCCGCACTCCGGACAGAATTTCCCCGTAGCCGTTGCGCCGCAGGCACACTTCCAGCTATTCCCGGCGGGAGCGGCCTGCTGCTGGCCCATCTGGTACAGCTGGGCGGTATTTCCGCCGGCCTGCTGGGCCATGTTCATGCCCATGAAGCCCAGGGCCGCGCCGCCGGCGTTGCCCGCGGCGGCGCGCATGGCATCGGCCTGGGAGCTGGCAAGCTGCTGGGCGGCCATCTGAGGCGTGCGGAAAGCGGAACCGGCCTGATACTTCTGAACCTGCGCCACGTCCTCATCCAAAGGCGTCACACTGGAGATGCCGATGTCCACGATTTCCAGACCCCGCTTGTCCCGCCATTTTTTACTCAGAATGTCGTTGAGGGTGTCCGCCAGCTCCAGGGTGTGCATTTGCAGGGCGCTGTAGCGAATGCCCATTTCGGAAATCCGTCCGAAGGCCATGCCCAGCGCGCCCAGCAGTTCGGAGCGAAGCTGCTCGTCCAGGCGGCTGCGGGTATAGGGCTCGGAAATATTGCCGCAGACGTTCTTGTAGAACAGCACCGGGTCGCAGATCCGATAGGAGAACACGCCGAAGCAGCGCAGGCGCACATCCATATCGAGGCCCACGTTGCTGTCCACCACCCGGAAGGGGATTGGGCTGGGGGTGCCGTACTTGTTGCCGGTGATCTCCTTGGTGTTGAAGTAGTAGATGCGCTGATCCTTGGCAGGCTCTCCGCCGAAGGTAAAGCGCTTTCCAAATTCATTGATGGACTTGCCCAAGCTGTCGCCAAAGTTTCCGCTGAAAACGCTGGGAGAGGTGGAGGCGTCGTAGGTGTATTCGCCGGGCTCCGCGGCAAATTCCACGATTTTTCCTTGATCCACGATCATCATACACTGTCCGTCAGCCACCAGAATCACGGAGCCGGTGGTGATTACGTTGTCGCTTCCCTTGTTGTTCACGCTGCGGCGGCCGCCGGACTTTCTGCCCTTCAGCGCCAGAACCCCCTCGCCGATCGCGTCACAGGTGAAAAACTCCTTCCACTGATCCGCCAGCACACCGCCGGCGGCATTCAGGCCCGCACGAACCAGTCCCATAATCATTCTCCTTTGCTGTGTTTTGATGGGTTTGCTTCTGATTTCAGTATAGCAAAGGCGTGGAGGCATTGCAAGGAGAAAATGCGGGAGGCCAGCATATCATAGCGTAACTCCGGTGGGGCGGCCCAAAGGAATCCTATGTTGAAAATGGCGTGATTCAAAAAGCAAACGCCGTCGGAAGCGCCAGACGATTTACCCGGTATGTACGCGGGAAAATACACAGGGCACGCTGCCGCAGCCCCTCGACCTCCGGGTTCAAAGAAATCCCTCAAAAGCGTCCATGCTTTCCTGCAGACGCTCCAGAAACCGGTGGACGTGCCAGCCATCGGTGGTGGCGTGATGGCAGGTCAGGGACAGGGGCATCGTCCATTTTCCGTTGGCTTCCACCATTTTTCCCGCTTCCACGCTGGGGAAAAAATAATCCTTATTTTCATAGCTGTGGACGGAAAAGTGGGTAAAATTCACCCAGGGAATGCAGGAAACCGTATAGGCATTTTCCGGCGGCAGCTCCGGACGGGACAGAACGCCATGGTGGTCGCCGTATTTCTCCTGATTTTCTACATACCGTCGGTGAAACTCCGGGAAGGATTCGCAGTATTCCGTCCACATGAGAGAAATGGTGTGGGTTTCCGGGTGCAGGGTGGCATACAGCGGCGTCAGGGTGTCAAAATATCCCAGCTGACCATCCTGGATGGCGCACTTGAATTCCGGCTGCTCATTCAGGCATCGGGTGACCAGCCAGAGGTAGGCCGGGAAGAACTTCAGCCCCGCCGCCTTGACGGATTCGCGCAGCTTTGTCACATCCACGGAAACGGTGAGGGAATACCCGGTTGGGGCCATTTTCGAAAAATAGTAGAACATCTCCCGCCGGGGCCAGGTGTTAAAATCAATAGGCGTAAACATAGTTCGCCCTCCTTTCCCCTCTACTGTACCACATTGGCGTTCTTGCGCAACCTGCGCTTCGCAGACCGAAAAAGTGCGATTTTTCCGGAAATTTTCCTTTACTTTTAGGCAAGCTTATGATATCATCAAAAGGCTGGCGTGAGCCAGAGGATATTTTATACCCGCCGCTCAGTTGTGGGAAAACGCCAAACCGGCACTCCACCGGGCCCCTACTTGGCGGACGGGAACTGTATTGAAAGGTGGAAAACACAATGATTCAGAAGGAAAAGAAGACCCAGGTCATCCTGGAGAACGCGACCCATGAGGGCGACACCGGTTCCCCCGAGGTTCAGGTTGCCATCCTGACCGCCCGTATCAACGAGCTGACCGAGCACCTGCGTACCCACAAGCACGACAACCACTCCCGTCGTGGTCTGCTGATGATGGTCGGTAAGCGCCGCAAGATGCTGGACTATCTGGCAAACAAGGACATCAACCGCTACCGTGCTCTGATCGCCAAGCTGGGTATCCGTAAGTAAGTTATTTGAAAGGGCGACGGACACCGTCGCCCTTTCTTGAGTCCCTCGGGAGAATTTTAGCAGTTGAAAGGGCTGCCGCAAGTTCGGCATTCGTTTCAAGTGCTAAACCTCCCGAACCACAACCAAAATATATAAGGAGGTTTTCCAATGATTACCCATAAGCAGTATCCCAACCATCATGTCTATGAAATGGAAATCGGCGGCCGTCCCTTCACCGTGGAGACCGGTAAGGTGGCTGAGCTGGCCAACGCCGAGTGCATCTGCCGCTACGGCGACACCGTGGTGCTGACCACCTGCACCTGCAACCCCATCCCCAAGGCCGGCATTGACTACTTCCCCCTGACCATCGAGTTTGAGGAGCGGATGTACGCCGTGGGCCGCATCCCCGGCTCCTTCAACCGTCGGGAGGGCAAGCCCTCCGAGCGGGGCATCCTGAACAGCCGGATCATCGACCGGCCCATGCGTCCCCTGTTCGATGAGGAGCTGCGCAACGACACTGTCGTGACCTGCACGGTTCTCGCCAACGACTACGACAACCCCGTGGAAATCGTGGCCTCTCTGGGCGCTTCCATCGCCATCGCTTCCTCTGACGTGCCCTGGAACGGCCCCGTGGCCACCACCAACGTGGCCCACCTGAACGGGAAATATATCATTAACCCCTCCGCCGACGAGCGGGCCGCCTGTGACTGCTTCGTGTGCATCTCCTCCACCTTCGAGAAGGTGGTCATGATCGAGACCGAGGCCAACGAGGCTCCCGAGTCCGTGGTCCTGGAGGCCATCCGTCTGGCCCACGAGACCAACATGGAGATCGTCAAGTTCATCAATGGTATCGTTGCCGAAATCGGCAAGCCCAAGTTCACCTTCGAGAAGGCCGCCGTCAACCACGAGCTTCTGGACGACCTGATGAACTACGGCCTGAACCAGATCGAGTACGCCCTGGACACCGATGATAAGAACGTCCGGGAGGAGCGCCTGACCGCCGCCCGTCTGGATTTCCAGGAAAAGTTCGGCGAGAAGTACGAGGATTTTGACACTCACATCGAGGTGTGCCTGTACAAGATGCAGAAGAAGGTCGTCAAGAAGTGGCTGCTGCAGGGCAAGCGTGTGGACGGCCGCGGCATGGACGACATCCGTCCTCTGGACGCCGAGGTGGGCGTGCTGCCCCGGGTCCACGGCTCCGGCCTGTTCTCCCGTGGTCAGACCCAGGTGCTGTCCATCTGCACCCTGAACACCCTGTCCGCCGCCCAGAAGCTGGACACCATCTACCCCGAGGAAACCAAGCGGTATATCCACCACTACAACTTCCCCGCCTACTCCACCGGCGAGGCCCGGGCCGCCCGGTCCACCTCCCGTCGGGAGATCGGTCATGGCGCTCTGGCCGAGAAGGCTCTGCTGCCCGTAATCCCCAGCGTAGAGGAGTTCCCCTACGCCATCCGCGTGGTGTCCGAGGTTCTTTCTTCCAACGGCTCCACCTCTCAGGGCTCCATCTGCGGCTCTACCCTGGCGCTGATGGATGCCGGCGTGCCCATTAAGCGGCCTGTTGCCGGTATTTCCTGCGGCCTGATCTCCGATCAGGAGACCGGCGAGTGGAGAACCTTCACCGACATCCAGGGTGTTGAGGACTTCCACGGCGAGATGGACTTCAAGGTCGCCGGTACCACCGAGGGCATCACCGCCATTCAGATGGACCTGAAGAATAAGGGCCTGACCATGGAAATCATCGCCGACGCTCTGGAGCGCTGCCGCAAGGCCCGGCTGGAAATCATTTCCGAGGTGATCCTGAAGGCCATCCCTGCTCCCCGTGAAGAGGTTTCCGAGTACGCGCCCAAGATGATCTCCCTGAAGATCCCCGTGGACAAGATCCGCGAGGTCATCGGCTCCGGCGGCAAGACCATCCAGAAAATCTGCGCCGACACCGGCGCCAAGGTGGACATCGACGACGACGGCTCCGTGTTCATCTCCGCTGTGGACGCTGCCGCCGCCAACGCCGCCAAGAAGATGGTGGACGACATCTGCTTCGTGCCCGAGGTGGGTAAGCTCTACTACGGCAAGGTTGTCCGCATCCTGCCCATCGGCGCCTTCGTGGAAATCGCTCCCGGCCATGACGGCATGGTGCACATTTCCAAGCTGGAGAACCGCCGGGTTGAAAAGGTCGAGGACGTGCTGAATCTGGGCGACATGACCTGGGTCAAGTTCATGGGCTTCGACGAGAAGGGCCGCGCCAACTTCAGCCGCAAGGACGCGCTGAAGGAAATGGCCGACAAGAGTTAAATCGGCTTGGATTTGCGAAGACGCCAAAGGCTCCCCTTGAGGGGAGCTGCGTAAAGCCCCGCGAAGCTGAGGGGTGCACCCCTCCGACCTCGCTTACGCTCGGCCACCTCCCCTGATAGGGGAGGCATTCGCGCGGTGAATTGCAATCTGCCCGCCCTGTGAAAACAGGGCGGGTTCTTTCTGTGCTAAGATGTTGACATTTCAACTTCTTTGTGATATACTGCCAAAAGTTGAGCTGTCAACTTGTGCATAATGTTTCGAAAGGAGCGATTCCATGCTGGACCGATTTGAAAAATTCTCCCTGGCGATTGCGGAGATCAACCGCTGCTGGCACAAAATCGCCGCCGGGGAGCTGTCCAAATATGACCTGAAAGCCTCCCACGTTACCTATCTTCTCACCCTGGCCCGCTACCCCGAGGGACTGACCGCTCCCAAGCTGGCGGAGCTGTGTGACCGGGACAAGGCGGATGTGTCCCGGATGCTGTCCATTCTGGAGGCCAGAGGGCTGGTCACCAAGGACGGCATCGGCGGGAACCGCTACCGGGGATGTCTGCGGCTGACCCCGGAGGGACAGACCGTGGCAGAAGCCTTGTCCCGCCGGGCAGAGCTTGCCGTGGAACAGGCCGGCGAAGGTCTGACCGAGAGAGAACGGATCATTTTCTACACGGCTCTGGATACCATCACCAAAAATCTTCGCAGAATCTGTCAGGAGGGACTGCAATGAATCCCATCAAAGCCATTTACTGCCGCGCGGTGCAATTTGTACTCCGGGCGGCCCTGCCGGTGCTGCCCTACCGGGAGCCGGAAATTTTCCGCAGCTGTGCCGAACTGAACACCGTGTTCGCCGAAAAGAACATCTGGCGGGTTCTGATCGTCACCGACCCGGGCATCGTCCGCAGCGGCATCGCCGGACAGCTGGAAGCCGCCCTGGATGGATGCGGAGTTGCCTACACCGTCTATTCCGAGACACGGCCTAATCCCACCGTGGCCAACGTGGAAGCTGCCCTGAACATGTACCACCGGGACGGCTGTCAGGCCCTCATCGCCATTGGCGGCGGCTCCTCCATGGACTGCGCCAAGGCCGTTGGCGCCCGCATCGCCCGGCCCCGGACGCCCCTGGGTAAGCTCAAGGGAACCTTGCGCATCCTTCATAAGCTGCCAACCCTCATCGCCATCCCCACCACCGCCGGTACCTGCAGCGAAACCACCCTGGCGGCGGTGATTACCGACAGTGAGAAGAAGCACAAATATGTTATGAACGATTTCGTACTGATTCCCCGCTACGCGGTGCTGGACGCCAGCCTGACCCGCTCCCTGCCGCCCCATCTGACCTCCACCACCGGCATGGACGCCCTGACCCACGCGGTAGAGGCCTATATTGGCCGCTCCACCACCCGCCTGACCCGGCAGAAGGCGCTGGAAGCCACCAGACTGGTCTTTGAGAACGTGGAAAAGGCCTACCGCAACGGGCAGGATATGCAGGCCCGTGCCAATATGCTCACCGCCGCCTACGCCGCCGGCGTGGCCTTCACTCGCTCCTATGTGGGCTATATCCACGCTGTGGCCCACTCTCTGGGCGGACAGTACAACATCCCCCACGGCCTTGCCAACGCGGTGATCATGCCCTATGTGCTGGAAAGCTACGGTCCCTGCGTCCACAGGAAGCTTCATGAGCTGGGCATCGCCGCCGGTGTCTGCGCCCCGGAAGAATCCGACGCGGAAGCGGCAGCCAAATTCATTCAGGCCATCCGGAGCCTGAACGCCCGCATGAACATCTCCGCCCATTTGGAGGGCATTCAGGAAGCCGACATTCCCGTCATGGCGGCCCATGCCGAGAAGGAAGCCAATCCCCTGTACCCCGTGCCCCGTCTGATGACGCGGGAGGAACTGGAGGGCTTCTACCGTCAGGTGGCGGCAGTTCCGGAAGCGTGCCGCGCGGAGCAGGCAGGTTAAGCCCGCCGCGCCTGTATGATCATATCATTTTTAGGAGGATTATCCATATGCGCGTCAGAATTATCGTTGACTCCACCACTGATCTTGCCCCGGAATTGCAGGGACAGGTTGAGATCGTTCCCCTGACCGTCAGCTTCGGAACCGAAGAATACATCGACGGCGTTACCATCACCCATGAGGAATTCTACAACAAGCTGATTGAAAGCGACGTGCTGCCCACCACCAGCCAGGCCACCCCTGCCGCATTCGAGAAAGTCTTCAAAGAAGTTGCCGCGGCGGGAGACAGCGCCGTGGTCATCACCCTGGCCTCTCAGCTCTCCGACACCTGCCAGAGCGCCCGGATTGCCGCGGAGGATTACGACAACATCTATGTGGTGGACAGCGGCAGCGTAACCCTGGGCGCCGGCATCCTGGCGGAATATGCCCTGCAGTGTGCCCGCTCTGGCATGCCTGCCGCCGAAATCGCCGGCCTTCTGGAAAAGAAAAAGGAGGACATCTGCCTGATCGCCTTACTGGACACCCTGGAATACCTGAAAAAGGGCGGACGCATCTCCTCCGCCGTGGCCTTCGCCGGCGGCCTGCTGAACATCAAGCCCGTGATCAATGTGAAAGACGGGGTTATCCATATGCTGGGCAAAGCCCGGGGCTCCAGGCAGGGCAACAACCTGCTGGTTCAGGAAATCGGAAAATCCGGCGGAATCGACTTTTCTATGCCCATTCTGCTGGGCTACTCCGGCCTGTCCGACGCTTTCCTGAAAAAGTACATCGCCGACAGCGCGCCCCTGTGGGAGGGCGGCGTAGACACCCTGCGCTGCACCAGCATCGGCAGCGTGGTGGGCACCCACGCGGGCCCCGGCGCCATCGCCGCCGCGTTCTTCCACAAATAAGCGGCGGGAACCAGCGTGCGTTTTGCTGTACATACATACCGGCGCGCGCAATGAACGGTTTGGGAGGTTTCCACGATTATTACGTTGAAGGCTGAAAAAAATTGGTCTTTTTTTCGTGGGAAACCCCTTGCAAAATAGAAAATCCGGTGGTATAATATCCACGATAAACGGTAGAATGTAGGCAAAGAGAGGCGCGAGCGCCTCTCTTTCTTCTTAGCCTTAAGGAGGTTAATGCGCCAATGAAGGTGACAGAGCTGGTGGCGGAATTCGCCCGCCCCATTGTGGAAGAACATGGCTGCGAGCTGTGGGACGTGGAATATGTCCGGGAGGGCAGCGAGTATTTTCTGCGGCTGTATCTCGACAAAGAGGGCGGCGTGGACATTAACGACTGCGAGGCCGTGTCCCGGGCTGTGGACCCCATTCTGGACGAGAAAGACCCCATTCCCGGGTCCTACCACTTCGAGGTCTGCTCCGCCGGACTGGAACGGGTGCTGAAGCGCCCCGGTGATTTCCAGCGGTTCCTGGGCAGCCCCATTACCGTGAAGCTTTACCGCCCCAGAAACGGACTGAAAGAGATTCCCTGCGTGCTGAAAGCCTACGATCAGGGAAAACTCACCGTGGAGGCGGGAAAGGAAACCATTACGTTTGAAAAATCCGAGGTCGCCCAGGTGCGGCTTCGCGTGGAATTCTAAGGAGGCACGAACATGGCAAGAAAGACAGCCAAGAAGCAGGCCGAAGCGCCCAAGGTGGACATCGGCGCGGAAATTTTCGCTTCTCTGCGGGAACTGGAAAAGCTCAAGGGCATTCCCGTGGATTACATGGTGGAGCGTCTGAAGCAGGCGCTGACCAACGCCTACCGGAAGGACCGGGAGGATCACCGGGACGTTCCGGCCGAGAATGTGGTAGTGAACCTCAGCGAGGAAGGCCTGAGCATGTACCAGATCAAGACCGTGGTGGATGAGCTGACGGATCTGGCACTGGAAATCCACATCGACACCGCCCGACGCATTAACCCCGCCGTTCAGGTTGGCGACACTGTTGCCATCCCTGTTGATATTGCCAAATTTGGCCGGATTGCCGCTCAGACCGCCAAACAGGTGGTCATTCAGGGCATTCGGGAAGCCGAGCGGGGCGTTATGTACGAGTCCTATTCCTCCAAGGCCCAGGAGCTGCTCACCGGCACCGTGCTGCGCATCGACCCCATCACCGGGGATATGTTCATCCGCATCGGTCAGGGCAATGAGGCTTCCGACGCCGTGCTGCGGGCTTCCGAACAGATTCCCGGCGAAAAGCACGCCGAAGGCGACCTGATCCGGGTCTACGTTCTGGAGGTCCACAAGATGGGCCGTGGCCCGCTGGTGCACGTCTCCCGGACCCACCCCAATCTGGTGCGGCGGCTGTTCGAGCTGGAGACGCCCGAAATCGCCGACGGCCAGGTGGAGGTTCGCAACATTGCCCGGGAAGCCGGTTCCCGGTCCAAGATGGCTGTCCGGGCCACCATGGAGGGTGTGGATCCCGTGGGCGCCTGCGTCGGCCCTCGCGGCGGCCGTGTGGGCGCCGTTGTGGAAGAGCTGGGCGGTGAGAAAATCGACATCGTGGTCTGGAGCGAGGACCCCTGCGAGTATGTCCGCAGCGCCCTCAGCCCCGCCGATGTGATCTCCGTCAGCCTGATTCCCGGCCAAAAGGCCTGCCGCGTGATCGTACCCGACGACCAGCTGTCCCTGGCCATCGGCAAGGAGGGCCAGAACGCCCGTCTGGCAGCCCGGCTCACCGGCTACAAAATCGACATCAAACCCGCCTCTCAGGCAGAACCGGCAGCGGAACCGGAAGAGGAGCCTGTCGAGGCCGAAGAGACTGAAACCGTAGAAGAATGATAAATGCAAAATGTAGAATGCAAAATAGAGGAATCGCCTTCGGCGATGGATTTTGAATCATCCGCGAAGCGGATACCATAATTCTGCATTCATCATTTTTCATTTTGCATTTTATAAAGGAGGGGTAGTCCAAATGCAGAAAAAGATCCCCCAGCGGCAGTGTATGGGCTGCCGGGAGCGGAAGGCCAAGCGGGAGCTGATCCGGGTGGTTCGCACCCCCGAGGGCACCGTCAGTCTGGACTTCGGCGGAAAGATGAACGGACGGGGCGCCTACCTGTGCCCCAATCCCGAGTGCCTGAAAAAGGCCCTGCGCTCCAAGGCCCTGGACCGCAGCCTGGAAGTGACCATTCCCGAGGAGGTTTACGTACGGCTGGAAAAGGAAATGGAGGCGGGCAATGGACAATAAAGCCCTGAACTACCTGTCCCTGGCCCGGAAGGGCGGCCTGGCGGAGCTGGGCGAGGAGCCCGTGGGCGCTGCCGCCAGAGCCGGAAAGGCCTATGTGATCTTGGTTGCCTCGGACGCCTCCGACCACACCTGGCGGCGGGCAAAGTCCTTTGCCGCAGGCACAGAGCAGCAGTGCGTCCGCATGGAGGCCACCAAGGACGAGATGGGGCTTATGGTGGGCAGAACCAGCCTGGCCATCGCCGCCATCACGGATGTAGCCTTGGCTCTGGCGCTGGTGAAGGCCATGCCCAAGGCAGACCCCCAGGCACTGGAGGTGCTCACCGCCAAGGCCGCGAAGGCCAAAAAGCGGCAGGCGGAAGCGAAAGCCCACGCGCGCAACGTCAGAAAAGGAAAGAAGTAATCCTTCAAGTCATTTGACTTGATTTCATACCACTCGCGTATCCAACCATGGAGGTGCTTTTATAGAATGAGTTTTGTTAAGTATCGTGTGAAGGAGGTCGCCGCGGATTTCGGCGTGGCCCCCAAGGAGATTTCGGAGATCGTTGGAAAGTACGGCGAGAAGCCCAAGTCTTATACCCAGGTCATGACCGACGCGGAACTGAATGTGGTATTCGACTACATGACCCAGAAGAACCAGATTAGCTCCATGGAGCAGATCTTCGCGGTGAAGGCCACCACCCCCAAGGCGGAGAGCAAGCCGGAACCCAAGACCGAGAACAAGCCCGCGGCCCAGCCGCCCAAGGCCCAGAATAACAGCCGCCCCCAGAACAACAATAACAATCAGCAGCCCAAGCCCCAGAATAATCAGCAGCAGGCCGCCCCCAAGGCAGACAAGCCCAAGGAGCCGGAGCGCAAGCGGGAGCGTCGTGTGGTGGACACCTCTGCCGTGCAGGTCAACGCCAACCGCTTTGCCGATGTGGACAATCTGGTGTCCGAGCGGGTCCAGAACTATCAGGGCGGCAAGCAGCGCATCGGCGGCGGCAAGGGCAAGCAGATGAGCAAGCAGCAGAAGGGCGGCTTCAAGGGCAGCAAGAGCCGCAACGAGGAGCAGGAGAAGATGCGCCGTCTCCAGATGGAGGTGGCCCGGAAGGCTCCCGTCACCGTGAAGATTCCCGAGGAAATCACCGTGGGCGAGCTGGCTTCCCGGATGAAGAAGACCGCCGGTGAGGTCATCAAGTGCCTGATGAAGAACGGCGTCATGGCCGGCATCAACCAGACCATCGATTTTGACACCGCCGAGTTTGTGGCCACCGAAATGGGCTGCAAAGTGGAGAAGGAAGTCACCGTCACCATCGAGGAAAAGATCATCGACGACCATGTGGACACTGCCGAGGAGCTGGAGACCCGTGCGCCTGTTGTCGTGGTCATGGGCCACGTTGACCACGGCAAGACCTCCACTTTGGACGCCATCCGCAAAACCTCCGTCACCGCGGGCGAGGCCGGCGGCATCACCCAGCACATCGGCGCTTACACCGTGGATGTGAACGGGCAGATGATCACCTTCCTGGATACCCCCGGCCACGCGGCCTTTACCTCCATGCGTGCCCGTGGTGCCAAATCCACCGATATCGCCATTCTGGTGGTGGCTGCCGACGACGGCATCATGCCCCAGACCGTGGAGTCCATCAACCACGCCAAGGCGGCCAATGTGCCTATCATTGTTGCCATCAACAAGATGGATAAGCCCACCGCCAACCCCGACAAGATCAAGGAGCAGCTGACCAAGTACGATCTGGTGCCCGAGGAATGGGGCGGCGATACCATCATCGTGCCCATCTCCGCGAAAACCGGCATGGGTCTGGACGAGCTGCTGGAAATGGTGCTGCTGACCGCTGAGGTACAGGAGCTGAAGGCCAACCCCAACCGCCGGGCCAAGGGCGTTGTCATCGAGGCCCGTCTGGACAAAACCCGTGGCCCCGTGGCCACCCTGCTGGTGCAGAACGGCACCTTGAAGCAGGGCGACATCGTCATTGCCGGCACCGCCGTGGGCCGTGTCCGGGTGATGACCAACGACAAGGGCCGTACCGTGAAGACCGCCGGTCCCTCTGTGCCTGTGGAGATCACGGGTCTTGCCGACGTGCCCACCCCCGGCGACGAGTTCAACGCCGTCACTGACGAGCGCATGGCCCGGGAGCTGGTGGAGCAGCGCCGTCAGGCTCAGAAGGACGCCGCCGCCCAGCTGATGCAGAAGGTCACTCTGGACAACCTGTTCGCCAAGATGCAGGAGGGCGAAATGAAGGAGCTGCCCCTGATCGTCAAGGCCGATGTGCAGGGCTCCGCCGAGGCCGTGAAGGCGTCTCTGGAGAAGCTGAGCAACGAGGAGGTCCGTGTCCGGGTCATCCACGCGGGCGTGGGCGCCATCAACGAGAGCGATATCCTGCTGGCTTCCACCTCCGGCGCCATTATTGTGGGCTTCAATGTCCGTCCCGATGCCGCCGCTCAGGCCTCCGGCCACCGGGCCAACGTGGATATGCGGTTCTACCGGGTTATCTACGATGCCGTGGACGAGATCGAGGCCGCCATGAAGGGTATGCTGGCGCCCAAGTACGAGGAAGTGGTCATCGGCCACGCCGAGGTGCGTATGACCTACAAGGTCTCCGCCATCGGCACCGTGGCCGGCTGTATGGTCAAGGACGGCAAGGTCACCCGGGACGCCCAGGTCCGCGTACTGCGGGACAACATCGTTGTCCACGAGGGCGAAATCGGCTCCCTGCAGCGGTTCAAGGACGCTGCCAAGGAGGTCACCGCCGGCTTTGAGTGCGGCATGACCGTAGCGAAGTACAACGATATCCGCGAGGGCGATATCTTCGAGTGCTTCACCATGCAGGAAGTTAAGAGATAAGTTTTCCTGCCGCGCCGCAAACCGCGGCGCGGCAGAACTTGCCTCCCCTTGCAGGGGAGGTGGCTCGGCGGCGCCGAGCCGGAGGGGTTATCCGGTTCCAAATTTTGGAAACCCCTCAGTCAAAAATCAGAGATTTTTGCCAGCTCCCCTGAAAGGGGAGCCGTGTTAACGTGTTTAGGAGGATGTAACATGGCATCCAATCGAATTTTACTGATCAACGAAGAGATTCAAAAGGAGCTGTCCGCCCTTTTGCGCACTGTAAAGGATCCCCGGGTGCAGGACGTGATGATCTCCATTACCCGGGTGGAGACCACCCCCGACCTGCGCTATACCAAGGTCTACGTCAGCTTCCTTCAGAATGAGAAGGCAAAGGAGGCCATGGCGGGGCTGAAATCCGCCGCCGGGTATCTGCGCCGTCAGCTGGGCAGCAATCTGCGGCTGCGCTACG
Organism: Clostridiales bacterium; assembly: GCA_022786965.1. Taxonomy (GTDB): domain Bacteria; phylum Bacillota; class Clostridia; order Oscillospirales; family Oscillospiraceae; genus Faecousia. Next base: position 51,582 of record JALFXH010000146.1, read on the forward strand.
CCCCGGAAATCGTCTGGGCGGAGGATGATTCCATCACCTACGGCGCGAAAATGCTGGATCTCATCAACTCCCTGGGGGTGAAGCACGATGAAGAGCCTGACCCGGAATGAGACCGCCCGGTTCCTGCTGGAACACGACAACTACCTGATTCTGTCCCACCGACGTCCCGACGGCGACACCACCGGTTCCTCCGCGGCCCTGTGCCTGGGGCTGCGGCAGCTGGGAAAAACCGCCTTTGTTCTGGAAAACAAGGAGGTTTCCCAGCGATTCCGGTGGCTCCATGAGGGTCTGACCAGATCGAAGCCGGAGGGCAACGAAACCGTCGTCAGCACCGACGTGGCTTCCCCCTCCCTGCTGCCGGAGAATGCCCAGCCTCTGCTGGGAGGCATTGCCCTGCGGATCGACCACCACGGCAGCGCCACCTCCTTTACCGACATGGAGCTGGTGGATGATCGCAGCGCCTCCTGCGCGGAGCTGATCTGGGACGTATTGAGCCAGATGAACGTGAAAGCGGACAGGACCATTGCCGAAGCGGTGTATGTGGGCACCTCCACAGACACCGGCTGCTTCCGCTACGCCAATACCACCGCCCACACCTTTGAGACTGCGGCCATGTGCGCCGCGGCGGGGGCCAGAGTCTACGAGCTGAACCAGGAGCTGTTTGAAACCAATACCCTGGCAAGGCTCAAAATGCAGGGCTGGATCGTGGACCACATGAAAATGCTCTCCGATGGGAAAATGGCCATCTGCGCTATTCCCCGGGGTGTGGAGGAGGAGCTGGGCGTGACCCCGGATGATATGGACAACATTTCCTCCTTCCCCCGTACCGTGGCGGGAGTCTGTGTGGCGGCGACACTGCGGGAGAGCGCCGAGGGTGACACGAAGCTGTCTGTCCGGGCGGTGCCGGGCTTTGACGCTTCAAAGGTCACCGAGAGATTTGGCGGCGGCGGACATAAGGGCGCGGCAGGCGCCAGCCTGAAAATGCCCCTGGCGGAAGCGGCGCTGGCAGTGGAAAAAGCCATGCTGGAGCTGGGAGAAACCTATGGACGGAATTGTGATTGTCGATAAGCCCCGGGACTGGACCAGCCAGGACGTGACTGCCCGGCTGCGCAGGGTTTTTAACACCCGGCGTATCGGCCACGGCGGCACCCTTGACCCCATGGCCACCGGCGTGCTACCAGTGTTCGTTGGGCGGGCCACCAGAGGTGTGGAATTCTTCGAGCACGCGGAAAAAATCTATGAAGCGGTGCTCCGGCTGGGACTGACCACCGACACCGAGGACATTACCGGCACGGTGTTGACCGAAGTCCCCGTGTCCGTCACAGACGAACTGGTCGAAGGGGCGCTGGAATCCTTCCGGGGAGAGATCATGCAGGTGCCCCCCATGTACTCCGCCCTGAAGGTGAACGGGCAGAAGCTGTGCGATCTGGCCCGGAAGGGAAAAACCCTGGAGCGGCAGGCCCGGCCCATTACCATTCATGAGCTGAAATTGCTGGAGCGTGGCGAAAATACGCTGAGACTGCGTGTTCGGTGCTCCAAGGGCACCTATATCCGCACCCTGTGCAAGGATATCGGCGAAGCCTTGGGCTGCGGCGGCTGCATGGAATCTCTTCGCCGGGTGTCGGCGGGAGAGTATACCATCGATGAAGCGGTGCCCCTGCAGGAACTGCTTGACGCCGAGAACCCCGGGAAATATCTCCGGGGTGTGGACACCATGTTCCGCTTTTTACCCGCTGTCACCCTCACCGCCAATCAGGAGAAGCGCTGCCGCAACGGCAACACGTTCTCCGTGAAGCTGGAGGAAGGTACTTATCGGGCCTACAGCCAGAGTGGGGAATTTCTCATGCTGGCCAAGGTGGAAGCCGGGGTCATGATGACGGTAAAGAGCTTTTTTGCGGTATAAAATGCCTTCCCCTTTGGGGAAGGTGTGGAAGTAGCGCACACTGGGGCGGAAGAGGTTGAGGGTATTACGGATTCGCCGAAAACCTGAGATATGTTTTGGTGGTTTCTGCGCCTCATCCGTCACGGCTTCGCCGTGCCACCTCCCCCAAAGGGGAAGGCACATTCTGTTAAACGGACTTGAAAAATATGAAGAACAAGACAATTTACGCGCTGGGTTTTTTTGACGGCGTACATATTGGCCACGGGTCTCTGCTGGAAAACTGCCGGGAGATAGCCCGGGAGGGCCGGCAGCGCAGCGGCGTGGTGACCTTCTCAGCCCACCCGGACACGCTGGTGCTGGGGCAGACGCCCCGGCTCCTCAACACCCCGGAGGACCGGGAGCGGCTGCTGCGGTATCGATACGGCGTGGACACCGTGGTGACCCTGCCGTTTGACAAAAAAATGCGGGATATGCCCTGGAAGGCGTTTCTGGAGCTGCTGCGGCGGGAGTATGACGCGGCGGGCTTTGTATGCGGCGCGGATTTCCGCTTTGGCGCGGGGGGCGCGGGCAACGCCGGGCTGCTGGCTATCTACTGCCGGTCGGAGAGCCTGCCCTGGGCTGTGGTGCCGGAGCAGACCCTGGACGGCATCCGCATTTCCAGCACCCATATCCGAAAGCTGGTCGAGAACGGGGAAATGTCCACGGCGGTGAAATTTCTGGGCCACCCCCACATTCTCACCGGGCAGGTGATCCACGGGCGGCACCTGGGTAGCACCCTGGGCATCCCCACCGCCAATCTGCGGCTGCCGCCGGAGCTGGCGGTGCCGAAATTCGGTGTGTATATGTGCCTGTGCGCCATTGACGGGAAGGAGTATCCCGCTGTGACCAACGTGGGCGTACGGCCTACGGTTTGCGGTCAGGACGTGACGGTGGAGCCCTGGATTCTCGACTACGAGGGCGACCTGTATGGTCGGGAAATCACGCTGGAATTCTATCGTTTTCTGCGTCCGGAGCGGAAGTTTCCTGATTTGCAGGCCCTGAAAGCGGAGATCCTCCGCAATGCCGACCAGACCCGGGAGTATTTCCGGGAACGGTCTGTTCAAACAACGTTCAATTTGTAGCCCTTGTTTTCCGAAGAGAAATAAGGTATAATGCTTGCTGGGTTAAATAAGCAAAGCGATAAATTGGAATATGTAGCACTGGCGCGGCAGCGCCCATGGCTTCCCCCGGGGGGAAGCTGTCGAGCGCAGCGAGACTGATGAGGAACGGCGAAATGTACCAATTTTGAATGCAGTTCGTAGAAAAGGTACTATTGGGAAGGCCGTAGATTCTCATTTTACTGCATATCACGTCAGAAGCTGTCGCCGTTCCTCATCCGCCCCCTTCGGGGGCACCTTCCCCCCGGGGGAAGGTATTGTTGCGCCAAATTCCAATTTATCTGTCTGCTGAGTTAACCCAATAAGAACTTAAGGTATCATAAACAAATTACGCGGGGAGGGATTACCATGCCGCAGCAGGACGATGGAATGGAAAGACGCCGGGAGAAACGGGAAGCCCAGCGCAGGCGCCGCCAGGCTCAGGTGCGCCGGATGCGGCTGACCATGGCGCTGGTGGTGGTGCTGCTGGCTGCCTGCGGCTTCGGCATTTACAAGCTGACCCAGAGCGCCGGTACCGGGAAGGAGCAGTCTGCCCTTCAGACTCCCACCGTACCCACCACCGAGGAGACGAAGGAAACCCTGCCTATCCAGAAAAGTCCCATCACCACCATCCACATCAAGGCCGCCGGTGACCTGAACGTCACCGATGCCGTGGTGAACGCCGGTATGTCGGTGAACAGCTACGATTTCAGCCCGGTTTTCAAGGACGTGGCTGCAATCCTGTCCGATGCCGACCTGACGGTGATGAATTTCGAGGGGAATGTCTGCGGCGCGCCCTACGGCTCTGACAGCACCTCCGCCCCGGCGGAGCTGCTGACCGCTCTGCGGGGCTGCGGCGTGGACCTGCTGCAAATGGCCAATTCCTGCGCCATCAACAACGGCCTCAACGGCCTGACGACAACCCTGCGGGCCATCCGATCCGCGGGCATTGAGCCGGTGGGCGCCTTCTCCTCCTCCGAGGAGTTCAAAAAGTCCAAGGGCTACACCATGACGGAGATTCAGGGCGTGAAGGTGGGCTTTGTGGCCTTCACCAAGGGCCTGGGCGGCCGGGGTATGCCCGCCGGGAGCGAGGACCTGGTCAATATTCTCTATTCCGACTATACGACGCTGTATAATGAGATCGACAAAACCCGGATCACCTCCATTCTCAAGTCCATGGAGGAGGAGAAGCCGGATATTACCGTTGCCCTGCTCCACTGGGGCAGCGAATACAATGACGACATCAGCAAAACCCAGGAACAGATTGTATCGCTGATGAAAAAGAACGGCGTGGACGTAATCATCGGCACACACCCCCATACCCTGCAGCCCATCGAGTTCGACAAGAGCGCGGGGACGCTGGTGGCCTATTCTCTGGGCGACTTCTTCGGAGACGCCAACCGGGGTGCCACCAACTACTCCGTAATTCTGGATGTGGAAATCACCAAGGATGAAAACGCCGGCACCACCAAGGTCACGGACTACACTCTGCATCCCATTTACACCGTCCGGGAAAATGAGTGCGTGGGCAATAACGACCGCCGGGTGGTTCGCGTCGGCACGGCACTGACCGCCTACAACGGCAATTTCCTGGACAAGGTGACAGATTCCTGCAAGGAGTCCATGGAGTACGCCCTGACCCGTATTGACGAGCGCACCGCCGTGAAAGAGGAAGAGGACAAATAATCGGGAAGCGGTTTTTCAGCCGCTTCCCTTTGTATTTTCCGGGATTTTTCTTGCTATTTCCTCCCCGCTGGGCTATAATACAAAGATAAAGAGCAGAAGGAGTCCTATTATGATTCCAAAGAAGAAAATCCTGCTTCTGACTACCGGCGGCACCATCGCCTCCCTGCCCGGCGGGGACGGGTTGGAGCCCCACCGTTCCGAGGTCATGGAGCGGGAGCTGAACCAGCTGCGCACCTACTATGACATTACTGTAGACGATGTGATCTGTCTGGATTCCTCCAACATCCGTCCCGAGGAATGGCAGCTCATCGCCCGGCGGATTTTTGAGGAGCGGGCGGGCTTCGACGGCATCGTGGTGTCCCACGGCACGGACACCATGGCCTATACCGCCTCCGCGGTGACCTTCATGCTGCCGAATATCGACCTGCCGGTGGTGTTCACCGGCTCCCAGCTGCCCCTGGCGGATATGCTCTCCGACGGGCCGGACAATCTGCGCACCGCCTTTGCCATGGCGGCATCAGGTTATCCCGGCGTGTTTCTGGCCTTTGACCGGAAGGTGATGCTGGGCTGCCGGGCGGTGAAGGTCCGGGCCTCCGGCTTTTCCGCCTTCGAAAGCGTCAACGCCCGCTATGCGGCTCAGGTCAGCAACCGCGGGTTGGTGGTGGATACCCGGGTGCTGCCTGAGGTTCATGGAGAAGCCGCTCTGCGGCCGGAAATCAGCCAGAGCGTGTTCCTTTTGAAGCTGACCCCCGGCCTGAATCCGGCGGTTTTCGAGATGCTGGCTGCCATGGGCTACCGGGGCATCGTCATCGAGGCCTTTGGCCTTGGGGGCGTCAACGTGCTGCACAAAGGTCTGCGGGGCATCCGCCGGGCCGTGGAGGGCGGCATCAGCGTGGTGGTTACCACCCAGTGTCTCTACGACAGCGCCAACCTGGAGGTCTATCAGGTGGGAAGCAAATTGCTGGAGCTGGGAGTCATTCAGGGCCGGGACATGACCTCAGAGGCCGCCATGACCAAGCTCATGTGGGCCATCGGACAGGGAATGAACCCAGAAGAAATTTCCGAATTGTTTCAAAATAATTTGGCAGGCGAAATCACCGCACCCTAACTGTCAACTGTCAATTGTCAACTAAAAAACGCCGGAGGTGCTTATTATGGATCCCATCTACGTCACCGGACACCGAAACCCCGATACCGACTCCATTGTTGCAGCCATCGCCTACGCCGCCCTGCGCAACGCCTGCGGCGATCGGGAGTACGAGGCGGCCTGCCTGGGCCAGATCTCCGAGGAGACCCAGACGGTGTTGGACCGCTTCGGCTTTCAGGCGCCCACCCGGATCACGAACCTCTATAACCAGGTCCGGGACCTGGACTTTGACACGCCGCCGATCTTGAGCACCGGCGTGTCTGTGAGCCTGGCCTGGGATGAGTTTGCCGCCTACCCGGCCATCGCCTCGGTGCCCGTGGCCAATGAGGACGGTACGCTCTACGGCATCCTGTCCCGGACGGACATCGCCAGCTACAATATGTCCGGAATTACCTCGGGTATGCTGGAGGAGGTACCCCTGTTTAACCTCCTGTCCGTGTTGGAAGGACGGGTACTCAATGAGGCCGGGGAAAACACGGACATTATCACCGGCGAGGTGGTCATCGCTCTGCCCCAGGATCAGGAGAATCTGCTGTTCCAGAAGAAGGAGTCCATCGTTCTGTGCGGCCACCAGCCGGATATGATCCGCCGGGCGCTGGAAATGAATGTGGCCTGTCTGGTGCTGTGTCAGGCGTCCCTGCCGCCGGAGCTGCGGGATTTCCCCACGGAAACCTGCATCGTCACCACACCCTTTGACGCTTACCGGGCAAGCCGCCTTCTGTTCCAGTCCACCCCGGTTGGGCGCATCTGCAACACCAAGGGCCTCATCTGCTTCCACCTCAATGACCGGGTGGACGACGTACGGGAAATTGTGCTGAAATACCGGCATCCCAGCTACCCCATTTTGGACGCCAAGGAAAAAGTCGTGGGTATTCTGACCCGGTATCATCTGCTGCGTCCCAGAAGAAAACGGGTGGTTTTGGTTGACCATAACGAGGCTTCCCAGTCCGTACTGGGTCTTGACCAGGCGGAAATCTTAGAAATCATCGACCACCACCGGCTGGCGGATGTTCAGACCAACAATCCCATCTACGTTCGCAACGAGCCGGTGGGCTCCACCAATACCATTATCGCCAGCATGTTCCAGGATCGGGGCCTGATGCCCTCGGCGGGACTGGCGGGCATGATGGCGGCGGCGATCCTGTCGGACACCCTGATGTTCAAATCCCCCACCTGCACCCACCGGGATATCCGTACAGCGGAGCGAATGGCCCGGATTGCCAACGTGTCTCTGGACGAACTGGGCAAGACCCTGTTCTCCAACACGGTGGAACACAAGAGCGTGGAGGAGATGCTGTTCACCGACTACAAGGAATTCCATGTGGCGGGGCATTCTCTGGCCGTGGCCCAGCTGACCTGTGTGGATTCCGCCGGAGTGCTCAGCCGGAAGGATGAGATTTTGGAGAGAATGCGCCGGCACAAGGAGGAAAAGGGCTTCGACCTGATGCTGCTGATGGCCACTGACGTGCTGATGGAGGGCACCCAGATTGTGTATGTGGGGGACGACGAGTCCATCCGGCAGGCCTTCAACGTGGTGCCCAAGGACAACACCGCCTTCCTGCCCCGGATCATGAGCCGGAAAAAGCAGGTCATTCCCATGCTGTCGGATCTGTGGAGTTAATCATCGCCTTCCCCTCTGGGGTGGTGCTCCGCGCAGCGAATCTGCAATACCAATGATTGCCAGTGGCAATCATACCGCTGTTCATTATGGTGGTCGAGCGCAAGCGAGGTCGGAAGAGGCTGGTATCATTTCGCCGAAATGCAGGCAGCCATTCAAGGAGATTCCGCCCTCTTCCGCCCCCTGCGGGGGCACCTTCCCCAAAGGGGAAGGCTTTCGTACGTTTACTTTTACGGAAATATGTGATACAATAATGCTTTACAAGGAGGCGGAGACATGGGCTTTGACGCGCTTTTGGGCAACGAGAGATTGAAAGAAAATCTGACGGAAAGTCTCGCCAAAGGCCATATTTCCCACTGTTATCTGATCTCCGGCCCGGAAGGGTCTGGTAAGCGAACGCTTGCCAGACTTCTGGCGTCGGCGATTCTCTGCCAGGGAAGGGATAAGCCTTGCGGGGGCTGTACCCCCTGTCGGAAGGTGCTGGACGGCAGCCACCCGGACTTTATCATCGTGGATGATCCGGAGAAAAAGACCGTGCCGGTGGAGCTGATCCGGCAGGCCCGGGCGGATATGTTCGTCCAGCCCAATGAGTCGGATCACAAAATCTACGAATTTCCCCGGGCGCAGGACATGGGGCTGCCGGGGCAGAACGCCCTGCTGAAGGTGCTGGAGGAGCCGCCGGCTTACGGCGTGTTTCTGCTGCTCACCGACAACCCGGACAAGCTGCTGCCCACGGTGCGCTCCAGGTGCACAGAGCTGCAAATGCAGGCCCTGCCGCCGGAACTGCTGAAAAAACAGCTGCGGGAGGACTTCCCGAAAGCGTCCCAGGAGGACATTGAAGCGGCGGCGGTACGCGGCGGCGGATTTCTGGGACAGGCCTGGACGCTGCTTTCTCAGGGCGCGGAGATTCCGCCCCAAACGGAGCAGTTTGTGGAGGCTTTTGCCAAGCGGGACGCGCTGCTGCTGACACAGGTTCTGGTGCCCATGGAAAAATGGAAGCGGGAGGCCCTGACGGAGATTCTGCGGCAGTGGCTGGAAATTCTGGAGGGCGCGCTTCTGAACCGCAGCGGCGGCGGAGCGGTGCCTGCCCTTGCCCGGGAGCTGGCCCAGCGCCGGACGGCGGCGGACTTATACCGCGGCGTCACCGCCCTGAAAAAAGCCCTGGACTATACGATGAGCAATGTTTCCCCGGCAGCCGTCTGCGGCTGGCTGAGCTGGGAATTACGATAAGAGCAGTTGACAGTTGATAGTGGACAGTTGACAGTTTTCACCGTGTCTCATATAACTGTCAACTATCAACTGTTAACTGATGATTAAGGAGTGTTTATGGAACAGGAAATGAACAACATCCCGGAGGAGAATGTGGAGGTCGTGGACATCCAGTTCCGCCCCGGACAGAAGATTTATTATTTTGACCCCGATGGGAAGACCTTCCAGCCCGGGGAGCACGTCATCATCGACACCGCCCGGGGGGCGGAGTACGGCACCTGCGCCGGGGCCAATCACCGCATCGCCCAGAAGGACGTGGTGGCTCCCCTGCGCAAGGTTCTGCGCAAAGCCAACGCCCAGGATGAGCGAATCGCGGCGGACAACCGGGCCAAGGAAAAAAAGGCTTACAATATCTGCGTGGAAAAAATCGCCGAGCATGGGCTGGATATGCAGCTGGTGTCGGCGGAGGTGGCCTTTGACGGCAGCAAAATCCTGTTTTATTTCACCGCCGACGAGCGGGTGGATTTCCGGGAGCTGGTGAAGAATCTGGCCTCCGTTTTCCACACCCGCATCGAGCTGCGGCAGATCGGCGTCCGGGACAAGGCGAAGATGGTGGGGGGACTGGGCATCTGCGGCCGGCCCTTCTGCTGCGCCAGCTTCCTGGACGATTTCCAGCCCGTGTCCATCAAGATGGCGAAAACCCAGAACCTGTCCCTGAACCCCACCAAGATTTCCGGCACCTGCGGCAGGCTCATGTGCTGCCTGAAATACGAGCAAGACGCCTATGAGGATCTGATCCGCACCAGCCCGAAAATGGAGTCCTTTGTGGACACCCCCGAGGGCCGGGGCACCGTGGTGGAGATTGACCTGCTGCGCCAGCGGGTGAAGGTGCGCATGGAGGACAGCCCGGAGACGGTGGGCGTCTTTGCCAATACGGACATCGCCGTGCTGCGCAGCGGCAAGGCCAGAAAAAATGACCCGCCCATTCCGGCGGATCTGGCCCCTATTTCCGGAAACGGAAAGCGGGCGCGCAAGGAGGAGCCGGAGCAGGACAGCATGGTTTTGGAGCCCATCCGCTTCCGCTACAGCACCGAGTCCGTGGTGACGGAGGAGGAGCCGGAGCAGCCGGAGCAGAAGAACGTACCCAGCCGCCGGCGTCGCGGCCCCAAGAATGAGGCTCCAAAGGAGCCAAAGCCGGAGCAGCCCCCAAAACCGGAGAAACCGAAGCAGAAAGCCGCGGATGCCGCGCAAGACGATACCCAGGAGCGACCCGAGAAAAAGCCCTCCCGCCGCCGCCCCAATTACCGCCGCAGGAAGCCCAGAGACCCCGGCAGCGGACAGGAAAATACGTAAGGAGAGCGGGAAATGCGAGAAAAACTGGGAAAGTATCCCATTCCGGTGTGGCTATTCGCGATGGTGACGGCCGCTTATTGTGAGAGCCTGCTGCATTTCTGGACCACAGACAGCGGCAGCCTTCCGCGGTATCTGACGGTACTTTGCTTCGGCGTTGGTTTTGGCGGAATTCTGGGCTGTATCTTCAGCTTTTTCGGAGGGAAAAAGTGGGGAAAATGGCTCAGCGCCGGGGTGATGGCCCTGGTGACAGTGCTGTATATTGTGGAGTATTTCGTCACCGACGCCTATGTATCCTTCATGGGGCTGGGGACGCTGCTGGGGGGCGCCAAGGGTGTTGCCACGGATTTCGCGGACGTGGTTCTGGCCCTGGTGGCCCGGGACTTCTGGCGGATTCTGGTGTTTTTACTGCCGGTGTTTGCCTACGCCCTGCTGGCTGCTCCCAAGCCTATGAGCTGGAAGCAGCGTGGCATTGCCGCCGGGGTTACGGCGGCGGCCTACGGGCTTTCCTTCGCGCTGGTGTTCGGTGTGGGAACCGACGCTGCCCGGCTGACAACAGACTATAATCTGGACAGCGCCATCCGGTGCTTTGGCCTGAACGTGGGGCTGACGCTGGATCTGGGCCGGGGCAGTGACAGCGAAGAAGCCGCGGGGGAGTTCGTCACCATGGAAACAGTGCCCGCAGTGACGGAGGAAGCGGAGCCGCCCCATCCTGAGCAGACCCAGCCACAGGAGACGCAGCCCATTGTCTATGAGCCCAATGTGATGGACTTCGACTTCGCCCAACTGGCGGAAACCGAGAGCAACAAACGGATTGCTTCCATTCACAAGTATGTAAATTCCGTGAAGCCCACCCTGCAGAACGAATACACAGGGCTTTTCAAGGGAAAGAACCTGATCGTCATTGCGGCGGAGTCCTTCTCCGGAGACGTGATCGATCCGGAGCTGACCCCGACCCTGTACCGTCTTGCCAATCAGGGCATCCGGTTCACGGACTTCTATCAGCCCATGTGGGGCGGCAGCACCAGCTCCGGTGAATTCTCCATTCTGTCCGGTCTGGTAGCCGCCAGCGGCACCAACTCCATCAAGGAGGGCCGCCAGCAGGATCTGTTCCTGTCCATCGGTAAGCAGCTGCAAAAGGAGGGCTACTATTCTCAGGCCTTCCACAACCACCTGTATACCTTCTACGACCGGGACAAGACCCACACCTTCTATGGCTATGACAGCTTTATGGGAATGCACAACGGCATGGAGGAAGGCGTGCGGGAGGTCTGGCCGGAGAGCGACAGGGAGATGATGGACTTTACCGTGCCGCTGTATATCGACAAGCAGCCCTTCAGCATCTACTATATGACCGTCAGCGGCCATGCCCGCTATACCACCGATGGCAACGCCATGTCCCGGAAGAACATCGACGCGGTGCAGGACCTTCCCTATTCGGACAAGGTCAAGGCCTATATCGCCTGTCAGCTGGAGCTGGAATACGCCATGGAGTCCCTGGTGCGGCAGCTGGAGGAGGCGGGGATCGCGGACGATACCGTCATCGTCCTCACCGCCGACCACTACCCCTATGCTCTGGAAAAGAGCGCCACCTGGGATAATCGGCAGGATTATGTGTCGGAGCTGTACGGCTATAAGCCTGCCAACAACGCCCAGCGGGATCACAACGCCCTGATTCTGTGGAGCGGCTGCCTGGAGGGGAAGAATATCGTAGTGGATACGCCAACCTACAGCCTGGACATCCTTCCTACCCTGTCCAACCTGTTCGGCGTGGAGTATGATTCCCGGCTGCTGGTGGGACGGGATGTGTTCTCTGACGCAGAGCCGCTGGTGCTGTGGTACGACTTCACCTGGAAGACGGATAAGGGCCTGTTTAATCCGGAGAGCGGAAAGTTCACCCCCGCCGAGGGGGTCAGCGTTGAGGAGGGCTATGTGGACCGGATCAAGGCGCTGGTGCAGAACAAAATCCACTATTCCCGGGAGGTCCAGCAGACGGACTACTTCAACTACCTGGCGAAAGTCATGTCATAATAATCGCCCTGCCGGTTCATCACCCGGCAGGGCATTTCGTTTAATTCTCTTTTCTGTTCTCCACTTCCTCCGCCACATTCAGCGAACGCATAACACTGTACTTGTCGTAGCGGGTGTCGCCGGTTTCGGACAGGAACACCAGCCGGATCTCCGGGTCGTCGAAGGTGACCTTGCTGACCATACTGCTGACGCTGCCGGCATCCACATTGGTCAGATAGATACGGCACCGCTCATCGGGCAGCTGGAAGGTGGGATCGTCCACGCCGAAGGAAATCACGAATTTGTTGGAGGCACAGGCCTCCACGATCTTCTTCGCGGCAGCCTGCAGGGCTTCCGTCTTGTCGCCGTTGTTGAAGATGTACTTATCGTTCTGCGGGAACCGGAAGTTGTCCAGCAGCACCTCGTCAAAGCCCATTTCCTTTAATTCCAGCACCACGGAGGAAATCCAGTTGATGGTGGTGGCGTTGGTGGGGTCCAGCCAGTACATTCCGCCCTCGTCCATCCACAGACCGGCGCGGCTGAGCATATACAGACCGCTGGATACATGGTTTTCGCCGAAGGTGCGGTCCCGGAGGGCGCTGATCCGGGCGATTTTGTAGAAGCCCTTTTTGTTGATGCGGTCCAGCAGCTGGGCAACGCCCTGAATGTTGGTGCTCTGGGAGGTGATGGCCTCCTCAAGCTTGGAATTGTAGAAGAAGGTGCCGAAGGGGCCCTTCATGTCCACCATGATGGGGGTGCTGTTTGGCAGCCGCTCCACCTGCAGCATCACGCTGTCCAGGTTTTCCTTGTACATATCGCTGGTGATGTAGTAGCCGGACAGCTGGGTCATCTCCTTGGTGGTGTCAATGGCATCGGCGCCCTCGTTGTAGAAGATGGAAACCTCCATATCGGACTTAGGCGGCGCGGCTTCCACACCGGAGATTTCGTAGGAGGACTGGCTGAAGTCCAGCTTGGCGCCGCTGCTGGTGTAGACCACATAGCGCTGGAGCCAGATGACCCAGCACAGCCAGACGATCAGAAAAATCAGAAGCAAAATCAGGGCGGCAACGCCAATGCGGTTGAGAGTCCGCCGGTGGCGGTAGGGTATACTCATAGGGAACCTCCTTTTTTCGCCGTGACGCAGCGCCATTCCTCTTTGGAGCGAATGGCAGTGACGGTCAGACCGGCAGTTTCCAGCGCATCAGTCACATCGGCCAGACGGCTGTCCAGAATGCCGGAGCAGATCAGCACGGTCCGGGGCCCCATGAAATCGGGCAGGATGGGGGACAGGCCGATGATCACGTCTGCCACGATGTTGACCAGAAGAACGTCGTATTCCCCTTCCGCCAGACGCCGCATCAGGGCCTTGTCCTCGGTGACGTTGCCGGTGAGGGCGGTGAAGGCGGGGGCGGTGAAGCCATTGTAGGCGGCGTTCTCCCGGGCGATATCCTCGGCCTTGGGGTCGATGTCCACGCCGATGGCGCTTTCCGCCCCCAGCCGCAGCGCGGTGATGGACAGAATGCCGCTGCCGCTGCCCAGATCCAGACAATGGGAGCCGGGCTTCACGGCTTCCTCCATGACCTCCATGACCATCTGGGTGGAGGGATGGGCGCCGGTGCCGAAGGTCAGGCCGGGGTCGAGGATGATTTTCTTCCGGGCGGTTTCCTCATTTTCCAGCCAATAGGGCAGAACAATCAGATTTTTTCCCACCTCCTGGGGCGGGTAGCTGTCCTTCCAGCCTTCCTCCCAGTCGGTGTCCGGCAGGGAGGATACCTGCATGGTCAGCCCCAGATCGGAAACGGTGTCCCTTAAGCGGGCCAGGCCCGCTTCGTCGGTGTCCTCCAGGTACAGCTTCACCCGGGACAGGCCCTCCAGCTTTTTCTGGAAATCCTCGTCAATATAGTCCCAATACCCCCGGTTTTCCTCCAGAAAGGTTTCAAATTCTGCCTGATCCTCGATGACCAGATCGGAAAAGCCCCGGGCCGTCAACTGCGCCGCCACGGTATCCACCGTGTCCGCTGCGGTATTCACGGTTATCTCCAACCATGCCATAATTTATGTCTCTCCTTTTGATTCGTCCCTCTATTCTACCGCAAAGGCCGGAAAAACACAACACAAAAACTCTTAAATTTTTGTGTCCTACTTCCTATTTTGAAAAAAATGGTATATAATACCTCATAACGCTTATGAGAAAAAATGGCGCTTATCGTGATAACGCAGCAAACGGAGAATATCGCTGCGTAGGGCGGGGTTATGACCCCGCCGATCAGGCTGTCATTAGCATGGTGTTCGTCCAATGGAAATCGCTTGGATGTCAACCAGCCAAACACCATTCATCGTGGACTGCTGATAGTCGAGACCGGGTCGGCGGGGTCATAACCCCGCCCTACGAATGGGGTTGAGTAAAGTCGATAAGCACATAAATAATTTTCAATTCGATTCTGTTTCAGGAGTTGTTTATGATCAAAACCACTACCATTTCTCCCGGCGTGACTCTGCGTTACGTCCGGGATACCCGATTCAAGCAGGGCTGTTTCAGCTTCCAGCTGGTGCGGCCCATGCGCAAAGAGGAAGCGGCAAAAAATGCCCTTCTTCCCGCCGTACTGCTCCGGGGCACCCGGAATTGTCCCGACCTGCGGGCGGTGACCCAGCGGCTGGATGAACTGTACGGGGCCGCCGTCAGCCCCCTGGTGCGCCGGGTGGGGGACTACCAGACTACGGGGGTGTACTGCGGCTTCATGGACGACCGCTTTGCCCTGCCCGGGGACCAGGTGCTTTTTCCAATGCTGGACTTCCTACGGGAGCTGCTGCTGGATTCCCCGCTGGAAAACGGAGCATTTTTGTCGGATTTTGTGGAGAGTGAGAAGAAAAACCTGATTTCCACCATCGAATCCGACCGCAACGACAAGCGGGTCTATGCCATTCAGCGGCTGCTGCGGACCATGTGCGCCGGGGATTCCTTCGGCATTCCGAGACTGGGCGAAATCGAGGACGTGGCGGCCATTAGCCCGGAGGGGCTGACGGAGCACTACCGGGAGATTCTCCGCACCAGCCCCATGGAGCTGCTCTATGTAGGCAGCGCGGCGGAGGAGCAGGTCATTGCCGCCCTGGGGCCTTTGCTGGACGCGCTGGACCGGAACCCTATGACGTTGCCGCCTCAGACGGCCTTCGTACCGGGACCGGGCAGCGATATCACCGAAACCCTGGACGTGGCCCAGGGCAAGCTGTGCATGGGCTTCACCACCCCCGTTACCAACCGCTGCGCGGAATTGCCCGCCATGCAGATGCTGAACGTGATCTTCGGCGGCGGCATGACCAGCAAGCTGTTCCAGAACGTCCGGGAGAAAATGAGCCTGTGCTACTCCATCGATGCCTCCTACTACGGCGCCAAGGGTATCCTGCTTGTCAACGCGGGCATTGATTTTGACAAGGAAGCCATTACCCGGCAGGAGATTCTGAAGCAGCTGGATGCCTGCCGGAAGGGGGACATTTCGGAAGCCGAAATGACCGCCGCCCGGGAGGCCCTGCTGTCCAGTCTGCGCAGTGTGCCGGATTCTCCCGGCTCCATTGAGAATTTTACTTCCACTGCCGCCCTCAGCGGCCTTGTTTTCAGCCGGGAGGGCTACATGGAAGCGGTACAGAAGGTTACGCTGGAGGACGTAGTGAAATGCGCGGGCAGTGTTACTTTGAACACCACCTATTTCCTGAAAGGAGGGAGCAAATGACACGGATCGACTATCCAGAACTGGACGAAACCCTCTATCAGGAGATTCTCCCCAACGGCCTGACGGTGTGCGTAGTGCCCCGGCAGGGCTTCACCAAGCGGCTTGCCTATTTTGTCACGGATTACGGCTCCGTTCACACAGCCTATACGCTGGATGGAGAAAAAAAGGTGGCTCCCGCCGGGGTTGCCCACTATTTGGAGCATAAAATGTTCGATTTGCCCGGAGACCGGGATGTTTCCGCGGAATTTGCCGCTCTGGGTGCGGGCACCAACGCCTTCACCAGCTACGACATGACCGCCTACTATTTTTCCTGCACCGAGAATTTTGAGAACTGCCTAAAACTGCTGCTGGAATTCGTGTCCACCCCCTACTTTACGGAAGAAAGTGTGGAAAAGGAGCGGGGCATCATCGATCAGGAGATCGGCATGAACGAGGATGCACCGGACAGTGTGGTCTTTGAGAACCTCATGCAAGCCATGTACGGCGTCCACCCCATCCGGGTGCCCATTTTAGGCACCAGCGACACCATCCGGGAAATCACCCCAGAGGTCCTCTACGACTGCCACCGGGCCTTCTACGCCCCCGGCAATATGCTGCTGTGCGTGGTGGGCGATGTGGAGCCGGAAACGGTGGTTCGCATCGCGCAGGAGCAGCTGGGCAGTGAGAAACTGCCGGTTGGGGAAAAATGCAGGGACTGGGACGAGCCTATGACCTGCCCCCGGGCCGAAACCATCGCCCAGATGGAAGTGGCAATGCCCATGTTCAACCTGGCCTTCAAGTGCGAGCCACTGGGCCGGGGGGATGCCGCCATCCGGGAGGAAATGGTGGCCGACCTGGCGGCGGAGGCCCTGTTCGGCGAGTCCTCGGAGCTGTACCTCAAGCTTTACGAGGAAGGATTGATTGATTCCTCCTTTGGAGGCGGCTTTGAGACCATCGACGGCTGCGCCATGCTCCTGTGCTCCGGCGACAGCGAGAACGCCCCCGCCGTCCGGGAGGCAATTCTTGCGCAGGCGGAGAAGCTCAGCCGGGATGGCTTGCCAGAAGGCGACTTTCTGCGCATGAAGCGCAGCGCCCTGGGCCGCCGCATCCGGGGGCTGGACAGCTTTGACGCCACCTGCTTCCGGGTCTGCGCCTACCATTTTTCCAATTTTGACTATTTCCGCTTCCCGGAGGTCTACCGGCAGATCACGGCTGACGAAATCATCGCGTTCCTCAGCCGGGTGGTGAAGCGGGAGCGGTGCTGCCTGTCCATCATTGAACCTGTTTGCGAAGGAGGGGAACAACCATGAATCCCGCTAATTATTCCTCCATTTCCTTCCCCTTTCTGGGGCTGGAAATGAATCCGCCCAGAGTGTTTTCTCTGGGACCGCTCAACATCCACCTATACGGTCTGGCTATTGGGCTGGGCCTGATTTTGGCGGTGATCTACGCCTGCCGCCGAAGCCCGGAATTCGGCCTGAAGGAGGACGATATCCTGGACGGCGTCCTCTGGATTACCCCCTTCGCCATTATCTGCGCCCGGATTTACTATGTGGCCTTTTCGTGGAAGGACTATGCGGATAACCCCCTGTCGGTGTTCGCCATCTGGGAGGGCGGCATTGCCATCTACGGCAGCGTCATCGGCGCGGTGATTGGTGTCATTGTGTTATGTAAAGTAAAAAAACTGAAAATCGCCACGGTGCTGGATGTGACCCTGCTGGGCTTCTTCATCGGGCAGATTTTGGGCCGCTGGGGTAACTTCTTCAACCGGGAAGCCTTCGGCGCGGCTACCGACAGCTTTTTCCGCATGGGCCTGTACAATACCGTCACGGGAAGTTGGGAGTATTACCATCCTACCTTCCTGTATGAGTCGGTTTGGAATCTGCTTGGATTTATCCTGCTGCATTTCCTGTCCAAGCGCCGGCAGTACGATGGGCAGATCGCCCTGGGCTACGCCGCCTGGTACGGTCTGGGCCGGTGCTTCATCGAGGGGCTGCGGGTGGATAGCCTATACTGGGGTCCCTTCCGGGTCAGTCAGGTGCTGGCGGGGCTGACCTGCGTCGCCGCCTCCGCCATCCTGCTGTGGCAGGCCTTTCAGCCCCATGACCCGGCGAATTTGTTCGTCAATCGGGCGGTTCCCGAAGAGAAAACAGAATAAGAATGCGCCCCGCTGAACAGTTCAGCGGGGCGCAAACAGCTTCATATGGTTCACCCGTAGGGGGCGGCGTCCTCGACGCCCCGACAGCAGAGCGTTCCGTTTCCCGTTGGGATTCGGTGAACGCGAAGGGGCGGGATGTCCGGAGGCCATCCCCTACGTTGGAGTGGCTTATTCTTCGATTAAGGCAATGTGCACCGTATCCAGCTGGGACTTGTCCACGGTGGTGGGTGCGCCCATCATCAGATCCTGTGCGTTCTTGTTCATGGGGAAGGTGATGACCTCCCGGATGGACTCCTCGCCGGTGAGCAGCATAATCAGCCGGTCAACACCAGGAGCCGCGCCGGCGTGGGGGGGCGCGCCGTAGGTGAAGGCGTTGTACATGGCGGGGAACTTGGCCTTGACGTCCTCCTCGCCCAGACCGACCATCTCAAAAGCCTTGACCATGATCTCGGGGTCGTGGTTCCGGACGGCGCCGGAAGCGGACTCGTAGCCGTTGACCACCAGATCGTACTGGTCGGCGTTGATGGCCAGCAGCTTATCCATATCGCCCTCAGCCTCCTCCAGGGCCTTCAGTCCGCCCTGAGGCATAGAGAAGGGGTTGTGGCAGAATTCCAGAGCGCCGGACTCCTCGCCGATTTCGTACATGGGGAAGTCCACGATCCAGCAGATGGCGTACTGCTCCTCGTCGAAGTGACCGGGAACCCGGCGGCCCAGCAGGGTGCGGATCACGCCGGCGGTCTTCTGAGCCACGGCCTTCTTCCCGGCGGCCATGCAGACAAAGGAGCCGGGCTTCAGATTCAGCTTGGCGGTGAGGGCCTCGGCACAGCCGCCCAGGAACTTGGAGACGCCGCCGGTGAGCTGGCCGTTCTCATCCACCTTGACCCAGCAGGCCTTGTTGCCGGTCTGCACTTCCACGTCGGCCAGTAGCTTGTCAATCCACTTTCTGGCCTGGGTGAAGTTGTCCACGGCCACGGCCTTGACGGTAGCGCCCTCAAAGGGGCCGAAGCCGCAGCCCTGGACCTCGGCGGAGATGTCCTGAATCTCCAGATCAATCCGCAGATCGGGCTTGTCGGAGCCATAGCGCTCCATGGCTTCGTTGAAGGGGATGTGGCGGAAGGGGGCCTGAGACACCCGCTTGTACTTGCCGAACTTTTCGAAAACAGGCACCAGCACGTCTTCCAGGGTGCTCAGCACGTCCTCCTGGGTGGCGAAGGCCATCTCCATATCCAGCTGGTAGAACTCGCCGGGGGTCCGGTCAGCCCGGGCGTCCTCGTCCCGGAAGCAGGGGGCAATCTGGAAATATTTGTCGAAGCCCGCGGTCATCAGCAGCTGCTTAAACTGCTGGGGCGCCTGGGGCAGGGCGTAGAACTTGCCGGGGTGGTTCCGGGCGGGCACCAGATAGTCCCGGGCGCCCTCGGGGGAGGAAGCGGTGAGGATGGGGGTGGTGATTTCCAGGAAGCCCTTCTCGGTCATGAGCCGCCGCAGCTCGGCAACCACCTGGCAGCGCAGCACGATGTTAGACTTGACGGCGGGGTTCCGCAGGTCCAGGAAGCGGTATTTGAGGCGGGTATTCTCGTCGGCGTCCTTAGACTTATTGATCTCGAAGGGCAGCTGGTTGTGGACGCACTTGCCCAGCACCTCGATCTTCTCGGGGACCACCTCAATCTCGCCGGTGGGGATTTTGGGGTTTTTGCTCTCCCGCTCCCGCACCACGCCGGTGACGGACAGGGTGGATTCCTTGTTGATGGGCTTGATAGTGCGCATCATTTCCTCGGTTTCAATGACCACCTGGGTGGTGCCGTAGTAATCCCGCAGGACGCAGAAGGCGAAGTTGGAGCCGACCTCCCGGACGTTCTCCAGCCAGCCGACAATGGTCACGGTTTTGCCGGCGTCAGTAAGGCGCAGCTCGCCGCAGGTATGTGTTCTGGATTGCATCATAAAAATGATCCTCTCTTATCTAATATCTAACCCACATATTATTCCACAAACTGCGTGAAATGTCAACAAATATAGCAAAAAAACCGCTGTTGTAGGGCGGGGTCATGACCCCGCCGACCCGGTATCGATTATCAGTAGCCTATGATGAATGTGATTGGGCAGGTTGGCATCTAAACCATTTCCATTGGACGGAAGAATCCACTATATTCAGCGTGATCGGCGGAGTCATGACTCCGTCCTACAAAATAAAAATAAAGAAAAAGCCATTGCGGAAACAATTCCGCAATGGCAGTATGGTTTCAGCTATTCTCTTCCGTCAGGGCTTCCAGATACTTTTCAAGGTATACCTTCTGCACGGCGGCGATGATGCAGGTGTACAGAAGCCTTTTGCCGTCGGAGCTGGTCTCCGGGAACATATCCGCGGTGTCCGTCAGCTCGAAAGTGAACAGCAAAAGACTTTCAAATTCCCGGACAAAATAGTCGTAGGCCCTTTGCAGGGGGTAGGACTGCCGCTGAAGCTGCAAAAAAGCGTCCAGCGCGTCCAGAGACAGCACGCTTTTGCAAATTGCGATGAAGATCAGATAGGCGATCTGATCCCGGCTGTACTGTTTTTTCACCGGGCTGGCGATCAGCCCCTTTTTTACATAGTTGCTGATCATGGAACCGGTGAGGGCCATGTCTCCCAGAGGGGAAACGCAGCCGCCGATATATTTCGCGGCCTGTTCCAGATACAGGCCCACATCGGGAATCTCGTGGTACCGGGGCAGATGAAAGTCCCGGAGGGATTCCGCGATGCGCTGTTTGGTTTCCTGATTCATGATTATCACCTTGGGACATTATACCGAAGAACAGCGGGAATGTCAATACACGAAAACTTCACATAAGATTTTCTTGACAAGACCTTAAGATATTGATACAATGTTGACAGGTTATCGAAAACCCGATGATAAAGATATGAGAGGCGAAACCATGAATTTTCGAATTGTGACAGATTCTTCCTCCAATGTATTGTCCCGCCCTGGCGAGGACTACGGTTGTGTGCCCCTGAAAATCGTGGCGGGGCAGGAGTATGTGGACGCTCCCGGCCTGAACATTACCCAAATGGTGGAAGATCTGAAGGTATATAAGGGAAAATCCGGCTCCTCCTGTCCCAATGTGGGGGAGTGGCTGGAGGCCTTCGGCGATGCCGAGTATGTGTTCGGCATTACCATCACCAAGCACCTGTCCGGCAGTTACAACGCCGCCCGTCAGGCGGCGGACACCTATATGGAGGAGCATCCCGGACGGCGGGTGTACCTGTTTGACTCCCTGTCCGCGGGCCCGGAGCTGATGATGATTGCCGACAAAATCCGCCAGTGCGAGGCAGAGGGCGACGATTTTGACACCACCATCGCCAAGGTGCTGGATTACCACAACCACACTCATACCATTTTCTGTCTGGAATCCATGAACAATCTGGCCCACAACGGCCGGGTGCCCCTGACTGTTGCCAAGCTGGCGGGAATGCTGGGCATTCGGGTCATCGGTGAGGCTCATGGCGGCCAGATCGTGGCCATCCACAAGCCCCGGGGGGCGAAGAAGGCCCTGCACGCCATGGTGCAGACCGTGAAGGAGCGGGGCTTCCGGGACGGCGGCCTGATTCGCATTGCCCACTGCTTTGCCGAGGATGTGTCTCAGGAATTCATGGCCCTGATTCGGGAGGAGTTTCCCCATGCTCGGTTCATCCTGGAGCCCGCCAGCGCCCTGTGCAGCTACTATGCCGAGGTGGGCGGCTATATCGTGGGCTTCGAAGGGAATTTCAACGCGCACAACGATAATTCCAAGTTTTGATCGTAAAACGCCAAGGTAGGGCGGGGGCTTGCCCCCGCCGCTTTTTTTTCTGGGAGGAAACATGACAAAGCGAGAAGAAAATTTCGAGAAAATGCTGGTCTTTGTCCAGGAGAAGTACGCCGATACCGTGGCGAAAATGGAAGATTTAAAGGCTGCGGACAAGACAAAATCTGCCACCTTCCGCCAGCTCATGGGCGACAAGCTCATGTACCAGAATATGCTGACGCTGTATAAGCTGTATGGGCTGATTGAGGAATAATGATGACCGACGTGACGGAAGTCACGTCGGTTTTTACCGTTTTTTGTTGGGAAATGCCTGTGGAAAAAACAGTTTCAATGTGCTATAATACTCCGAAAACGGACAATCGGAGGGCTGCTTATGCTGCCGGAAGCGTTTCTTGAGAGAATAAAGGCCCAGCTGGGGGCGGAATATGGGGCTTTTCTGGAGAGTTTGGAACGGCCCCGGGCGGTGGCTCTGCGGTTCAATCCCCTGAAGGGGGAGCGGCCTGACCTGCCTTTTGTGGGTCAGCCGGTGCCCTGGGAACCCGAGGGCGTGTATTATGATCCGGAGGCCCGGCCCGGACTGCACGTTTACCACGAAGCGGGCGTATACTACCTACAGGAGGCCAGTGCTATGGCCCCTGTGGCATTGCTGGACCCCCAGCCCGGTGAGAAGGTCTGCGACCTGTGCGCGGCCCCCGGGGGCAAGACCACCCAGATCGCCGGCAGAATGGGCGGTCAGGGCTTCCTCCTGTGCAATGAGATCAATCCCAAACGTGCAAGAATCCTCTCCCGCAATATCGAGCGCATGGCGGTTGCCAACGCATTGGTGACAAATGAACACCCGGAAACCCTGGCCCAGCGGTTCCCCGGTTTTTTTGACCGGGTTCTGGTGGACGCTCCCTGCTCCGGCGAGGGAATGTTCCGCAAGGAGGAAGCCGCCGTCACCGATTGGAGCGAGGAAACGGTTGCCATGTGCGCCCGCCGTCAGGGGGAGATTCTGAACAGCGCGGCGAAGCTGGTGCGGCTCGGCGGACGGCTGGTGTACTCCACCTGCACCTTCGCCCCGGCGGAGGACGAGGGGGCGGTGGCTGCCTTTCTGGAAGCCCACCCGGAATTTACCCCGGAGCCGGTGGAGGCCCCCTGGTTTACCCCCGGCGAAAACGCCAGCTACCGGATGTGGCCCCATAAGCTTCTGGGCGAGGGCCATTTCGCGGCGGTTCTGCGGAAAAACGGAGGGGAAACTGAGGGTATCCCGGTGGAAACGGGCGAAAAACTGCCGAAGCAGTGGGATTCCTTTGCCAAAGAGCTGGGGATTACGCTGCCTGCCGGGAAAGCGGTGAGTTTTGGCCAGAGCCTGTTCTGGGCGCCGGAGGAGATGCCGGAAATCCGGAAGCTGAGGGTCCTGCGGCCCGGTCTGGAGCTGGGGACCGTGAAAAAAGACCGGTTCGAGCCTGCCCACGCCCTGGCGCTGTGGCTGAAGGAATGTGCCAATGTACAGGATTATGGCCCGGATTCCGAAGAGATCAGAGCCTACCTCCATGGTGATGTGATTCCCTCCGGAGCCAAAGGCTGGTGCCTTGTCCGTGCCGGGGGCTACAGCATCGGCTGGGGCAAGGGCGACGGAAGAGTCCTGAAAAATCACTATCCGAAGGGTCTGCGCCGGTAGAATTCGACGCGGGAAATGGGACTTTACATAACCTCTATGGTATGATATACTACTATAGCCCATGTGTGGGCATTTTTCCGAAACTATCACAAGGAGAGGGTATCCTTGGCAAGATATGAAATCCATGGCGGCAAACAGCTGAACGGAACCGTCACCATCAGCGGCGCGAAAAACGCTGCCGTGGCGATTCTTCCGGCTACGCTGCTGGTCAGCGGCAAATGCCGTGTCGAAAATGTGCCTGATATTTCCGATGTCCGAATTCTCCTGGATATTCTGGAGGGCATGGGCGCAAAGGTGGAGAAGCCGGAAACCAACGTGGTGGAAATCGACTGCTCTGGCGTGACCTGTTCCGAGCCGGAAGGGGAACTGGTGCGCCGGATGCGGGCCAGCTACTACCTGATGGGAGCGCTGCTGGGCCGGTTCGGCAAGGCGAGAGTTGCTCTGCCCGGCGGCTGTAATTTCGCCTCCCGTCCCATTGACCAGCACATCAAGGGCTTTGAGGCTCTGGGGGCGATGGTGGACGAAACCGAAGAATATGTGGCGCTGGAGCCCGGTGAGGAGGGCCTCCACGGCAGCCGTGTCAGCCTTGACCTGGCGTCTGTGGGCGCAACCGTGAATATCATGCTGGCGGCATCCCTGATTCCGGGGCAGACCATCATCGAGACCGCCGCGAAGGAACCGCACATCGTTGACCTGGCCAACTTCCTGAACACCATGGGCGCCCGGATTACCGGCGCGGGCACCGACACCATTAAGATCAAGGGCGTCAATTCCCTGCGGGGCGGCGCCTACGCCATCATCCCGGACCAGATTGAGGCCGGTACTTACATGGCGGCGGTCACCGCTGCTGGCGGTAACGTATTGGTACAGAACGTGATCCCCAAGCACATGGAGTGCATCACCTCCAAATTGCAGGAAATGGGCGCGCGGATTATCAACTATGACGACGCCATCCGCATCATCCGAACCGGCCCTCTGCGCAAGTCTACGGTGAAGACCCGGCCCTATCCCGGCTTTCCCACGGATATGCAGGCTCAGGTCTGCGTGTGCATGGCGCTGGCGGGCGGCGTCAGCCGCCTGACGGAGAGCGTCTATGAGACCCGGTTCTTCGGCTACTGCACGGAACTGGAGAGCATGGGCGCCAACATCCGCATCAGCGGAAAGACCGCCACCGTCACCGGCGTGGAAAAGCTCCGGGGCGCGGAGGTGTTCGCCCACGACCTGCGGGCCGGCGCGGCACTGGTCATCGCGGGGCTGGCCGCTGAGGGCGTGACCTATGTGGAGCACATCCACTTCATCGAGCGGGGCTATGAGAATATCGTGGAAAAGCTGACGGCTCTGGGGGCGGATATCCGCCGGGTTGAGGAATAGGCGGCGAGTGGCCGCAGACAGTGCGTTACGGACGCTGGGCGGTTAACGTACATCCTTTGGGCCCCTCGACCGGGCGGCCAGTGGCCGCAGACAGTGCGTTACGGACGCCGGGTGGTCATCGTACAGCCTTTGGGCCCCTCGACCGGAACAGCTTTGAAATTTGTTGAGACGATGATGGCTCCCCTTGCAGGGGAGCTGGCACGGCAACAGCCGTGACTGAGGGGTGTTTTGTACAGAAAGCGGTCACCCCTCAGTCAGCTTACGCTGACAGCTCCCCTGATAGGGGAGCCTTTGTGTTGAAAGGAGAATCCCTATGTCGGAACAGTTTTTGCGCACGGAAATGCTGCTGGGCAGTGAAGCCGTCCGGCGGCTGCAAAACGCCCGGGTGGCGGTATTCGGCCTTGGCGGTGTCGGCGGTTACGTTGTGGAGGCGCTGGCAAGAAGCGGCGTGGGCAGCCTGGACCTCATCGACAGCGACAGGGTTTCCGTGTCCAACCTGAACCGGCAGATTCTCGCCACCCATTCCACAGTGGGGATGCTGAAAGTGGATGCCGCCCGTGCCCGGGTGCTGGACATCAATCCGGACTGCCAGGTGAAGACCTGGCCTGTTTTCTACACTCCAGATACGGCGGATGCGTTTGATTTTGCCCGGTACGACTACATTGTGGACGCCATCGACACGGTGACGGGAAAGCTGGCCCTGGTGGAGCGGGCAAAAGCGGCGGGAACCCCCATCATCTGCTGCATGGGCACCGGCAACAAGCTGGACGCATCGGCTTTTCAGGTGGCGGACATCTCCAAAACCACCATGTGTCCCCTGGCCCGTGTCATGCGCAGGGAACTGTCCAAACGGGGCATCCGGCATCTGAAGGTAGTCTACTCTCAGGAGGAGGCCCTGACCCCCACGGGCTGGGAGGAGGAAGCGGCGGCTCTGGGCAAGCGGCAGATTCCCGGCAGCGTAGCCTTCGTCCCCGGGGCGGCGGGACTGCTGCTGGCGGGGGAAGTGGCGCGGGATTTGACGGGCCATTCCCGGTAAAAAAGATTGTCGGATTTCTGCGGTCATATTATGCATTAGTTGACAGTGAATAGTTGACAGTTGACAGTTGTGGTATCCCTTCGGGATGGATAAAAAAGATATGAAATGCCAAACATGTGATGTTCTATTGAAGCAACCCGTCATATCCGACTTTTATTATATTGTCCCGTAGGGACTCATTAGCTGTCCACTGTCAACTATCAACTATCAACTGTATTCCCCTTTTGCTGAGCGAAACCGCCAAGCATATAAAAATATTCAGCGGGGTTTGTACCAAATTGTTGCTTGACAATCTGGTACAGCCCATGTTATAATCCAACAGATAAATACAGCGGCTTACCGCCACTACCGTCTTGCCGCTTTCGGCAGGACATTTTTTTAGGCGGATTGCTGCGAAAGAATAGGAAAGGAGACATTTATGACTGCGTTTACCAAAGCAAAGTGTTATGCCTCTTCCCTGATGCCCCAGTTCGCGGAATGTGTCGGCGCTTCCATGGCCGGTTCCGCGCTTTCTGCGTTGGATTCTTCCCGATATGTGATTTTTCCCGGTTTTTGTGATGTGCATGTGCATTTCAGAGAGCCGGGATTTTCTTATAAGGAGACCATCGCAACGGGAAGCCGGGCCTCCGCCCGGGGCGGCTACACGGCGGTGTGCACTATGCCCAACCTGAACCCGGTGCCGGACAGCGTGGAAGCCTTAAATCTGCAATTGGAGAAAATCCGGGACACCGCCTGCATCCACGTCTACCCCTACGGCGCCATCACCGTGGGAGAAAAAGGAGAGACGCTGGCGGATTTGGCGGGCATGGCCCCCTTTGTGCCGGGCTTTTCCGATGATGGGCGGGGTGTTCAGTCTGAGGACATGATGCGCGCCGCCATGCTGGCGGCAAAAGCCCTGGGGAGGCCCATTGTTGCGCACTGCGAGGACAATACCCTCCTTCACGGCGGCTACATCCACGACGGCGCATATGCCAAAGCCCACGGACACCGGGGCATTTGCTCCGAAAGCGAGTGGGGCCAGATCAAGCGGGATCTGGAACTGGTGCGGCAGACCGGATGCAGCTACCACGTCTGCCACATCTCCACAAAGGAAAGCGTTGACCTGATTCGCAAGGCCAAGGCGGAAGGACTGGACGTGACCTGCGAAACCGGCCCCCACTACCTGGTCATGGACGACACCATGCTGCGCGAGGATGGACGGTTCAAGATGAATCCCCCTCTGCGCAGCCCCGAGGATCGGGAAGCGCTGGTGCAGGGAATCCTGGACGGCACTATCGACATGATCGCCACCGACCACGCCCCCCACAGTGCTGAGGAAAAGAGCAGGGGTCTGGAAAAAAGCGCCTTTGGCGTGGTGGGCATCGAAACGGCCTTCCAGATTCTGTATACCTATCTGGTGAAGCCCGGGATTCTCTCCATGGAAAAACTGGTGGAGGTTCTTTGCGACAATCCCAGAAAGCGATTCCACCTGCCGCTGGGGGTGGATTACTCTATCTGGGATCTGGAAGCGGAGGGAACGGTCAATCCCGAAACCTTCCTGTCCATGGGGAAAGCAACGCCCTTTGAAGGCTGGAAGGTCAACGGCAAATGCCTGGCGACGGTCTGCGGCGGCGAGATCGTCTACAGGGCGTAGGGGACGGCCTCTGGACGTCCCGAACTCCGTACGAGGGGCGTCGGGGACGCCGCCCCCTACGGGCAGCATTTTGATTACAATATTTTGGAGGATATGAAAAATGGCAAAGAGAACGGATATCAAGAAGATTCTCATCATCGGTTCAGGCCCCATCGTCATTGGTCAGGCGGCGGAGTTTGACTACGCGGGCACTCAGGCGTGCCTTGCCCTGAAGGAAGAGGGCTATGAGGTGGTGCTGTGCAACTCTAACCCCGCCACCATCATGACGGACACCATCATTGCCGACAAGGTGTACATGGAGCCGCTGACGCTGGAATATATCGCAAAAATCATCCGCTACGAGCGCCCCGACGCCATCATCCCCGGCATCGGCGGCCAGACCGGCCTGAACCTCGCCATGCAGCTGGAGCAGAAGGGCATTCTCAAAGAGTGCCGGGTCAAGCTCTTGGGCACCCCCAGCTCCTCCATCGAGCGGGCGGAGGACCGGGAGCTGTTCAAGGAGATGTGCCTGTCCATCGGCGAGCCCGTCATCCCCTCCGAAATCACCTACTCCATCGAGGAAGCCAAGGCAGCGGCCCTGCGCATCGGCTACCCCGTGGTGCTCCGGCCTGCCTTTACCCTGGGTGGCACCGGCGGCGGCTTTGCCTACAACGAGGAAGAGCTGGTGGAGATCGGCCTGAACGCCTTCTCCCTGTCTCCCGTCCATCAGGTGCTGGTGGAGAAGTCCGTCAAGGGCTACAAGGAAATCGAGTTCGAGGTCATGCGGGACTCCAACGACCATGCCATCACCATCTGCGGCATGGAGAACATCGACCCCGTGGGCGTCCACACCGGCGACTCTCTGGTGGTGGCTCCCATCATGACATTGAGCCGCGAAGACGAAAAAATGCTCAACGACTCCGCCATCAAGATCATCAAGGAGCTGAAGATCGAGGGCGGCTGCAACGTCCAGTTCGCCCTGAACCCCAATTCCTCTGAATACTACCTCATCGAGGTCAATCCCCGTGTGTCCCGTTCCTCCGCCCTGGCTTCCAAGGCCTCCGGCTATCCCATCGCCCGGGTCACCGCGAAAATTGCCGTGGGCATGGCTCTGGAGGACATCAAGATTGCCAACACCACCGCCGCCTTCGAGCCCAGCCTTGACTACGTCATCGCCAAGCTGCCCCGGTTCCCCTTCGACAAGTTCGCCTCCGCTTCCAACGAGCTGGGCACCCAGATGAAGGCTACCGGCGAGGTCATGGGCATCGGCGCGAACCTGGAGGAGGCCCTGCTCAAGGGCATCCGCTCTCTGGAAAGCGGCGAGAACCACATCTACCATCCCAAGTTCAACGATATGACCGTGGACGAGATGCTGGAGTACATCAGCAAGTTCCGCTCCGACAACATCTTCGCCATCGCCGAGCTGTTCTACCACGGCGTCAGCGTGGAGAAAATCTACGAGCTGACCCAGATCACTCCCTACTTCCTGAACGCCATCAAGAACATTGTGGACATGGAGGAGACCCTGAAGCTCCACGTGAACGATGAGGAATATCTGCGCAAGGCCAAGGTCATGGGCTTCAGCGACAAGTACATCGCCCGGATGTGGAAGCAGACCGAGCTGGATGTGTTCAATTTCCGCAAGGCGCACAACATTTTCCCCGTTTTCCGCATGGTGGACACCTGCCACACCGGGGCCTACATCCCCTACTTCTACTCCTCCTACACCGGAGAAAACGACTCCCGCCTGACCACCAAGAAGAAGATCGTGGTGCTGGGCGCGGGCCCCATCCGCATCGGTCAGGGCGTGGAGTTCGACTACTCCACCGTCCATGCCGTCATGACCATCCGCAAGGCTGGTTACGAGGCCATCATCATCAACAACAACCCCGAAACGGTTTCCACCGACTACACCACCGCCGACAAGCTGTACTTTGAGCCCCTGACCCCCGAGGATGTGATGAACATCATCGAGTTTGAAAAGCCCGAGGGTGTCATTGCCTCCCTGGGCGGCCAGACCGCCATCAACCTGGCTCAGCCCCTCCACGACCGGGGCGTGAAGATCATCGGCACCGACTGCGACGCCATTGACCGGGCTGAGGACCGGAACGAGTTTGAAAAGCTGCTGAACGAACTGAACATTCCCCGGGCCAAGGGCCGTGCCGTGACGAAGATTGAGGACGGCATTGCCGCCGCGGCGGAGATCGGCTATCCCGTGCTGGTGCGTCCCTCCTTCGTGCTGGGCGGCAGGGCTATGCAGATCGTCGCCAACGAGCGTCAGCTGCGCCACTACCTGAAAAACGCCGTCCAGATCGACGAGGACAAGCCCGTATTGGTTGACAAGTACATTCAGGGCAAGGAAGTGGAAATTGACGCCATCTGCGATGGACGGGACGTGTTCGTTCCCGGCATCATGGAGCTGGTGGAGCGCACCGGCGTGCACTCCGGCGACTCCATCTCCGTGTATCCCCCCTTCTCCATCTCCAATAAGGTCAAGGGTATTATTCTGCAATACGCCAAAAGATTAGGTCTGGGCATCGGCATTGTGGGCCTGTTCAACATCCAGTTCATCGTGGACAAGGACGATAACGTTTACATCATCGAGGTCAACCCCCGTTCCTCCCGGACCGTTCCCTTCCTGTCTAAGGCCACGGGATACAGCCTGGCAGACATTGCCACCGAGGTCATTCTGGGCAAATCTCTTAAGGAGCAGGGCTTCTTCGACATCTATCCCGATGAGAAGGAGCGGTGGTACGTCAAGGCCCCCGTGTTCTCCTTCAACAAGATTCGGGGTCTGGACGCCTACCTGTCTCCTGAGATGAAGTCCACCGGCGAGGCCATCGGCTACGACAAGACCATGACCCGGGCCCTGTACAAGGCCCTGCAGGCCTCCGGAATGAAGCTGCAGAACTACGGCACTGTGCTGTGCACCATCGCCGACAAGGACAAGGAGGAGGCTCTGCCTCTGATCCGCCGGTTCTACCAGCTGGGCTTCAACATCGAGGCCACCTCCGGCACCGCCGCCTTCCTGAAGCAGAATGGCATCCGTACCCACGCTCTGGCAAAAATCAGCGACGGCAGCGACGAGATCCCGAACGCTCTGCGGCAGGGCCACATTGCCTACGTCATCAACACCCGGGACCCCGGCGCCAACGAGAACGACGGCATCAAGATTCGCCAGATCGCCACGGAGCACAACGTGACCCTGTTCACCGCCCTTGACACCATCAAGGTGCTGTTGGACGTGCTGGAGGAGACCACCCTGACCATCTCCACCATCGACGCCTAAGGCCCGCAGTGCGGGCGGACAATGCGTTACGAACCGGATCTGTCAACCAACACCATTGGGTGGCTCGATTCGATACAGGCAGCCGTAGGGGGCGGCGTCCTCGACGCCCCGGCGGTCAAAGTCTGCGATATGCTGCCGGTTTGCGGCGAAAACGAAACAGGTTCAAAGGGGGCGTCGAGGACGCCGCCCCCTACGGATAGGAGGAACCATGAAACAAAGCATTTTCACCATCCTCAGCAACACCGCGCTG
Organism: Clostridiales bacterium; assembly: GCA_022786965.1. Classification (GTDB taxonomy): domain Bacteria; phylum Bacillota; class Clostridia; order Oscillospirales; family Oscillospiraceae; genus Faecousia. Next base: position 82,477 of record JALFXH010000146.1, read on the forward strand.
ACGGACAGTGTTTATAAAATGGTGCTGTCCGGTGATACTTCCGCCATCACCGCCCCGGGGCAGTTCGTGAACATTCAGCTTTCGGGACTGTTTCTGCGCCGCCCCATCTCCGTCTGCGACTATGACGGCAGCACCCTCACCATTATCTACAAGGTGGTGGGCAAGGGCACGGAAGTCATGAGCGCCATGGCTCCCGGCGAAAAACTGGACATTCTCACGGGCCTTGGCAACGGCTACGACCTCTCCATCACCGGTGAGCACCCCGTGCTGCTGGGCGGCGGTGTAGGCGTGCCCCCCATGTACAATCTTGCCAAAAAGCTGCTGGAACAGGGAAAGCAGGTATCCGTGATTCTTGGCTTCAACACTAAAGACGAGATTTTCTATGAGGACGAATTCCGGGCGCTGGGCTGTGATGTAACCGTTACTACCGTGGATGGAAGCTATGGGGTAAAGGGTTTTGTCACCGACGCTCTGCCGGAAGGCTACACCCATTTCTGCTGCTGCGGCCCCGAACCCATGCTGAAAGCGGTGTACCGGGCCACAAAAACCTCCGGTCAGATGAGCTTTGAAGAGCGGATGGGCTGCGGCTTCGGCGCCTGCATGGGCTGCTCCTGCAAGACTCTGACGGGCAGCAAGCGCATCTGCAAGGACGGCCCCGTGATGAAGAAGGAGGAGATTTTATGGGAAGCCTGAGCGTCAATCTCTGCGGCATTGAACTGGATAACCCCGTAATTCCCGCCTCCGGCACCTTCGGCTATGGCTATGAGTACGCGGAATTGTACGATATCAACGAACTGGGAACCTTCTCCTTCAAGGGCACCACGAAAGATGCCCGGTTCGGCAATCCCACTCCCCGGATTGCCGAGTGCACCGCGGGCATGATCAACGCCGTGGGCTTACAGAATCCCGGCGTGGAGAAGGTCATTTCTGAGGAACTGCCAAAGCTCGCCAAGTGCTTCCACAAGCCCGTCATGGCCAATGTCTCCGGTTTTTCCGTGGAGGACTACGCCTACACCTGCGAAAAGCTGGACAAAGAGGAGCAGGTGGGCTGGCTGGAGGTCAACGTCAGCTGCCCCAATGTTCACGGCGGCGGTATGAGCTTCGGCACCCAGCCGGAAGCGGCGGCGGAGGTCACCCGGGCGGTGAAGGCCGTTACCAAAAAGCCGGTTATCATTAAACTTTCCCCAAATGTCACCGACATTGTTTCCATTGCCAAGGCCTGCGAGGAGGCCGGAGCCGACGGCATCAGCCTGATCAACACCATGCTTGGTATGCGCATCAATCTGCGCACCCGCAAGCCCATCATCGCCAACACCATGGGCGGCTTCTCCGGCCCCGCCATCTTCCCGGTGGCTCTGCGGATGGTTTATCAGGTATCCCAGGCGGTGAAGGTGCCCGTCATCGGCATGGGCGGCGTGTCCAGCGCGGAAGATGTGATTGAAATGATGCTGGCAGGCGCGACGGCTGTGGAGGTGGGCGCGGCGAACCTTGTGAACCCCTTCGTCTGCCGGGACATCATCCGGGCCTTGCCGGAGACCATGGCGAAATACAGAATTGAAAATTTGAAAGATATTATAGGAGGCGCACACAATGGGTAAGGACGTTATCGTAGCCTGCGATTTTTCCTCCGCGGAAGCTACCTTCGCGTTTTTGGACAAGTTCACCGGGCGTAAGCCCTTCGTCAAGATCGGCATGGAGCTGTATTATGCCGAGGGTCCCAGCATCGTCAAGGAGATCAAGGCAAGAGGACACAAGATCTTCCTGGATCTGAAGCTCCACGACATTCCCAACACCGTCAAAAAGGCTATGGCAGTCCTGAGCAATCTGGACGTGGACATCACCAACCTCCACGCTGCCGGCACCACCGCCATGATGCAGGCCGCTCTGGAGGGCCTGACCCGTCCCGACGGCAGCCGCCCTCTGCTGATCGCCGTGACCCAGCTGACCTCCACCGATCAGGAGGCCATGGAGCGGGACCTGATGATCCACGCCCCCATCGACGAGGTGGTCATGCACTACGCCGAGACCGCGAAAAATGCCGGTCTGGACGGCATCGTCTGCTCCCCCTTGGAAGCGGGCAAGGTTCACGACCGCTGCGGAAAGAACTTCCTCACCGTCACCCCCGGTGTCCGGTTTGCGGATGGGGATGTGGGCGACCAGAAGCGGGTCATGACCCCCGCCGCCGCCAAGGCCATCGGCTCTGACTACATTGTGGTGGGCCGTCCCATCACCGCCGCCGCTGACCCTGTGGCAGCCTACGAGCGGTGTATCGCTGAGTTTGTCGATTAATAATGTAGGGGCGGGTCACTGACCCGCCCGTCCGCGAAGCGGCAATGCCGAAGGGCGGGTCGGTGACCCGCCCCTACGGTTATCATAATAAAAGGAGATAGAATCATGGAAGCCTACAAGCGCGAGTTTATTCAGTTTTTGGAAAATGCCGGTGTGCTGCGGTTCGGTGATTTCACCGCCAAGTCCGGCCGGAAGATCCCCTATTTCATCAACGCCGGTGACATCAAAACCGGCGAGCAGATCGCCACCCTGGGCGAGTTCTACGCCCGGGCCTATCAGGAAAAGCTGGGCAAGAAGCAGGCCGTTCTCTACGGCCCTGCCTACAAGGGCATTTCCATTGCCGTGTCCGCCGCCGTTGCCTTAAGCAAGCAGGGGCTGAACGTGCCTTTCTTCTTCAACCGCAAGGAGCTCAAGGATCACGGCGAGGGTGGCGTGTTCGTGGGCTATGTGCCGAAGGCCGGCGAGGAAGTGGTCATCGTGGAAGATGTCATCACCGCCGGTACCGCCATCCGGGAGAGTATGGAGATTCTCAGCCACTTAGAGGGCGTGAAGGTGGCCGCCACCTTCATTATGGTGGACCGCAAGGAGCGGGGCAAGGGCGAAAAACTTGCCATGCAGGAGGTGGAGGACGAGTTCGGCTTCCCCGTGTACTCCGTGGTGGATGTGTACGATATTATCGAGTACCTGGAAGAGGACTCCGCCAATGCCGAGAACGTGACCCGGATTAAGAATTATCTGGCCGTGAATGGAGCGAACGTATGAGAAGTCTGAACAGTATCCTGGAGCTGAGCGTGGCGGAGCTGGATGAACTGATCGCCACCGCCAAGGACATCATTGCCCACCCCGAAAATTACTGGGACAGGTGCGCCCACAAGAAGCTGGCCACTCTGTTCTTTGAGCCTTCCACCCGCACCCGTCTGAGCTTTGAAGCCGCCATGCTGGAGCTGGGCGGCACGGTGTTGGGCTTCAGCGAGGCCGGTTCCTCCTCCGCCGCCAAGGGCGAGAGCGTGTCCGACACCGCCCGGATGGTCAGCTGTTACGCCGACATCATCGCCATGCGCCATCCCAAGGAGGGCGCGCCCTACGTTGCCTCCCGGGCAGCCAGCATCCCCGTCATCAACGCCGGTGACGGCGGCCACAACCACCCCACCCAGACCCTGGCCGATATTCTGACCATTTCCAGAGAATTGGGCCGTCTGGACCATCTGACCATCGGTGTCTGCGGCGACCTGAAATACGGCCGGACGGTGCATTCCCTCATTGAGGCCATGAGCCGCTATGAAGGTGTCCGTTTTGTGCTGATTTCCCCGGCGGAATTGAAGATTCCCGGCTTTATCCGTTACAATGTCTTCGAAAACAAGGGCATTCCCTACACCGAGACCACCTCTCTGGAGGAGGCTATGCCCCAGCTGGACGTGCTGTACATGACGAGAATCCAGCGGGAGCGGTTTGACGATCCCTGGGAGTACGAGCGGCTGAAGGACAGCTATGTGCTGGATGTGGAGAAGATGAAGCTGGCAAAGGAGCAGATGTGCGTGCTGCATCCTCTGCCCCGGGTCAACGAGATCAGCGTGAAGGTGGACGACGACCCCCGTGCCGCCTACTTCCGTCAGGCTCTGAACGGGAAATATATGCGTATGGCGCTGATTCTGAAGCTCCTGGACGAGGCCAAGCGGAATCCCGAGAAGGAAGCCATTGATACCACGGAACTGGAATACGACCGTGTCTGCCACAACCCCAAGTGCATTTCCCAGACGGAGCAGGAGCTGCCCCAGATTTTCCGCTGCACCGACAAGGCCGCGGATATCCACCGCTGCATCTACTGCGAACAGCGGGCATAAACACGAAAACGAGCCGCCCCGGCCGGGGCGGCTCAAATTCTGTTCGTAGGGGACGGCCTCCCGGACGTCCCGCTGGTAAATCCGGGGCGTCGAGGACGCCGCCCCCTACGGGCTTTTCAGCAGCATTCCCAGCAGCTTCGCGTCGGTAAAGGCCGTGTGAGAATAGGCGGCATCCAGCAGGGTGTCCATGTTGTCCGCGTCGTTCTCAATTTCTTTGGAAAACAGCTGGGCGGTTTTTTCAAAATCTCCCCCCAATTCCCGCAGCAGCAGGCAGGCGATGACCATGAACTTTACCCGGCTGTACAGGTCGTAATCCGATACGGCCTGCAGCCAGTAGCGGTTTATGAAATAGCGCAGCAGCGCCGGCGTGCGGCGGTCCCAGTCCCCCGGGGCGGGAGAGCGCAGCCGGGTCTCCCATCCATCTGTTAGAATTTCAAGGGACTGAAAAAAGGAAACGATCTGAGCAATATCTCCCGGTTGGGCCAGCTCCCGGGCGGTTTCCAACGCGGCATCCGTATCATAGGGAGCAGATTCCGCTCCATCCAGCTCCCCCTGCGCCTGACAGCCGTAGAGCAGGAGCAAGGCGAGGGTGTGCCCGACAGGCCGGCGGGAATCCTCCAGCAGTTCCAGCGCGGCCACCCGGGTGCGTTTCAGAACCGCCATGGCGTCCCGGTCATATTCGGACTTACCGATATTGGGAACCTCTTCTGTTACAGATACAGCGGGTTCGTTCAAAATCAGCCGGGCGGCCTCCGGGCAACTCAGTTCCAGCCCCAGCTCTGCAAAATCGCCGTAATCATGGGTCAGCCGGGGGAATTCCCGGCAGGTCTTGCACAGGGCAGCTTCCCCCAGCTCCGCCTGAATCCGGCACAGCCCATCCCGCCGCCACATGGGGCAGCGTCCGTCAATGATGGCCATATAGGTTTCGCCGTCTTCATCCCGAAGAACACGGCGAAGCTCATTTCCCAGCGGGCCTGGGAGTTTCCGGTAGCGGGAAGCGGAATCCGCATCCACCTGCACCTCCCATTCCTCGCAGCAGCTGTCGGGACAGCCGCCCGCCAGACAGCGGAAGCGGTCATAATAGTCGTGTTTTGTGATTTTCATTAGAATTCTCCCCAAAAAAGGAGCGCATACGGCGGGTATGCGCTCCAAAACGTTATTTGTTGGGACGGATGGCGCCCATAATGGAGGAGGCATCCTGCAAAGCCTGCTTGCTGGAGCTGACGGCCACCTGAAGCTGTGTCAGCTGGGACATGACCTCGTCTGCCATCTGCGTGATGTCGGCGGAAATGCCGTCCACCTTGGCGGAGGCCTCGGTCAGTACGCTGTTGGCCTGAAAATACACCAGCTCCGCCCGCTCCTTCGCCTCCCGCTCAATGCGCTCTGCCCGCCGGTAGGCTTCCAGCTCGTCACTGGCGATGGGGGACAGCGCGGGCGTTTCCGCATTCTGCTCCGGGGCGGCAGACTGGGCCAGCTGCTGTTCCAGCTCCGCGCACCGGGCCTGGGCCGCCTCCAATTGCCGGGTCAGCTCGGCACACCGGTCCTCCAGAGAGGAAATGACAGACCGCTGATTTTCCAGCTCCGGCAGAGCGTCCACCTGCTGACGCAGAGCTTCATTCTCGGTGGTGAGCTGATTGATCTGATTGGTGTGCTTTGTATTGAGGTATTCCAGATAATGCACCACATCCTCCCGGTTGAAGCCGTTGAACGCGGAGCGGAAATTCTGAGACGCCGCCATAAAAGTTCCTCCTTAAAAGCGGTTAAATCACGGTTTTTCTGAATTATACCACAGAAAGACCGGAAAAACAACCTCTTTCCCTCTTACTCCGCCAGACGTTCAGAAAAAAATTTTGTTTTCCTCTTTACAAACCTAAGAAAGCCTGCTATAATAATTTGGCTTTGAAAAATGCGCCGGTGGCTCAATGGATAGAGCATCGGATTCCGGTTCCGAGGGTTGGGGGTTCGAGTCCCTTCCGGCGTACCAAAGAAGAATAATCCGAACCTTATCTCAGCAGGAGAAGGGTTCGGATTATTTTTATACTTGGGACTCGAAGAATAAAATGCAAGTGTCCGGTGGACACTTGCTCGGCGGCGGTTTGACGACGCCGACACCATAATGCTGCGAGTCCCTTCCGGCGTACCAAAAGCGGGTTATCCCATCCGGGATGACCCGCTGTTATCCGGCGTAGGCGTCCGGATGGTATTCAAAAAGTCGAGAATCAGCCGGTTGACCTCCTCCGGCGCGTCGGTGTTGGAATTGTGCCCCGCGCCTTTGAGCCAGTAAAGCGGGTGTCCTTCTTCCTTCGTCCACCGGCGGTTATACCGTTTTGAGGAACCGGCGGCGTCCTTTTCGCCGCAGAGAAGCATCGCGGGGCAGTCGATTTTGTATTCCGGGCGGGCCTCCACCGCTTCACCCAGAATGCGGTAGCCGTGGACGGTCAGATCCAGAAAGCTTTCCCGGTCATAGACCGCCCATGTCCGTTCCATCAGTGCCCGACCGTAGGCGGTCCGGGAGGTGCCCGAAATGCCCCATTTCAGAAGCCATTTCCACGGGATGATTTCGTACATCCACCGGGTATCCTTCAGCAGGGCCAGCTCCCAGCCCGAAAAATACTTCCGGCTCAAGGACGCGGAATCGATGGACACAAAGCCGGATACGGTTCCGGGATACAGAGCAATGTAGCACTGGGCAATATAGCCCCCCAGGGACTGACCGATCAGCACCGGGCGTTCGATGCCCTCATTTTCCAGAATCCCGTGGAGATACCGGGCCATGTCGTCCAGCGAAAAATCCAGCGCGAAGGGCCGGGAGGCGGCATGGGCCGGGGCGTCCCAGACCAGCCGGTTGTAGTCGGGGAAGGCCGGAATCTGCTTGTCAAACAGGTGGTGGTCGGCGGTGAGACCCGGCAGGAACACCAGACAGGGTTTCCCGGAATCTCCCGGCGTGAGCCAGTAGTGGATATCTCCGGATGGGGTCCGGTAGATTTTTCCTTGCGTACTCATGAAAGCACCTCCTGATAGGGGCATCATAGCACTTTGGGTTCGAAAGTCAAGGCGGATATCAAGAAACGACACAAACTCCTCGATTTCGCGCCCCTGCGTGCAAGGCCTTCTGTGAAACTGCCCAAAAAGGAATGTGCCAGATTGTGGAAACTGCGGAACTTTTGTTTAACACGAAAATAATGGTTGATTTCTTTCGAAACTTGAGCTAAACTCAAGTCATGGAAGCGTTGGAATCGTTTCCAAAATTATAAGAGGGTTCAACCCAACAATAGTATAGGAGGAAACATAATGAAAAAGCTGATTGCTATGCTGCTGGCTCTGGTTATGGTTCTGGGCCTGGCTGCCTGCGGCGGTTCTTCCGCCCCTGCCGCTACTCAGGCTCCCGCCGCCGACGCAGCACCCGCCACTGAGGCTGCTGCCCCCGCTGCTGCGGGCCGCGTCTACTACCTGAACTTCAAGCCCGAGGCAGACGCTGCCTGGCAGGAACTGGCCGCTACCTACACCGCTCAGACCGGTGTCGAGGTCAAGGTTGTTACCGCTGCCGGCGGCAACTACTCCGACACCCTGAACGCCGAGATGGCCAAGTCTGATGCCCCCACCCTGTTCCAGTGCGGCAACGCCCAGGGCCTGGCTGACTGGAATGACTACTGCCTGGACTTCACCGGCACCAAGGTGCTGGATGAGATGACCACCAGCGACTTTAACCTGGTTGACGACACCGGCGCTGTGAAGGCCATTGGCTACTGCTACGAGGCCTTCGGCATCATCGTGAACACCGCTCTGCTGGAGAAGGCCGGTCACTCTCTGGACGAGATCAAGGACTTCGCTTCCCTGAAGGCTGTCGCTGACGACATCCACGCCAACGCCGCTACTCTGGGCTTCGACGCCTTCACCTCCGCCGGTCTGGACGGCTCCTCTTCCTGGCGTTTCTCCGGCCACCTGGCCAATATGCCCCTGTTCTACGAGTTCCGCGATGACGGTGTGACCAAGCAGCCCGCCGCCATCACCGGCGCTTATCTGGACAACTTCCGCAACATCTGGGATCTGTACATCACCGATTCCGCTACCGCTCCCGCTTCTCTGCCCACCGCTACCGGCGACATGGCCGAGGCTGAGTTCGGCGAAGGCAAGGCCGTGTTCTATCAGAACGGTACTTGGGAGTTCGCGAACCTGACCAAGGACAAGTTCTCTATGAACCCCGCTGATCTGGCTATGATCCCCATCTACTGCGGCGTGGCTGGCGAAGAGAAGTCTGGCCTGGCCTGCGGCACCGAGAACTGCTGGGCTGTCAACGCCAAGGCTTCTCAGGCCGACATCGACGCGACTCTGGACTTCATCTACTGGGTCGTCACCTCTGACGAGGGCACCAAGATGATGGCTGAGCAGTTCGGCCCCATCCCCTTCAAGAACGCCAAGGAATCCGAGAACGTGTTCTTCAACGACGCCAACGCCTACATGGCTGACGGCAACTACACCGTGACCTGGGCTTTCAACCATACTCCCAACGTGGACGCATGGAGAGCTACCGTTGTCACCGCTCTGACCAAGTATTCCACCGCTCCCTCCGACGCCACCTGGGCTGAGGTTGTGACCGCTTTCGTGGACGGCTGGGCCTACGAGTACGAAATGGCTCAGGGTTAATCTCACAGCACGAAGGGCGGGCATTTGCCCGCCCTTTCCCGCAATCCGGCTTTGGAGAAGGGCAAAGCGCCCCCCTCGCGGCATTCCGGAGACGCTTTGCCGTTCTCCAAAGCAAGACGATAATTTGTGAAAGAAAGGGAGATCATCTTGGCAAAAAAGAAACAGGACGGGAACCTGGTGCAGCGTCCCATCCGCAAATTCGCACCCGTTTTCATTCTGCCCACATTCCTGGCCTTCATTATTGGCTTCGTCTGGCCCTTCATTCAGGGCATTTACCTGTCCTTCTGCAACTTTAACACTCCCCAGGACGCTCAGTGGGTTGGCATCAAGAACTACCTGAAGGTGTTCACCGACGCCGGCTTCCTGAACGCCTTTAAGAACACCGCCGCCTTTGCCGTGGTGTCCATTATCCTGATCAATGTCATCGCCTTCATGATTGCCTACGCCCTGACTCAGAAAATTCGGGGCGCAAACCTGTTCCGCACCGTCTTCTTCATGCCCAACCTGATTGGCGGCGTGGTGCTGGGCTACATCTGGAGCATGATCTTCGACGGCATCCTCTCCAAATACGGTACTTACCTCACCGCCAACGGCACCTACGGCTTCTGGGGCCTGGTGATTCTGGTTGCCTGGCAGCAGATCGGCTACATGATGATCATCTACATCGCAGGCCTGCAGGCCATTCCTGAGGATATGATGGAGGCCGCCAAGATCGACGGCGCCAACGGCTCTCAGACCCTGTTCCAGGTGGTCATCCCCAACGTGATGCCCGCCATCACTACCTGCACCTTCCTGACGCTGACCAACTCCTTCAAGATGTTCGACCAGAACATGGCCCTGACCGGCGGTCTGCCCTCCGTCATGGTTCCCGGCGGCAAGATCAATGTCACCGAGCTGCTGGCGCTGAACATCTACTCCACCTACAATATCAACAAGAAGTGGCACGGCGTGGCCCAGGCCAAGGCTGTTGTGTTCTTCATTCTGGTTGCTGTGCTGGCCATTGCCCAGCAGGCGGCTACCCGCAGTAAGGAGGTTCAGCAGTAATGAAAAACAAGAAGATCGAGCAGTATACACCTCTGAGCCGGGTGCTGACCGTTGTATTCCTGCTTCTGAGCATTGCCTGGCTGTTCCCCATTTTTGAGGTCATCATCAACTCCCTCAAGGAGAACGCCTACGTCAACCTGAACCCCTTTGCGCTGCCCAATTCCGACAGCTTTGTTGGCTTCGCCAACTACATCAAGGGCATGACCTTCGGCAACTACCCCTTCCTGAAGTCTGTCAGCTACAGCCTGTTCATCACGGTGGCCTCCGTGTTCCTGATCCTGCTGTTCTGCTCCATGTCCGCATGGTACATTGCCCGGGTTAACAGCACCATGAGCAAGGTTTTCTACTACCTGTGCCTGTTTTCCATGATCGTCCCCTTCCAGATGGTCATGTTCACCCTGACCTTCACCGCCGACAAGCTGAAGCTGAACACCCCCTTCACGATCCCCATCGTGTATCTGGGCTTCGGCGCCGGTCTTGCCATCTTCATGTTCCTGGGCTTTGTCAAGGGCCTGCCTCTGGAAATTGAGGAAGCTGCCGCCATCGACGGCTGCGGCCCTCTGCGCACCTTCTTCCTGGTGGTGCTGCCCATGCTGAAGCCCACCATGATCAGTGTCGGCATTCTGGAACTGATGTGGGTCTGGAACGACTATCTGCTGCCATACCTGGTACTGGACCGTACCAAGTACATGACCATCCCCATCCATGTGCAGTATCTGAAGGGCAGCTACGGCTCTGTGGATATGGGCGCCACCATGGCAGTCATCATGCTGAGCATCATCCCCATCATTCTGGTGTACATCTTCTGCCAGAAGCACATCATCAAGGGCGTTGCCGCCGGCGCCGTCAAAGGCTAGGCCGCAGGGCGGCCGGCCAATGCGTGACGAAGCTGGTCTGTATTCGTTACACCATTGGGCACCGCTCGGTAACGTTGCCGCTCTGTGATTGTGGCAAAAAACTGACAATGCGTAGGGCGGGGTCATGACCCCGCCGACGCACCTGTTTTTTAGGAAAGCATACCTTCGTGGTATGCACTTTCCGCATTGTATTGAATCAAATCGTATATCCAATGGGTTCGGCGGAGTCATGACTCCGCCCTACAACTAATAACTCCACTTTTCACTCTCCACACTCAGATAAAGGAGGCTTGCCGATATGACGATCAAGGATCTTGCCGCCAAAACCGGCTATGCCGTAGGAACCGTCTCCCGTGCCCTGAACAATCATCCCAACGTCAGCGAAAAGGCCCGAACCGCCATTTTACAGGCGGCTCAGGAGATGGATTTTGAGATCAATCTCAACGCCAAGCAGCTTAAGCAGACCCATTCCAATACCGTTCTGGTGGTGGTCAAGGGCATCGGCAACGAGCTGTTCGGCGAGATGGTGGAGTCCATTCAGCACTTGATTGCCCAGACCCGCTACCAGCTGGTGGTGGACTACATGGACGAGGATGCCAACGAGGTGGCCCGGGCGGTGCAGCTGTGTCGGGAGAAAAAGCCTCTGGGCATTCTCTTCTTAGGCGGCATCAACGAGCATTTCCGCCAGGACTTCGCGTCCATTGATATCCCCTGCGTGGTGGTGACCAATGACGCCTCCGCGCTTTCCTTTGAGAATCTATCCAGCGTCACCACCGATGACCGTGAGGCGGGGCGCTGCGCCGTTGAGATGCTGATTGCTCTGGGCCACCAGAAGATTGCGGTCATCGGCGGCGACTGCCAGGTGTCCGACACCAGCCGCCTGCGATTCGAGGGCTGCGTCAAAGCCTTCGCCGACCACGGCATTCCCTTCGACCCTCAGCGGGACTATCAGGGCGTGCGCTTTTCCTATCAGGACGGCTACCAGGCTACGAAAGCGCTGCTGGCTTCCGGCCGGGAGTTCACTGCCCTGTTCGCCAGCGCGGACGTGATGGCCATTGGCGCCATCCGGGCTTTGCGGGAATCCGGCAAGCGGGTGCCGGAGGACGTATCCGTCATGGGCATGGACGGCCTGCCCATCGGTGACTATCTGGTGCCCCAGCTGACCACGGTGGCCCAGTCTGTCAGTTCCATGGCCCAGCGCAGCGTGGAAATTCTTCTGGGAAGCATTGAGGACGGCGATAAGGCCCAGCACGAGACCATTCCCTTCCGGATCTACCGCCGGGAAAGTGTCCGGGAGCTGCAAGAATAAACAACACATCGTAGCGCGGGGGCATAACCGCGCACTACGGATGGTATGCATTTTTTAGAGCAAGGAGATTCATCCTATGCGAGAAAGCGGAATTTTGATGCACATTACCTCCCTGCCCGGGCCTTACGGCGTGGGCACCATGGGAAAAAGCGCCTATCATTTCGTGGATTTTTTGGAAAAGGCAGGACAGTCCGTCTGGCAGATTCTGCCCTTGAATCCCACGGGCTATGGAGACTCCCCCTATCAGTCCTTCTCCGCCTTTGCCGGCAATCCTTATCTCATTGATCTGAACACGTTGGTGCGGGAGGGACTGCTGGAAGCGGGAGAGCCGGAGGCAGTGAACTGGGGGGAAAACCCCGGACGGGTCAGCTTCGGCAGGCTCTACGAGGAGCGGGGAAAGCTGCTCCACCTGGCCTACAGCCGGTTCACCCCGGATGAAAGCTACACCGCCTTTCTGGAGGAAAACGCCCGGTGGCTGCCAGACTACGCCCTGTTTATGGCTTTGAAGGAAGCAAACGGCGGCGCGTCCTGGCTTCAGTGGCCGGAGGACCTGCGGCAGCGCGAAGCCGACGCGCTGGAAGCGGCCCGAAAGGCCCACGCGGACGAGATTGGCTACCACAGCTTTGTGCAGTACCTGTTCTTCCGCCAGTGGAAGGCGCTGCGGGGCTACGCGAACGGGAAAGGCATCCGCGTCATCGGCGATGTGCCCATCTATGTGCCCCTGGATTCCGCCGACGTATGGGTAAACTATAAACTGTTTCAGCTGGACGAGACTCGGCATCCCACTGTGGTGGCTGGCTGTCCCCCGGACGGCTTCACCGCCGACGGCCAGCTCTGGGGCAATCCCATCTACGACTGGCAGGCCATGGCGGACACCGGCTATGAATGGTGGGTGAGGCGTCTCACCGCTGCCGCCGGGATGTACGATGTGGTGCGCTTCGACCATTTCCGTGGCTTTGAAAGCTACTGGTCCGTGCCCGCCGGGGACAAAACCGCCCGGAACGGGCAATGGGTCAAAGGCCCGGGCATGGACTTTATCCGCGCGGTGCGCAAGGCGCTGCCGGAGCTGGATTTCATCGCCGAGGATCTGGGCTTTGTCACCCCGGAGGTTCGCCAGCTTCAGCTGGACTCCGGCTATCCCGGCATGAAGGTGCTGGAATTCGCCTTTGACTCCCGGGAGGAGAGCGACTATCTGCCCCACCTGTATCCGGTGGACTCCGTGTGCTACACCGGTACCCACGACAACGTAACGCTGAAGCAGTGGTTTGACGAGGCAAGCCGCCAGGATAAGGCCTACGCCAAAGCCTACATGGGCCTGAACCGGTCCGAGGGCAATGTGTGGGGCATGATCCGGGGTGGTATGAGCAGCGTTTCCCGGCTGTTTGTGGCCCAGATGCAGGACTATCTGGAACTGGGCGGAGAGGCCCGGATGAACTTCCCCGGCACCCTGTCCAGCGCCAACTGGACCTGGCGGGCTACTGAGGGCTTCGATTCTGATAAGCTGGCGAAGAAGATCCGCAAGATGACCGGTCTGTACGGCAGACTGAAACGAAGCTGAGATTTCAGGCCAAAAAATTGTATCCGCCCAGCTGTTCAAGGTCAGGCAAGTGACCTTGAACAGCTGGGCTTCCCTTATTCTGCCGCACCCTATTTTTGACCAAAACTTTACAATCTCCGCCTTTCGGATTTTACATGGGGCCTTTATGATGGGATGCGTAAAGGATGCAAGTCCCAAACATATATTAAGGAGATTATGAAAATGAAACGTGTTATTTGTACTGTTCTGTGCCTGATTCTGGCGCTGAGCCTGGCCGCCTGCGGTCAGAAGACCGAGCCGGTGGTAACAACCGCCGCCCCCGCTGCAGTTCCTGCCGCAACGGAAGCACCCGCTGCTACCGAGGCGCCCGCCGCGCCCGCCAAGCTGTCCGGCACCGTGTCCACCGACGGCTCCACCTCCATGGAGAAGGTTATCGGCGCCCTGGGCGAGGCCTTTATGGAGGCTGAGCCGGGCGTGACCTTTACCTACAACCCCACTGGTTCCAGTGCGGGCATTCAGGCCGTGCAGGAAGGCCGCTGCGACATCGGCTTAAGCTCCCGCGCCCTGAAGGACGAGGAGAAAGCCGCCGGCCTGACCGAAACGGTGCTGGCCTACGATGGCATCGCCATGATTGTGAACCCTGCCAACAAGGTGGACAGCCTGACCCTTGCCCAGATTGCCGATATCTACACCGGTAAGATCAGCAACTGGTCGGAAGTGGGCGGCGAGGATGCCGAAATCGTCCTGATTGGACGGGAAGCCGGCTCCGGCACCCGCAGCGGCTTTGAGGAAATTGTGGAGGTCAAGGACCTGTGCAAGTACCGTCAGGAGCTTAGCTCCACCGGTGACGTGATTACCACCGTTGCCCAGAACCCCGGCGCCATCGGCTATGCCTCTCTTGCCTCCGTCAAGGATACCGTCAAGGCCGTAAAGGTTGGCGGCGTGACCCCCAGTGAAGCCACCGTCAAGGACGGCACCTACGCCATCCAGCGTCCCTTCGTGCTGGCCACCAAGACGGACGCCAAGCTGAACGACGCGGCTCAGGCCTTCTTCGACTACGTTACCTCCGCCGATGCCAATGAGATCATCGTGGCAGCCGGTGTGGTTCCCGCAAACTGAACAACCGTAATCCGCAAGGGAGGGCCGATGGCCCTCCCTTCGGCGTCTGGCTCATGAGTTTCCGCCGCGCGCACAAGGATTTGACACAGATTTTACAATCCGACGATTTCGTATTTTACATTCCGGCGGTAACATAATAGTATCATCCTCAGAAAGGACAACACTATGAAATCGAAACAGAATCTTCTGGAAGATGTGGTTCACGGCATTTTCCTGCTTCTGGGACTGGTGACAGTGGCCTGCGTGCTGCTGATCACTGCGTATCTGGTGGTTTCCGGCATTCCCGCCATCCGGGAGATCGGGCTGGTGGATTTCCTGTTCGGGGACACCTGGGCCTCCACGGCGGCGGAGCCAAAATATGGCATTCTTCCCTTTATCCTCACCAGCGTCTATGGCACCGCCGGAGCCATCCTGCTGGGCGTGCCCATTGGCTTTCTCACCGCCGTATATCTGGCAAAAATGGCGCCAAAAACAGTCAAGGAAATTATGGGACAGGCGGTATCCATGCTGGCGGGTATCCCCTCTGTGGTCTACGGCCTGGTGGGCATGATGGTGCTGGTTCCCGGAATCCGCAAGCTGTTCCATGTGCCGGATGGGGCAAGCCTGCTGGCGGCAATCATCGTGCTTGCCATCATGATTCTGCCCTCCATCATCAAAATGTCCGTCACTGCCCTGGAAGCCGTGCCCAAGGAATATGAGGATGCCTCCCTGGCTCTGGGCGCTACCCCCGAAGAAACCTGGTTCCGGGTGTCCGTTCCCGCCGCCAAAAGCGGCATTGCGGCGGCAGTGGTGCTGGGCGTGGGACGGGCCATTGGCGAAGCCATGGCGGTGATGATGGTAGCGGGCAACGCGGCGAATATGCCCTCCCTGTTCCAATCTGTCCGCTTCCTGACAACTGCCGTTGCGTCGGAAATGTCGTATTCCGCAGGCCTTCAGCGGCAGGCTTTGTTCTCCATCGCCCTGGTGCTGTTTCTGTTCATCATGCTCATCAACGCGATCCTTAATTTCTTTCTGAAAGGAGAGAAGCGTTCATGAAGAATCCAAGGAAACTTTCCAACAGCCGCCGCCGTTTTCTGTGGACGGTGCGGGGTGGGATGTACCTTGCCACGGCCCTGACGGGGTTACTCACTCTTTTTATTGTGGCTTATGTCCTGATACAGGGGATTCCCAACCTGAGCTGGGAATTCGTCAGCACAAAGCCCAGCTACTTAAGCGGGAATATCGGAATCCTGCCGGATATTCTGAACACCTTGTACATTGTCATCATTACCCTGCTGGTCGTCATTCCCCTTGGGGTGGGCGCGGCGGTATACCTGACGGAGTACGCCACCAACAAAAGGCTGGCGTCCGTCATTGAGTACGCGGCGGAGGCCCTCAGCGGCATCCCCTCCATCATCTACGGTCTGGTGGGTATGCTGATGTTCTCGAACACCATCGGCACCAGCCTGCTGGCGGGCGGCCTGACGCTGGTGATCATGAATCTGCCCACCATTCTGCGCAACACCCAGGAGAGTCTGAAGACCGTGCCCCAGTCCTACCGGGAGGGCGCTTTCGGCTTAGGCGCGGGCAAATGGCGGGTGGTGCGCACGGTGGTGCTGCCGGGCTGTATCGACGGCGTCATTACCGGCTGCATCCTGTCTGTTGGCAGAATTTTGGGAGAATCCGCCGCATTGCTCTTCACCGCGGGCTTTGCCCACGCACTGAATGGTTTCGTGAAGGGACTTGGCAGCGCTGGCGCCACCCTGACCGTCGCCCTATACGTCTACGCCAAGGAGCAGGGCGAGTTCGGTGTGGCCTTCGGCATTGCGGCGATTCTGCTGGTGCTGGCCTTCGGCATCAACCTGGCGGCGGGAGCGGTGACGAAGTATTATCAGAAGAAGAACGCGATATAGGGAACGGAGTTGACAGTGAACAGTGGACAGTTAAGGTGTCCCTGCGGGACAGATTTCAAAAAATATCCCGAAGGGATACCACGATTATCAACTGTCAACTATCAACTGTCAACTACCATAACCGCACAAGGAGAAATAGTATGAATAACCCTATTATTACCGTCAACGACCTGAACCTGTGGTACGGTCAGACTCAGGCGCTGAAACATATCAGCCTGGAAATCCCCGAAAAGTCCATCACCGCCCTCATCGGCCCCTCGGGCTGCGGCAAGTCCACCTTCCTCAAAACCCTGAATCGGATGAACGACCTGATTCCCGGGGTGAAAATCACCGGAGAAGTACGCTATCACGGGGAGAATATCTTCGACGCGGAGGTCAACAATCTGCGCAAGGAGGTGGGCATGGTGTTCCAGAAGCCCAACCCCTTCCCCATGAGCATCTACGACAACATCGCCTACGGTCCCCGTACCCATGGAATCCGCAACAAAGCGCAATTGGATGAAATTGTGGAGAAGGCCCTTCGGGGCGCGGCCATTTGGGATGAAGTCAAGGATCGTCTGAAAAAGAACGCGCTGGGAATGTCCGGCGGTCAGCAGCAGCGGCTGTGCATTGCCCGGGCGCTGGCGGTGGAGCCGGAGGTGCTATTAATGGATGAACCCACCTCAGCCCTGGACCCCATCTCCACCTCCCGGATTGAGGATCTTGCCATGGAGCTGAAGGAAACGTACACCATCGTCATTGTCACCCACAATATGCAGCAGGCCCTGCGGATTTCCGATCAGACTGCCTTCTTCCTGCTGGGAGAGCTGGTGGAGTATGGCAGCACGGAGAAACTATTCTCCACCCCCGCAGATAAACGCACGGAAGATTATATTACCGGCCGGTTCGGCTGATGGAGGAAATACCATGAGAAACTTATATCAGGAGCAGCTGTGGAACCTGAATCAGGAGCTGATTCAGATGGGGGCTGCCTGCGAGGAAATCATCGACCTGGCGGCGAAATCCCTGACGGACTACAGCCCCGAGCTGGAGGAAAAAACAAAGCAGGTGGGGGCGGTTATCGACGAAAGCGAACGCACCATCGAGACCATCTGCCTGAAGCTGCTGCTGCGCCAGCAGCCCGTGGCAAGTGACCTGCGTCAGATCAGCGCAGCCATGAAAATGATTACCGACATGGAGCGCATCGGCGACCAGGCGGAGGATATCGTGGATTTGATTCCCAAAATGTCCGGTTCCGCTGAGGAAGGACCGCTCCAGAAAATGGCAAGAGCCGCCCAAACCATGGTCACGGAAGCCGTGGACGCCTATGTCAAGCAGGATCTGGCCCTTGCGAAAAAGGTCATGGGCGATGATGATATCGTGGATGCGTATTTTAATCAGGTCAAATCGGACATCATTGCCATGATCGCCGCGAACCCGGAGGATGGGGAGTACGCCCTGGATCTGCTGATGATCGCCAAATACTTTGAGCGCATCGGCGACCACTGCACCAACATCGCCGAGTGGGTGGAATTCTCTGTCACCGGTATTCGGGAGGAATGTCAGTAACAGCCCTTGCGTTTTGGCGAAAGAATGGGTAGTATAAAAGAAAAAGGCTCCCATTGAGAGCCGAAGGAGAGACGCCTATGATCTGGTGTGTGGAAGACGACCCGAGCATTCGGGAAATTGAGGTATACGCCCTGAATTCCACCGGGCTGGAAGCCAGGGGATTTGCCGATGGCGGAGAATTCTGGGAGGCCTTGGAGACGGAGCGGCCGGAGCTGGTGCTGCTGGATGTGATGCTCCCCGGGGAAGACGGCGTGGCGATTCTGAAACGGCTGCGTTCGGATGAGCGTTATCGGGAAATCCCCGTCATCATGGCCACGGCAAAGGGAACGGAGTTTGACAAGGTTCAAAGCCTGGACCTTGGGGCCGACGATTATATCACCAAGCCCTTTGGCATGATGGAAATGGTATCCCGGGTGAAGGCTGTTCTGCGCCGGAGCCAGCCGAAGCAGGCCACGCCCCTTCTGAAGCTCAAGGGCCTGACCCTGGACGAAAATCAGCACACCGTTACCATTGACGATCAGCGGGTGGTGCTGACCTATAAGGAATACGAGCTTCTGCGGCTGTTTTTATCCCATCCCGGCATGGCTTTCAGCCGGGAGCAGCTGCTGCAGACCGTATGGAATACGGAATACGCGGTAGAGACCCGCACGGTGGATATGCACATCCGTACCCTGCGCCAGAAGCTGGGGGAGTATGGACGCTATATCGAAACCATCCGGGGCGTGGGCTATCGCCTGGAGGACAAATATGACAAGCAGAATATTTAAGTCCATTGTGACCGTTGCGGCGGTGATCCTGTGTGTGTCCCTGCTCTTCATAATGGGTGTGCTTTACGGCTATGCCTGCGATGTGCAGACCATGCAGTTAAAGGATGAGCTGAGTATTGCCGCCGCCGGAACGGAAAAGGCGGGACTGAGCTTTCTGGAGGACCTGGACGCGAAGAACTACCGCCTTACCTGGATTCAGCCGGATGGTACGGTGAAATTTGATACCCACGCGGAGTCCGGGCGGATGGAGAATCATCTCCAGCGGGAGGAAATCCAGCAGGCCCTGGGATATGGCAGCGGCAGCGCCGTGCGTAAGTCGGATACGCTTCTGGAAAAGCGGATGTATGAGGCGAAGCGGCTGTCCGATGGCAGCGTGCTCCGCATCTCCGCCAGCCAGAAGACTCTGATCGTATTGCTGGCGGGGATGCTCCATCCGGTGTGCCTTGTGGCCGTTCTGGCAATTATTCTGTCGGCGCTTCTGGCCCATCGGGTGTCCTGCAAAATTGTGGAGCCGCTGAACCAGCTGGATCTGGAGCATCCGCTGGAGAACAATACTTACGAAGAACTGTCCCCGCTTCTGGTTCGCATCCAGCAGCAGCACAAAGAAATCAGTTCGCAGATGCAGGCCCTCCGGCAGAAAAATGATGAACTGGAGCAGATCACAGCCAATATGCGGGAGGGACTTGTGCTTTTGGACCGCAACGGCGTTGTGCTGAGCATCAACCCGGCAGCGCGGAAGCTGTTTCACGCCGACGGCGACTGCGTGGGCACGCCCTTCCTACGGGTGGAGCGAAAGTCGGAAATAACCTCCGCTGTGGAAGCGGCGTTCCGGGATGGCCTGCATGAGCTGAAAACCCAGCGCAAAGGAAGAATCTACCAGTTCCTATTCAGCCGTATCACCTCCGGGGAGGAGACCATCGGTCTCGTGATTCTGGCTGTGGACATTACGGAGACGGAGAACGCGGAGCAGAACCGCCGGGAGTTCACCGCCAACGTGTCCCATGAGCTGAAGACACCTCTGCAGGCCATCATCGGCAGTGCGGAGCTGCTGGAAAACGGACTGGTAAAGCCCGAAGATACCCAGCGGTTTATCGGCAATATCCGCAAAGAGGCCACCCGGCTGGTAAGCCTCATCGAGGATGTGATTCGCCTGAGCCATCTGGATGAGGGCGTGGAAATGCCGAAGGAAGACGTGGATATTCTGGATATCGCGGAGGAAATTACCGAATCCCTGCGCCTTGCGGCGGAGGAGAAGAAGGTCACTATGCAGGTATCCGGCCAGCACTGCACGGTCCCCGGCGTTCGGGGCCTGGTATTTGAAATTGTCCAGAATCTGTGCAGCAACGCCGTCAAGTACAATGTGGAGGGCGGCAGAGTGGATGTGACCGTGATTAAGCGGGGGGGAAGTGTGGTGCTCACCGTGGCGGATACAGGTATCGGCATCCCCAGGGAGCACCAGAGCCGGGTCTTCGAGCGCTTCTACCGAGTGGACAAGAGTCATTCCCGGGCTTCCGGCGGCACCGGTCTGGGTCTGTCCATCGTCAAGCACGCGGCCCAATATCACAACGCGGACATCCAATTGGAAAGCACTCCGGGCAAGGGAACTACCATCCGTGTGGTCTTCCCGGCCTGATACCAGGGCGTTTTGCCAATTACAGATACGAAAACGTGAGCCCCCTTCCATGTGGAAGGGGGCTCACGCGTTCAAGCAGACAGTTGCTTTATTTCTCTAGTGCCATAACCTTGTCGATTCTGCGCTGGTGCCGCTCACTGTGGCTGAACTCGGTATCCAGCCAGGTGTCCAGAATCTCCAGCGCCAGCATCTCGCCCACCACACCGGCGCCAATGGCCATCATGTTGGTGTCGTTATGCTCCCGGGTCAGCCGGGCGGACATCACGTCGCTGAGCAGCGCGCAGCGAATGCCCTTAACCTTATTGGCGGCAATGGACACGCCAATGCCGGTGGTACACAGGACGATGCCCTTCTCGCACTCACCGCTGGCGACAGCCTTGGCCGCGGCGGCAGCAAAATCGGGATAGTCGCAGCTGTCGGCAGTGTAAGTGCCGCAGTCCTTCACATCGTAGCCCTTGGCGGTCAGATGGGCCACCATTTTGTTCTTCAGCGCCAGCGCGCCGTGATCACAGCCAATGGAAATTTTCATGGAAATACCCTCCTTAGTTTACATAACAAATCCACCGCTGACCCCCAGAACCTGCCCGGTGACAAATTCCGCGTCTGCCAGCGATTCAACCACCTTCGCTACGTCCTCCGGCCTGCCGTTGCGCTCCAGCGGAGTCTCCTGTGACAGCTCCTCCAGAACCTCCGGCGCA
Organism: Clostridiales bacterium; assembly: GCA_022786965.1. Lineage (GTDB taxonomy): Bacteria > Bacillota > Clostridia > Oscillospirales > Oscillospiraceae > Faecousia. The sequence continues at coordinate 103,655 of JALFXH010000146.1, forward strand.
ACATTTGCGCACATATCCGTGAGGATCACTCCGGGGGCCACGCAGTTGACCCGGATGCCGCTGGGGCCAAGCTCCTTGGCAAGAGCCTTGGTCAGGGCGATGACCGCACCCTTGGTGGCGGAATAGGCCGCCTCGCAGGAGGCGCCCACCTGTCCCCACATACTGGACACGGTGACGATACTGCCGGCGTGCTTGCGCAGCATGGCGGGCATGGCGGCCTTGACACAGTTGTAAATGCCCTTGACGTTCACATCAAAAATCCGATCCCATTCGGCGTCCTTCATATCCGTCAGAAGCCCATACCAGCAGACCCCGGCATTGCACACCAGAATGTCCACCTCCGGGATTCGGGAAAAGACCGCTGCCACCGCTGCGCCGTCGGCAACATCGCAGCAGATGGGGGTTGCACCGGTTTTTTCCGCCACGGCCTTCGCCGCTTCGTGATTTTTTTCGTACAGGAAATACACCCGGTCCCCCCGGGCGGCGTAGCGTGCCGTGATGGCCGCGCCGATGCCCCGGGAGCCGCCGGTGACGACGATACTCGCCATCAGCCCCGCCGTCTGGGACGGCTGCTGCCCCGGTGGTCGGCGTACTGCTTGATGCCGGAGAGCTTGCTGTCGGACTCGCTCATAAAGGCCTTCAGCTTTTCCTCAAACAGCTGATCCGCGGTCTTGGGCGCGGCGGGGGGCATGGGGGCCCGCTGCTGCTGGGGACGACTGCTCTCCCGGTTCTGGGGCGCTCCCTCACGGCGCTGTCCGGCATTGCCGCTCCGGAAGGGGGGGCGGCTGCCGTCCCGCTGGGGCTTCGGCTCCAGACGCTTGATGGACAGGTTGATTTTGCCGTTCTCCATGCCGATCACCATGACTTTTACATCCTGCCCCTCGGTCAAATGCTGGCGGATGTCGCTGACATAGGCGTTGGCCACCTCGGAAATATGTACCATACCGGTCTTATTCTCTGGTAGGGAGATGAACGCGCCAAAATTGGTGATGGACTTGACTTTGCCCTCTACAACTGCTCCTACGGTTAACTCCATATATGCTCTGCTTCCTCCAATATATGTAGGCAATTCCTGCCTGAATGATGTAATTAGTTGACAGTGAATAGTTGACAGTTGACAGTTTTTGTATCCCTTCGGGATGAATAATAATTAACAGTCGCGCATTATGACAGCTACTCAATCCGTCCTTCTCAAGATGCCTTAACTGTCAACTGTCCACTATCAACTGTCAACTGTTCTTTATTCCGGGTGAATGAGAACGGTATCCGGGTCGGCCAGACCCAGCTCGTCCTGGGCAATCTGGCGGATGCTCTGCACGGAGCCGATGTTATCGATTTTCTCCTGCAGATCGGCGTTTGCGCCCTCCATGGCCGCGGCCTGTTCCCGCTTCAGCTGAGTCTCGGCCAGGATGCCGTTGTGAACCCACCGCAGCGCCAGCAGCGCGCCCATGGACAGAACGATCAGAGCCGCCAGGGCGGCCTTCAGCTTTACCGGCGCGGTACGCAGCCTGATTTTGAACTTTTCGGTTTTGAACTCTTTCATTGGTTTTCCCTCTGCGCATTCCGCGCGGCTTCAAATGGTTTTTTACTATTGTAACCCATTTTTCCCCAGATGCAAATAAAAATTTCGAAAAACCGAAAAATTTTTTCATGGGCATAAGGGTCAGTCGGCCAAGCCTATACAAAATCTTCCATATTTGTACAAAAATCGGACGCAAAGCCCGCCCGGCAGTAGCCTCCCATCCAATTCCTCCTGCCGCCAGAGTGAAGGCATAGCCCGCCCGGATATCCCCGGCACAGATTCCGAAGCACAGGTAAATCCACACCCAGGCGGTGACCGCCAGAAAAACGCTGTCGGACAGGAGGGTGTGCCGGGGGCGCAGAGGCCGCAGAAAACCGTAGACCAAGCCCAATGCCGCCCCCAGCGCCAGGGCGCAGGCCATGCGGTAGGCAGCTACAGCCGGGGTCAACGGAACAGTCTCCTCCAGCCGCTCTGCCGGGGCTCCTCGTAAGCGAGGGCACTGATAGACCCTTCTACCGCCACCTGGCCGCCGTCCAGTGACAGATTTTTTAAGGAAAGCTGCTGCCCCTGCACGATCAGCAGCCCCAGCGAGGTCTGCAGGACCACGGCATTTTCGTCAAAGCTCACCACCTCCGTCACCCCGGTCATGGTTAACACGTTCCGCTCGCTGAGCTGGAGCTTGTGGGGCAGATGTTCCTCCGGCATGGCGTTCCCTCCTTTGCCCTTCCAGTCTATGGCCCCGGAGACGGGATTATGACAGTCCCCATTGACATATCCTTACATTTTCGCATCTCTATTCCATTCTTTCCTATTGACTTTTCACAAATGTGAAATATACTGGGAGTATGGAGAGAAACCATACCATACATTCCCTGTGGCAATCGAAAAGGAGAGTATGATTATGATGCGGAAAAATGTATCTCGTCTGCTGGCGCTGGTTCTGGTGCTGTGCATGGTCGTGCTGTGCGTGCCCGTGCGGGCATACGCCGAGGATGTCACCAGACCCGAAGGCTACACCGACGAGGAATGGCAGGAGTACCTGCGCAAAAAGAAGCTGCTGGAAGCGGCTGACGAGTCCGTAGCGGTCGATACAGGCACAACTATCACCAGTTCCACCACAAACGCAGCAGGTGAGGAAACCCCCGCCTTCCCTCCGGCTGCCAGCAAAATTCCTGAGCAGTCCGTCACCGTGGATGTGCCTGTTGACGAGAGCGCCACGGTTGAGGACAACAAGGCAATCACGGAAGAAACCGTTGCCGTTACCCCCGATGAGACAGTGGAAGCCACCATCAAGGAGAAGTACGAGGTAGAAGCCGATATTGAAAAGGTCGAGATTACCGACGGCGAGATTACGGACATCACCTACGATGTATCCCTGGACAAGACCACTACCGTAACCGACGAGGACGGCGAAAAAATATCCGAAACAACAGTTCCGGATATTGACGTTGAGGAGAACAAGAACGCCGCGGATACCGGCGCCCCCGCGCCCCAGTATAACGTCAACCTCAGCGCCAACGGCATGAAGGCTGAGAACATCACCCGGGTGGAGCACAAGTATACCAAAAAGGTAACCACAGAGGACGGCACAGAGGAAACCGTTGAGGAGACAGAGTATTACTACAACGCCGCCAACGGCGTTGACGAGCAGGACACCGGTAAAAAGTATTTCACTGTCTCCGAAGTTGAAAAAGAAACGGAAACGTCCGGCGTTGTGAGCAAGATGACAGAAAAGGTGGTCTCCCTGTGGACCAGCTTCCTGGGCATCTTCCATATTACCACCGACGCCTTTGAAGGCTCCGAAAAGGCAGACGGCACCAAGGATACCTATGCCAACCTGTCCGCCGCTGTGGATGCCAACGCCGGGCAGACCGTGGAAATGATGCGGGACTATGAGACGGATTCCACCGCATCCCTGGACAAAAACGTGACCGTTGATCTGAACGGTCACACCTACACCAACACCGGTGCCGGTGCGGCCATGACCGCCAGTGGAGACAATGTGGCTGTCGAGAACGGCGAGATTTACAGCGGCGGCGACGGCATCAATGTCACCGGCGGCAAATTCTCCCTGCGGGATATTTTCCTGAAGTCTAACGCGAAGGATACCAACACCGGCGTCACCGCCGGTATTCAGGCAGGCAGCGGCGCATCCGGCGTCACCGTGGAAAACAGCGGCATCGACGGCTCCAACAGCCGTTACGGCATCCTGTATAGCGGCAGCAGCTCTGCCGCCAACAGCCTGAAGCTCAAGAATTCCAGTGTGGTGGGCGGCACCGGCGTGGCAGTTGACAACGCTAACGCCAGCATCTCCGGCAGCTATGTGGAAGGCATTGGAAAGGCCGTGAAGGGCACCAACTCCGGCGCGGCGGTGGCCGCTTCCGGCAAGAGTAAGGTAGAAATCACCAGCGGCCTGTTCGACAGCGCCAGAGCGGTGGATAATATCTACGTTGCCGACAAAAACGCCTCTGTCTCCATCAGTGGCGGCCGCTTCACCGACCCCGATCATCTGTACGACTACCTCCCCCGGAACCGAGCCGTGATCTCCCATAACGACGACTCCTACTTCCTGTATGAAGTCGTGGGCACGGATTACACCCCCAGCCGGGACGGCTACCGGTTCCTGGGCTACACGGACGGAAACGGCAATGCCATCACCCTGGCAGAGGCCGCCCGCAGAGGTGTCATCGCCTACGCCCAGTGGAGAGAAATCCCTGAAAAAATTGCCAGTGCGCTAACTGTCAATGATCTGATCAAGGTTAAGACCGATGAAAAGGGCTGTACCACCAAGGTCACCGTCAAGGGCGACACCGCCTACGTCACCGTGAAGGATGCCGATGGCGAATTCGCCCCCATCAGTGAGGTGAAGGTCATCTCCGTCAAGAAGCTGCAGCTGCTGAAGATCGATACCATCGAGATTCAGGTGGACGAGGACGTGGCCCTGGTTCTGGATATCGGGAAGGCCAAGGAAAATGGCTTCGCCGATACCATCGAGGTCACCCTGGAGAAGGACACCCTGCTGATCACCAGCGGCACGGACACCTGCATTGAGCTGGATATCGCGGTGCTGAAGGCCTCCGACAAGCCCGTGGAGATTCAGCTGGTGGAGGGTGAGCTGACCATTATGCTGGGCAAGAGCAGTTCCCTGTCTGTGGATCTGTCCAAGGCCCTGAAGACCGGCGAGCGGATCGTGGTCAAGCTGGAAAACGGCGTGCTCAAGCTGTACGATAAGTACAATAAGCCCATTGAAGAAAATTGATTCAATCTATCGCAAAGCCCCCCGCGCTGTGGAAGCGCGGGGGGCCTTTTGCAGCGCAAAAGGGCGGGTCAGTGACCCGCCCTTGCAGTATTACGGTTTCAGCGGCACATCAAAAGCTGCACTTGGCGGCGATGTAGTCACGCAGCTGGCTGATGGGGATACGAACCTGCTCCATGGTGTCCCGGTCACGGACGGTGACGCAGTTGTCGGCAGGGGTATTCTCGTCGCCCACGGTCTGGAAGTCCACGGTGACGCACAGAGGCGTGCCGATCTCGTCCTCCCGGCGGTAACGCTTGCCGATGGAGCCGGCGTCGTCGAAGTCCACCATGAAGTCCTTCTTCAGCATCTTGTAGATTTCCTCGGCCTTGGGGCTGAGCTTCTTGGAAAGGGGCAGCACAGCCGCCTTGAAGGGAGCCAGGTAGGGGTGCAGGTGCAGCACGGTGCGGACATCGGGCTTGCCGTTCTTATCAACGCCCACCTGCTCCTCGTCGTAGGCCTCGCACAGGAAAGCCAGCGCTACACGGTCGCAGCCCAGGCTCGGCTCGATGACGTAGGGGATGTAGTGCTCACCCTTCTCCTGATCGAAGTATTCCAGGCTCTTGCCGGAGGCCTCCTGATGGCGGCCCAGGTCGTAGTTGGTGCGGTCGGCGATGCCCCACAGCTCGCCCCAGCCGGAGCCGAAGGGGAACTGGTACTCGATGTCGGTGGTGGCACGGGAGTAGAAAGCCAGCTCGGCGGGCTCATGATCCCGGAGCCGCAGGGAATCTTCCTTGATGCCCAAAGAGATCAGCCAGTTCTTGCAGAAGTCCTTCCAGTAAGCGAACCACTCCAGGTCGGTGCCGGGCTGGCAGAAGAACTCGCACTCCATCTGCTCAAATTCCCGGGTACGGAAGGTGAAGTTGCCCGGGGTGATTTCGTTCCGGAAGGCCTTGCCCACCTGGCACACGCCGAAGGGCAGCTTCTTGCGGGTGGTGCGCTGAATGTTGGCGAAGTTCACGAAGATGCCCTGGGCAGTCTCGGGACGCAGATAGCAGGTGGAGGCGGTGTCCTCGGTGACGCCGATCTGGGTCTTGAACATCAGGTTAAACTTGCGGATGGCGGTGAAGTGGTGCTTGCCGCACTGGGGGCAGACCACGTCCTCGTGCTCGGAAATGAAAGCGTCCATCTCGTCAAAGTTCATGGCGTCCACATTGACACCCTTGCCGGAGGGGGAGGCCTCGATGAGCTTGTCCGCCCGCTCCCGGGAGCCGCAGCCCTTGCAGTCAACCAGGGGATCAGAGAAGGAACCCACATGGCCGGTGGTGACCCAGGTGGTGGGGTTCATGAGGATGGCGGCGTCCAGACCCACGTTGTAGTCAGACTCCTGTACGAACTTCTTGAGCCATGCTTTCTTGACGTTGTTCTTGAACTCCACGCCCAGGGGGCCGTAGTCCCAGGAGTTGGCGAGGCCGCCGTAAATCTCGGAACCGGCGTAGACATAGCCCCGGTTCTTGCAGAGGTTCACGATCATGTCCAGTGTTTTTTCGCTGTTTTTCATGGTATTTCCTCCAAATTTTTTGGTAATACGCGGTTTGGAAATTTATTATACAGGGTATTTCCCCGTAAATCAAGAGGGAATGGGCGGATTATTCCGAATACCGGAAGCTTTCGCCCAGATCGGCGATCATTTTTTCATACACCATGTCGCTTAGAGCTACGGTATTCATCCCGGCGTAGCTTTCGGGCGGGATGACCTCCACCAGATGCAGCTCCACGTCGGTATGGCCGAAGTGTTTGAGATTTTTGAAAATGTCCCGGGTATTCTGGATGGTGCACACCACGATGGGCACATTGGTCTTCTGGGCAATCTTGAACACGCCGGGGCGGAAGGGATGGAGCTTGCCGTCCTTGCTGGTGTAGCCCTCAGGGAAGGCGCAGACGGAGACCTTGTCCTCCTTGATGAGCTGGATGCACTTAAGGATGGAGCGGAGGGCCTGCCGGTCGTTTTCCCGGTCGATGGGCTGGCAGAGGATCTTGTGCATGAAGGCCCCGATAAAGGGCAGCTTGTAGTTTTCCTTTTTCGTCAGAAACGCCAGCTGACTTTTTTTGAAGCAGTGCAGCACAATGCCGGGATCGGCAATGAACAGATGGTTGCACACCAGCAGGAACCGGCCCTCTTTCGGTGTCTTCTCCAAACCTTTCGTGTGCAGCCGCACCCGCACCAGCTGAATCAGCGCCTCAATGTAGACGTGCATGACCCGGCGATAAAAGGGGCTGTCCTCTTCCTGGGGCTTATTGAAGTCCACCAACGCGCAGACTGCCCACAAAAAGAGCAGCGCCAGCGCAAACAGCCCCGCGTAAATGCCAATGAACAGCAGCGGCAGAATCCACAGTTTCCACCCCATGCAGGCAAAAACCACGCAGGAAACCAGCGCAGACACACCGGCAATGGTTCTCAGCAGCATAAAATTTCTCCTTTTTCTTAAGTTATGGGTATTATACTCCGATTTTCCCAGCAAAACAAGGCAGAATACTGAACAAAGAGTTTTTCGGCAAGGGACTGGAAATTGGGACAATCAACTGCTATAATGAAGCCATCGAGTATTTGGGAGGAATGGCGCGTGAAGCAACGAAACTTACTTCCCCTGTCTGCCCTGATTATGGGTCTTGCCTGTCTGGTGGGGCGGCGGGTTTTATATGCCACGTCCGTGGACGGCACGGGACTGCTGGAGTCCGGGACACCGCTGGAGTGGGGCACGTATCTGCTCAGCGTGCTGGCGCTGGCGCTGTGGATTGCCGGTTCCCGGCGGGAAGAAGGCAGGGTTTTTCCGGATTCCGTAGTTTCTCTGGGGCAATTCATCGGTGCGGTGGGCATCGGCTGGACCGCCCTTCGCTATCCCGGGGAAATGCCCGGCCTGCTGGGGAATCTGTGGAAGATTCTGGGTATTCTCTCCGCAGGCTGCCTGATTTGGTCCGCGTACTGTACGAAAAACGGGAAAACACCCCACTTTCTGCTTTTGCTTTTCCCCTGCCTGTTTTGGCTGATTCATCTGGTGGACAACTACCGGGGCTGGAGCGGTCAGCCCCAGCTGCAAAGCTACCTGTTCTCCCTGCTTGCCACCATGGCCATGACCCTGTTCACCTACTACACTGCCGCCGGCGCAGCCCAGATGGGGAAACCCCGGCGGAAACGGTTCGCCGCACTGGCAGCGGGCTATTTCTGTACCGCCGCCGCCCTGCCGGGAAAGGGGCAGCTATTGTACCTGCTGTCCGCCCTGTGGGCCCTGTTTAGCCTTTAGCGGTGAGTCGCCCTGGCCGCAGTGCGGCCGGACAATGCGTTACGAACCCAGGCAGTCAACTTACATCCTTAGGGCCCCTCGACCGGAACCGCTCAGCAATGAGGTAAATTGTTCTTTAGTCAATCAATGCGTAGGGCGGGGTTATGACCCCGCCGATCAGGTTGGTCGTATGACTAGAGTCCGTCCGATGGGATTTGTCTGGACGTTAACTCGCCAAATACCATTCAACGTAAATTGCTGATTGCCGATACTGCGTCGGCGGGGTCATGACCCCGCCCTACGCATTGGTCTACTATATTCTCATTTAGCTGTTTTTTGACGCAGCCCGGTCAATATCATTTCAAATAAGGTTGTGAACCATGTTTTTACCCGGAAATATACAAAACTGCATCGATTTATTGGAAACCGCCGGCTTTGCCGCCTACGCCGTAGGGGGCTGTGTCCGGGATGCCTGTCTGGGGCTTATCCCCCACGACTATGACCTGTGCACCAGCGCACTGCCCGCCCAGACCGAAGCGGTGTTCCGGGATTACCGACTGGTGCTCTCAGGCGAAAAGCACGGCACCGTCACCGTGATTACGGAGGACGGCCCGGTAGAGATCACCACCTTCCGTACCGAAGGGGGATACCGGGACAACCGCCACCCGGACTGGGTGCAATTCGTGCCGGATATTCAGGGCGACCTGGCCCGGCGGGACTTCACCGTCAACGCCATGGCCTATTCTCCGACGCGGGGCTTTGCCGATCCCTTCGGCGGGCGGGAGGATTTAAAAAATCACGTTTTGCGGGCCGTGGGTGACCCGGTTTCCCGCTTTCAGGAGGATTCCCTGCGGATTCTGCGGGGTGTCCGCTTTGCCGCCCGGTTCGGCCTGAATCCGGAGGAAAAAACCATGGAGGCCATGCTGTCCCAGGCCGGGCTGATGGAAAATCTGGCGAGAGAACGTGTATTTGAGGAATTATGTAAACTTCTTGTGGTTGCCAAAGCCCAGGATATCACCCGCTTCGCCGAAATTCTCGCGGCGGTGATTCCGGAGCTAAAGCCCATGATCGGCTTTGACCAACACAGCCCCCACCACGCCTATGACCTGATCACCCACACTGCTCACGTTGTGGAGGGCGTTCCGGCGGAACTGCCCCTGCGCTGGGCAGCCCTGCTCCACGACACAGGCAAGGTAGAAACCTTTACGCTGGACGCCACGGGCCGGGGCCACTTCTACGGCCACGCCAAAGAAAGCGCCGCCATAGCCGACAGCATTCTGCGCCGCCTGAAAGCCCCCACCACCCTCCGGGAGGAGGTCGTGGCCCTGATCGGAAAGCACATGACCCGGCTCCAGCCGGACAGAAAATTCCTTCGCCGTCAGGCGTCCAAATACGGCTTTCCCATGGTGGAGAGTATGCTCTGTTTACAGGAGGCGGACATGGGCAGCAAAGGCACCGGGGAGGACGACGGAAGCGCGGTATTTGCCGAAGTACGGCAAATTCTTGCGGAATTGAAGGCGGAGGACGCCTGCCTGAACCTGAAAGCTCTGGCGGTCAACGGCAACGATCTGATGGCCCTCGGTTTTCGGGGGAAGGAAATCGGGACATGTCTGAACGCGCTGCTGGAACAGGTCGTGGAGGAACGGCTGCCCAACGAAAAAGAGGCTCTGCTGGCCTTTGCCGCGGGGCGCAAGGAGGAAACACAATGAAAATCGCCATTGTCACCGGGGCCAGCTCCGGTATGGGCCGGGAATTCGTCCGGCAGTTATCTGAATATGTGCAGGTGGATGAAATCTGGGCCGTAGCCCGGCGGCGGGAAGCGCTGGAAGCCCTGAAGGCCGAAACCACCGTCCCGGTGCGGCCCGTGGTACTGGATCTGCTGGAAATGGAAAGCTTTGACAAAATCCGCGCCATGCTGGAAGAAACCCGGCCGGAAATCCGGCTTCTGGTCAACGCGGCGGGCTTCGGCAAGTTCGGCGCCTACCATAAGACCTCCATTGAGGACGACTGCCGGATGATCGACCTGAACTGCAAGGCTCTGCTGATAATGACCCGGCTGTGCATCCCCTATATGAAGCCCGGCAGCCACATTCTGGAGCTGGACAGCCTGTCGGCCTTCCAGCCCGTGCCCTACATCACCACCTACGGCGCCACGAAAGCCTTCGTCCTCAGCTACAGCCGGGCCATGAACCGGGAATTAAAGAACAAGGGCATCCGGGTCATGGCTATGAATCCCGGCTGGGTGAAAACCGAGTTCTTCCGCCACGCCTTCCAGACCAATGACGGCGAGGTTCAGTATTTTGACCGGCTGTACGAGGCAGCCGATGTGGTGAAAACCGGCCTGCACGACCTGTACAAAACCAAAAAGGACTGCTCCATCCACGGCCTGCCGGTGAAGCTGCAGGTGCTGGCCGTAAAGCTGGTGCCCCACCGGTTTGTCATGGATATCTGGCTGAAACAGCAGAAAAAGGCAAAAAATAACGAAGGGTTGGTGAAAGAATGAAGCTGGATAAGAAAAAACTGCTGGCAGGCATTCTTACCCTGGTAATCGCGGCCTGCTCCTATGTGGTCACAGAGTATCTTCAGGAAAAGCCCGCCGTATCCGGGGACGGGCTGATTGTCCAGTTCATTGACGTGGGTCAGGCGGACTGCGCTCTGCTCCAATGCGACGGACAGTTTATGCTCATTGACGGCGGCAACCGGGATGACAGCCAGCTGGTGGTGTCATTTCTGGAGCAGCAGGGCGTGAAGGAGCTGGCCGCCGTGGTTTGTACCCACGCCCACGAGGACCATGTGGGCGGTCTGCCCGCCGTGCTGGCAGTGTACCCCACCAAAGCGGTGTACGCTCCCACAAAAACCTATTCCTCCAATATTTTCGACAAGTTCGTCTACTACACCGACCAGCAGGGACTGGAAATCACCATTCCCGCTCCCGGCGACCGGTTCAGCCTGGGACAGGCGGAGGTCACGGTGCTGGGTCCGGTAAAATCCTACGCCGAGACCAACGACACCTCCATTGTCCTGCGGGTTACCTATGGGGAGACCAGCTTCCTCTTCACTGGCGACATGGAGACCGACGCGGAAAATGATATGCTGGACTACTGGGAGGGGAAGGTGGACTGGAAAACGGACGTGCTGAAAGTGGGCCACCACTGCTCCAACTCCTCCACCAGCTACCGCTTCCTGAACGAGGTGGATCCCACCTACGGCGTGATCAGTCTGGGCAAGGACAATTCCTACGGCCATCCCCACAAGGAACCCATGTCCCGGCTGAATCAGGCCGGCGTGACCATTCTGCGCACCGACGAACTGGGCACCATCCAGGCCGTGTCCGATGGGAAAGAAGTCACCCTTACATGGCAGAACCAGTCCGCTGTCCCGGAAAACGCGGAACCGACAGCCCAGGTGTTCATCGGAAATAAAAACTCTAAAAAGTTCCACGCCCCGGACTGCGCCAACCTGCCGTCGGACAAGAACGCTGTGGAGTTTACCTCCTATCAGGAAGCCGTGGACGCGGGATACGCTCCCTGCGGAAGCTGCCTTGGTTAAGTGTGAAGAGTGAAGAGTGGAGAGTGAAGCATTTCCACTCCACTCTCCACTCTTTTTTAATGTGGCATAAATACGTTGATATCCACATTTCCCTGAATTCCGGGCACCTTTCCGCTGCTGGTCCACTGCCACATCTCCACCTTCCAGGGGTAGGTCATGCGGTCCTGATACAGGGCCAGCCAGAAGGGGTAGTCCTCCAGCTCGCTGAGGTAGTACAGGTTCTCCGACTGGTGCCAGTTGAAATACACCATGGGCTGGAAGCCCATTTTTTTCATCTGCCCGCAGAAGTGAAGCTGAATGTCCGTTAACGTCCGGGCATCCATGTTCTTCGTCCGGGCGTCCTCCGCGGGTATCTCCCAGTCCAGAACGATGGGCATATCCAGATCCACATCCGCCAGCATATTCAGCATGAACTGGATTTCCTCGTCGGTTTCCTTGATATCCAGGGCCTGGGAGAAAAAGTAAGCCCCGATTCTCAGGTCCGCCTCCTTGGCTTCCTTCAAATTCTTTTTCGCGTATTCATCCTCCACCAGCTTGCCGCTGCCGTAGCCACGGTAGCCCAGCCGGATGATGGCAAAGTCGATGCCGGATTTTTTCACTGCCGCCCAGTCAATCTCCCCCTGATGGGCGGATACGTCCACGCCGGGGAAGCTTATCACGTTTTGCAGCAGCAGATAGTTATGGCGGTTGTACTGGAAATCATAGCGGTTATAGGGGTTTCGGTCCGGGGGGATGGTAGGATTTTCCGGCTCTGTTTCGGAAATGGTTGGCTCCAGAATCACTTCCTCCTGCGGCTCTGTTTGGTGGATGTGCTGAGCCTTTGCCGTCTCCGGGTCATCGTCCCGGAAGATATAGGGAAAGCTGGGAATCAGCACGGCGATGAGAAGCACCGCCGCCAGCGCCGCCACGATCCCCATGATCAGCTCCGACCGGGGCTTTCGGGATTGAGTCCGCAGGTTATCGATTACCGCTTCCTCCTCCGGGTACAGCTCATCGTCCTCATAATCAAAATCCTTCTGTTCTTTCTCCGGCAGCTTGAGAAAACCCACTCTCATCGCCCCCTTTCCGCGTGTTACTTCTTTCGACACAGTATACCATAGTTTTCCCCGTTCGCCAACCCCTTAAATAAATCTTAAACAATCCGTAAATTTTCCCCGCTCCTTGTTGCAATCTGTCTGCTTTGCAATATAATATTAGGCAAACGCAAATTTTCTTGACGGGTGATCTCTATGAATGGCATTGGCAGCTGGTTCCGGCAGTTCTCCGCGCGGCTTTCCGCGGGGCTTCGTAATTTCATGGCGGGACGCTACGGTACGGATAAACTGAACATGGTGATTTTGAGCGTGGGTCTGGCGGTGAGCCTGTTGTCGGTGTTCTTCCGATACCCGCCGGTGAATCTGCTGCTGGTGGTGCTGAGCTATGGTCTGATGATCTGGGCGATTTTTCGCACCCTGTCCCGGAACACCTACAAGCGGTATCAGGAAAACCGGAAATTTTTGCAGCTGGTTGGCCGTGCCAAGGATCGGAACAACCGCTATTTTGACTGCCCCAAGTGCCGGCAGATGGTGCGGGTGCCGAGAGGAAAGGGGAAAATCTCCATCACCTGCCCCCGGTGCCATGAAAAATTCATTCGAAAAACGTAAAAACTCCCCGGCGTGGCTGAAAAACCACGCCGGGGGTTGTATTTTGCCGAAACTGCTTGATTTTTGCGAACAGGTATGCTACTGTTTCAGCGGTACTACCAGTAACGATAGGCGGTTGACCCCCATGCCTCGGGGGTAACTTCTTAGCCCCCGAATCTCCGACAGAGAAAAGGGGGTGCTGCGGATGGTTACATACTCCGACCTCATCCAGATCGGCATTTTAATCGTCGGCATTATCGGCCTGTTTTTACAGACAAAAAAGAAGTAACCGCCCCTCCAGCCAAAGAGTGCGGTTACTTCTTGTAACAAAACCACTTAGGGGCTGACCGTCTGCCGGTAGCACCCTTCGTTTTCAGTATAGCCCAATTCGGGCTGTTTGTCAATGCTCCCGCCCTGTGGGCGGGAGATTTTTGCGTTTGGAGGAATTTATTCTTCCTCCAGCAGCTCCGGGCGGTTCTCCTGAAGCCACTGGCGGATGATCTCCTCCGTCAGCTGGGATATGCTCCATTTCTTTTCGGCGGCGATTGTTCCAAGGGCCGCCTTGATTTTCGTGTCTGTCCGATATGTGATATATTCTGTCTTTTTCATAATGATCACCTAGTATACAAGGTATACCTTTCTGATTGACACAGCAATATAAATCAAGTATACTAGGTATATCATTTGTAAAAGAGGCGATTTTATGACCGATTTTGAAAGAATCCGGGATTCCACATTGGGATACCTGACACCGGAGGAGCGCGTCAGCTGGGTGTCCGACCTGTCCCGGGAGGGTACGGACTATGACCGCGCCTATCAAAAGCTGCTGTCAGCCCGGGAGCGGCTGTGCCAGCGGTTCGCTCTTCAGCCGGAGGATATGGAAGCCGTGCTGGATGCCGCCTACGATCTGGAACAGGCCGTGGCCCGGGGCATTTATGATGCCGCTGTGGACTATGCCGCCCGGGGGTTTCAGCTGTAATAGCGGGATGGCTCCATATGCTCTTGCGGGGGCGGGTCAGTGACCCGCCCCCGCAAAGGATGTATGGATGTCACAGCACCATCAGCAGCGTTCCCGCGGTAATCAGAGCCGCGCCGGCAATGGATTTCCAGGTGAATTTCTCGTGGAGAAATACGAAAGCCAGCACCAGCGTGATGACCACGCTGAGCTTGTCCACCGGCACCACCTTGGACGCTTCGCCGATCTGCAGCGCCCGGTAGTAGCACAGCCAGCTGGCGCCAGTAGCAAGGCCCGACAGAATCAGAAACAGCCAGCTCCTCCGGCTGATGCCCGAAAGCCCACCCTGGGCGTCCGTGAGGAACACCATACCCCAGGCCATCACCAGCACCACAGCGGTGCGGATGGCGGTGGCCAGATTGGAATTGACCCCGTCAATGCCCACCTTGGCAAGAATAGAGGTCAGAGCCGCGAACACCGCGGAACCCAGCGCCAGAATAAACCACATAAAGTTGCATCTTCTTTCTTTTTATAGATCTTCCACTTCCACCATTTCCTCGTGCAGCTCGCTGCGGCGGACCAGATAGCGGCGGATGGCAAACAGGCCGGCGATACAGGCGATGCAGGCAACATTGCTCCATGGATTGTCATGGCTCAGCACCACATGCCGGGTGATGGCCACGGTGAGCACCTCCAGAATGTTGGTGGGAGTGGTATCGATGAGCATTCGTACAAATTCCAGACCCACCACAATGGTCAGGATGTGATGCAGCATGGTCTCCACATCTCCAAAATAGCCGGCGCCGGTCATGACCATATGGTACAGTTCCAGGCCCAGGGAGCCCAGCAGGGCGAGGATGGTCATGACGGCGATGAACCGCTCAATGTAGTGCAGCACCCAGCGCAGGGTGTGGTCTATGACGCTGTCCCGGTGAACCGCCTTGTCGATTTTCTCCTGAATCTTCGGGTTGTCGGAATGGGGGATTTTATTGCTCATAGATAAGCCTCCTTATGGGGGATTTCACTTTGTATTATAGCGAAAAAAGGGTGAAAAAGCAACGGGGTTCGTACCACTTTTTCGTAGGGCTTATGTCATGACCCCGCCGATCAACCACGATTTTTGCTTCTCTGCGCTGAATGAAACCCATTCAAAACCAGAACGTGGTCGGCGGAGTCATGACTCCGCCCTACAAAGCTCTCACTTTTGAAAGTGCCCCTGCATCTCCTTGCGCGCCGCTTCCACTTCCAGCTTCAGCTCCCGGGCTGATACCCGCAGGGCGCCGCTGTGGAAGCTGGACAGCTGCACCAGCGCGTCGGAGGTGGCTACACGGACGGCGTAGCTGCCGCCGGTTTCGTAGACCAGGGCCTCGATATAGGCGTCTGCCGTCTCCCCCTCCTTGGTATAAACCACCTGAATATTGTGAAACTGGCTCTTTTGCCCGGGATTTCCCTTTTGTTTGTAGCCGTCGAATACCACCACCGTCCGGCACTTGGTAAAGCCCGCGTAGCTGCTCATGATATCGCACAGCTGCCGCCGGGCGGCGTCCAGATCGGTTCTTGCCTGCTCCGCCAGTTCCTCCCAGGCGAATATTATGTTGTAGCCATCCACGATCAGGTACTTGTTCTTAGGCGGCCGGATGGTGATTTCCTCGGTAGCCGGGCGGTTTTCCGCCTTGACCCCGTACTGGGGGCGGCGGATGGCACCGAACTCCCGCTCCATGATGGCTTCCAGCTCCCTGTCCTCGATGTGCAGATTCCGGGTCAGCAGCCGGGGAGCCTGTTCCTCCCTCAGACCGCTTTCCAGGTGCATATAGTCCTGCACCTGATTCCATTTCACATTGAAGCCCGCCCCGTGGGCGCAGAATACGGAGTCCGGGGTGTTGTCCACATCCGCTTCCGGGTCGTAGCCAGTTTCCGCGATCACCGCTTCGGCGTTGTGGCAGGGGGCGTAGCCGTGGAGGGCCAGCTGCAAACGGCCCAGCCCTTGTGTGTACGCCGCCAGGGCTTCGGCATAGTCCTTCACCTCGGCGGCGGGCACCAGCCCCCGGAGAGTGGACAGGCTGCCGCCAGTTTCCGGGGCCTCAAACTCGCCGCCCATGGCCCGGATGTCGGTGATGCCCCGACCGATCTGCTCCGTGGGCACCGTGAGAATAAAGTCGTACCAGGGCTCCAGCAGCACGGATCTGGCCTGCATCAGCCCCTGCCGTACCGCCCGGTAGGTTGCCTGCCGGAAATCCCCGCCCTCGGTGTGCTTGAGATGGGCTTTGCCCACCAGCAGGGTGATTTTCATGTCCGTAATGGGCGCGCCGGTGAGGACGCCTTTGTGGGCTTTTTCCGTCAGATGGGTCAAAATCAGCTTCTGATAATTTCCATCCAGCACATCCGTGGGGCACACCGTGTCAAATACCAGCCCGCTGCCCCTTGGCAGGGGCTCCAGCAGCAGGTGCACCTCGGCATAATGGCGCAGGGGTTCAAAATGGCCCACGCCCTCCACGGTATTTTCAATGGTCTCTTTGTAGAAAATCCGCCGGTCGTCCAGCGTGATGTCCAGGCTAAAGCGCTGCTTTACCAGAGCCTGAAAGATTTCCAGCTGCACCCGGCCCATGATCTGCACATGGATCTGGCCGCTCTCCCACAGAAGCTTCAGCTGGGGTTCTTCCTCCTCCAGCAGCCGCAGCTTGGGCAGCACTACCGCCGGATCGGCGCCCGTGGGAAGGCCCACCCGGTAGGTCATCACCGGCTCCAGCGTGCTTTTCTTCCCTTCCGGTTCCGCTCCCAGGGACTGGCCCGCAAAGGTCTGGGTCAGACCCGTCACCGCGATCAGTTCTCCCGCTTCCGCAATTTCCGGAGCCGTGAATTTGTCGCCGGAATAGGAGCGCAGTTGCAGCACCTTTTCCTCCACCGTTTCACCTTTGGCATTTTTGTAAGCCAGAGGGGAGCGCACCTTGATCTGTCCGCCGGTGATTTTCATCCAGGTCAGGCGATTTCCCTGTGGATCATGAGAAATTTTATAGGCCTTTGCCGCAAATTCCTTGGGATACGCCTTGATTGGAGCGTAAACGTCCAGAATTTCCAGAAGCTTCTCCACGCCCTCCAGCTTCAGCGCGGAACCGAAGCAGCAGGGGAACAACTTCCTTTTTTCAATCAGGCCCCGGAGATTTCCCTCCGTGACCACGCCGGTTTCCAGATAGGTTTCCAGCAGCGCCTCATCGCACAGGGCGGCGTTTTCCGAAATTTTCTCAAAATCCTCCCCAAAATCCACACATCCCGGGGAAAGCTCCCGGTGGAGCGCTTTCAAAAGCCTCCCTTTTTCCACCGTGGGCAGGTCCATTTTGTTGATAAACAGAAAGGTTGGAACCTGGTAGCGTTCCAACAGACGCCACAAGGTTAGGGTGTGGGCCTGCACTCCGTCGGTGCCGCTGATGACCAAGACCGCACAGTCCAAAACCGGCATGGTCCTCTCCGCTTCCGGGGCAAAATCCACATGACCCGGAGTATCCACCAACGTAATTCTGCGGTGGGCGGTTTCCAGCAGGGCCTGCTTGGAAAAAATGGTGATGCCCCTGGCTCGTTCCAGCGCGTGGGTATCCAGAAACGCGTCCTGGTGATCCACCCGCCCCAGCACCCGCCGGGCTCCCGCCGTATATAGCAGCGCCTCGCTCAGCGTCGTCTTCCCCGCGTCCACATGGGCAAGTAGAGCCGTACAACATGGCGTCTTATTTACTGGTTCAGGCATATAAAACGCCCCCTTCCATGGATAATTTTCCGTATTATATCATGGAAAGGGGCAATAGTCGATAGATTAACGCTGATTTTTCCGAAAAGTATGGTACTGCTTGCGTATTGACGGCATCTTATTTAGGCAGGTTCGGATAGATGTTGACTTCCAGTTTATCATCCGGCGAACGGTACACTGTAGCCTTTTTCATAACCAGTTTCCACATGCGATTCTTTTCTTCTATCTCCAATAAGGGATAGCTTTCAAGGATATGCTGAGTGGTTGGTATGATCTGCGCTACCTGCTGCTCCTTTTGGCTTTGCTCACTCTGCTGACGCATTAGATCGGCTTCCGTAAGCTGTAGCTGCTTGATCTCCTTGGACAGTGATGTATTTCGCTTCGTGAACATATCAATGGTGTACACGCCCTTTTCCAAATACTCGCAGATGCTCTCCTGCTGATGCTGCAGTCCTGCAATCTGTCCCCGAATGGTTTCCAGCGCGGCTGCGACAGGATCAACATCAGGCTGCTGGTCAGCTTCAATCTGAACCATATACGCATCGAGCCATTCTTCCATAGCCGTCTTAATTTCGCTCTCGACAACCGCACATTTTATGATTTTGCAATCGCATCCCCTGGTGGTGCAGCGATACCACGGCGTTGGATTCTTGTGCTTATCAGGGATCATGCGCTTCATGACCGCACCACACTTTCCGCAGAACAGAATACCGGCGAAGGGATTTTTCAGCTGACGATCTGCATTCACCGGATTATGATTACGCTGCTTTTGCGCCGCTTTCACCCGCTCCCACTGCTCTTCGGTGATAATCGGCTCATGCAGGCCGTCGTAGAGTTCATATTCATCGTTCTGAATCCGCTTCTTGGATAGCATACCATCTTTAATCACTTTCTTCACCGGCTCCCTGCGCCAGCGGATTTTTCCGAGATACACTTCATTGGTCAGAATATTGGCAACAGAGGTCTGGCTCCACTGCCCTTTCCGGGCGGGGATGTGCATATCATTCAGTTTGTAGGCAATGGCATTGTAGCCCATGCCCTGCTGCCCGTACATATCAAAAATCATCTGTACCACCTTGGCTTCCTCCGGGACGATCATAAGACTGTTTCCCTTCTCTCCGGGGAGCTTGTATGCCCGGTAGCCATAGGGTGCCATTGACCCCATGAATTTGCCTTCGGACGCGGACTGATTTCTGCCCCGCACCAGACGTTTGGTGATGGTTTTCAGCTCATAGCGGCTGAACATGAACTTCATATCCGTAAACTGCTCGTCAGATTCATTCTGCAGGTCATAGGTCTTGCCGGGAGTAACGATTTTACAGCCGTTGACCTGCAAAATCTGCATGATATAGCCGGATTCCATGGACGAACCTCTGGACAGTCGCTCTATATCCATGCAGACCACTCCTGCATAGGAGCCTGTACTGACCAGTTCCAGCAGCCGCATCATCTGGGGGCGGGCGGCAAGGGATTCACCGGATACCACTTCCTCCAGAACCTCCACCACATTGAGCCGCTTGGACTTGCAGAATTTTTCAAGAGTTGTTCTGTGTCGGCTCAGCGTTTCAGCAATGGATACTTCCTCAAAATCCGTATCCATTCTCGACTTTCTTAAATACATCAAATATCGTTCCATATTTTACACTTCCTTTTCTCGAAACCTGTTTTTTCTTAATTTTATTGGGATAAGGTACAAACGGCAAAGGTGCGGCCATGTAAGCCGCACCCCTCCCGATACTTCTATTACGCAGCCGTCTCCGGTTCTTCCGGCTGAGCACCTGCCCGGAGAATAGCCCCTGTAATCAGGGCAGTAACCTGAGACAAAACTGCCTGTATATCTTCACTACTCATATTGGAGCAGTAGTCATCGTGAATCTGAATCTTTGCGTCCATCATCACCGCTCCCCTCTGCTCAGCTGCCGCTTACGGCAGTCCGCTTCCAGCAGCTTCAAAATCCGCTCCTGAATCCGGGCGACGCTGTAGGTTTTGGGGAAGTATTTCCGCAAATCATCCACCCGGAAGCTGATTTTTTCCTGCTGATTGGCCTTGGGTTCCCGGAGAATATCGAAGATTTTGTCCATAGTCAGTTCCCCGGACTGGCTCAGCTTCTTCATCTGGATGGCTTGGGACAGAGACGGGGTGCAGTCCTCGCTCTCCATGGTTTCCAGCAAGTCCTGCTGCTCCTGCCCAGTCAAATAGGACAGCTCCACTGCCGGAGTCAAGGCGATTTTTCCGGCATCCACCATGCTGAGAATTTGGGGAATCAATTCAGTCAGGCGGATATACCGCTGGACTTGCCGGGCACTTTCACCAACGGATTCCCCAATAGTTTCATCCGTCCGCAACTTCGTGCCAAGTTGGCACGAAGTTCCCTGATGGCTCAGAGCATCCATTTTCATTTTGTAAGCAAACGCTTTTTCGCTGGGCAGTATCTTCTCCCGATGCAGATTGCTGTCTACCAGCGCAATGGCAGCAGCATCCCGGTCAAGGGCATAAATTAAGGCAGGAACCGTTTCGATTCCTGCCTTTTGGCACGCGCGTAATCTCCTGTGCCCGGAGATTACTTCATATTCGTCATTTTCCAGAGAACGGACAACCAGCGGGGTCAAAACGCCCTGTGTCAGGACACTCCATACCAGCTGATTCATTTCATCATCGTCCTTCACCTGGAAGGGGTGATTTTCAAAGGGGCGCAGCTTTTGAATCGGCAGCTGCATAGCCTGTACTTCTTTGGTATTACTCAAGGGCAATGGTTTCCTTTCTTTCAGTTTTGGTATTGTATTTCTCACGAATTTCGGGCGGGATGGCGACAATCTCATCCTCCAACTCCTTCACAGTCTGCTGGAGAGCCTCAAACTCCTGTAACTTCCTGACAAGCTCCAACTGTCGCTGGACGCTGGCTTTGCTGCCATCGAGTTCCTGTTCCAGTGCGGCGATTTCCTTTTTCAGTTCCTTCACAGTACTGCTGGCTTTCTTCATTCGGGTCATCAGCTTTTCCACGCTGGGGATGTAATCCGTGAGAATTGTCTCAATCTCCACGGATTTCTTTTTGGCGTTCAGAGGGGTGATTTCAGAAAGCAACAGGGCAATTTTCTCTTTCTGCCGATTCAGGCGAACCGCTTCCTTGAAGAGCCTCGGAGGGATGTGGGTTCTCCCGGTTTCACTGGCAGATTCGCCGCGCTCGAAATCCGGGTACTTCTTCACCATGTGCTTCCAGAAATCATCCTGCCATTGGGTCAGCTTCTTCCGGTTGCCGATGATGTCCTTTGCACTGAGCCGCCCATCTGCCGTCAGCGGGACAAAACAAAGGTGCATATGGGGCGTTTTCTCGTCCACATGCACCACGGCGGATATAATCGTTTCGGGAGACTGCTTACTCTGGATGAATTCAAGGGCATACTCAAAGAACTCTTTGACCTCCCGGGGCTTTTTGTCCTGGAAGAATTCCGGGCTGGCGGTAATCAGCGTCTCCACCACCCGGACGCTGTCTTTTCGTGCACGGCACCCGGCTTCGGAAATCTGCTTTTCTGCTTCCGCCCGGTAAGAGCGGCAGGGTTTCACTAGATGGAAATTCAGTCTGCTGCGGCTGGTATCCACATCCGGGTTGCTGGCGTATTTCTCCTTGGTACGCTCGTCATGGGCTTCAATACGCCCAATCTCCGGCCCCTTGTACTTGGCGAAGCGCAGGATGGCATACTGGGGCTTGCCCATTATCTATCCCTCCGTTTCTGCCAGATGAGGTCATACCCCATCACATCTGCAATCTGTATGGCCTCCCGGTAGCGCAGGGAGCCGCGGCTCAGTTTGTTGGAGAAGTTGGAAATGCTGTCGCTCCAGCCGTATTCATCGGACAGCAGGTCAACCACCTGCTGCATGGTCATGCCGGAACGGACGATGATACTTTTGATTTCATTTTTCACATTCATAGTAATACCTCTTTCATTGTAAATTCGGATTTGGAGCCAATAGAAATTGCCCCAATGATGTCTGCATCGATGATGCCTTGTTTACTTTTTCTGTTTCGGAATGAATTCTTTGAAACGGCATAGAAAAACACGAAACCGTGCATTGGCTTCACCCTTCTCACCAGCGCGATTGGGTGAAAAACTGCTGTGGTTTCGTGTATCAATTTCCCGTTTCCACAAGCCTTGGGAAATCGGTTCCGATTTCAGGTGTTTCTCGCCGCCTTTTTTTAGTTTTTCTGTTGAATCCAAAATTCTCTATCCCCATCCATCCCATCTATCCCGGGGATACTTGGGATGGATAGGGATGGATGTTTTCCACATCAGAGAATGATTGGAGCAGTCAACGCCTGGATCCCCCAGAAGCCGTTGACCTTCTTGCCGGATTTGTTGGTGATTTTGTTGCTGGCTTCCAGATTGTAGTCCTCCAAGTGGCTTTTCAGGTAACTGCTTACAGATCTCTGAGCAATGGGGCGGTAGCCGTTGTCCTCACACCACATCTGATAGATGGCGTACAAATCCCGGGAGGTGATGGTGCTGTCAGCCTTCATCTGGATGTACCCCTCGGACTGCATGAACTCCACCAGATTGTTGGCATTCCGCTTGGCGTGTTCCTTGTTTTCTGCCGCCCTCTGGCTTACCGTGAAGCGGTAGTTGTTGGCTTGGGGCCGTTTCAGCCCTTCCAGACACCAGAGAAAAATACCCTCCGCCTCCTGTTTCAGCTTGTCGGAAAGAAACGAATCAACCACTCTCCCCGGCGGTTTCCGTCTGGTCTGCAAAATCAGCTGCCGCCGGAAGAAACCTTCCGACTTATCGTACAACGCTTCCAGATCGCCGTTGGAAAAGGCCATGAAGCGGACATACATATCTCCCTGAAAGCTCTGTTCCTTCTTCCGCTCCAAATCCATGGGCGTTTCCGCGGTGATGATGGACTTCACATAGTGGGTGGAGGACAGAGCCTCCATTTTGGTATCGTCATCCACCATCACCAGCACATGCTGCAAGTCCGCCCGGGCGAAAGCGCTGTTTTCCACCTTGTCGATGCTGCCGTTCTTGGCATTGGCACCGAACAGCGTGTGCATCACCACACCGATCCGGGACTTACCCTCGCCGCCGTTGCCCTTGATCAACAGCATCACCTGACCTCTGGTGCAGGGAATCAGGCAATAGCCCATGAATTCCTGCAAGGTCAGAACATCTTCCGGTTCCAGAAGCTCAGACAAAAACCGCAGCCAGACCTCCGGCTGCGGTGCGTTGGGATTGTAGGAGATGGGCAGGCGATTCAGGCAGAAGCCCTTTTCCTCCACGAACCTTCCATCCAGAAACAGAGTGCCGTTGGCAAGGAAGATACGATCCTGATACTTTTCCAGCTCTCCCCGGTCATAGCACTCCATGCGAATGGCTTCCAGCAGATTTTTGGCTTTCGTGACCAGCCCGCCGGTAAGATGCTCCTTGATATCATCGAACACATCCCGCAGAAGCCGGTCTTTGTCGGTGACGATGCCCGCGGTGGTGAAGAAGTCCTCTCCCTTGCTGAGCATAGGCTGCTTTTCCAGAAAGCATTGGCAGTATTTGTGCTCGATAATCTTCCCCTTGTCATCCAGCCACTCCGGCCTACCGCTCATGCACATTCCCTCTCTTTCTCAGATAGCGTCCCGAGATACTCAGATAGCCGCTGGATATACCTCTCCCGGCAGAGCACCTCCGCTGTCTCGTTTGCTAGGAGCAAATCATTTCCCAGCAGACAGTCCAGAAGATGATTTACCGTCGGCAGTGCCTTCATTGCCTCGGCAAAGCGGGGATGAATGGGATCTCCCGGCTTCTCAGGACGATACCGCAGTTGCCAGATACGAAGATGTCGCAAATAGTCCCGGAGAACACAAATGCAGAGCCGCTCCCTGTCCCGGGGTGGCCCTGCATAGCAGTTGGGAATATCCGATTGTGCTGGCGGTCTGGGATCGATGCCGAAATCCTCGGCAAGCTTTTTTGCGGCATCCTTGAGGCTGATGCCGAACAGCCTTGCGGTGAAGTCAATGACATCACCGCTAGCGTGACAACCGAAACAGTAGAAGCGATCATCCACTTTCATGCTGGGATTGCGATCATTATGGAATGGACATCGTGCCATTCCGCTTCGGTTTACCGGCAGCCCATACCTTTCGGCTGCCTGTCGGGTGGTTACGGTTTGCTTGATTCTTTCGTAGGTTGACATAATTCGTTCTCCTTTATGAAATAGTAAGGATCACTGCCCATCAGAAAAGCAGTTTACCCTTCTATTGGAGTTGTGTCAGAAATCGTGAAAAACACTCCGATCCCGGGACAAGGCAAAAATCCCTCCGGGACAAACAGAAAAACCGCCGCACTTCCATCCATGCAGTAGATGGAAATGCGACGGTTTCGTATTCGGCTAGAATTTGGAATTTTACGCCCCACAGCGCTGTATTTCGGATACGGCACAAAGAACGTTGTGAATATCCGCATCAATGCAAATCGACTGAGGCTGGATTTCTGCTGGGCAGCGGGGCGCTCCCAGGTTGATGCAGGCATATCGTGCCTCCGGGTTCTGTGCTGTCATTCTCCAGAAAGGATACTTAATAATGACCGGCGTGTTGTTTCCAACACCCAATTCCAGATACAGTATCTTCCCCCGACCACGCTGACGAATGAAGTTAGAATACCGTTCAGAGGCGGCATACCAGCCCCGGTCCTGCACGAAGGTATCGTCGCACCGAAGGTTCATGGTCATGGGTGCTCCGCAAACCGGACAGCGTGGAATCAGCTCTGACGGTATTTTCATATCCCGCTGCTGGGCAAGCATCTGCCGGACTTCCGTCTCATTGTCATAGGTCTTGTTGTGGCAGGCTTTTGAGCATTGCCACAGACCGTAGTCTCCCTGGGTGTAGAACAGGCGGCTTTTGTCAAAGCCTGCACGCTGGAACTGGTGATCCACGTTGGTGGTCAGCACAAAATAGTCCTTGTCCTTCACCAGCGCCAGCAGCTTCTGATAGACCGGAAGCGGGGCGTCCACATAGCGGTTATAGAAAATGTGACGGCTCCACCAGGCCCAGTATTCTTCCAGCGTTGCAAAGGGATAAAAGCCTCCGGAGTACATATCGGAGATTCCGTATTTTCGGTAGAAATCGGAAAAGTACCGTTCAAAACGCTCTCCGCTGTAGGTCAGTCCGGCAGAGGTGGATAACCCTGCCCCGGCACCGATTACGATAGCATCCGCAGTTTCCAAAGCGGCTTGCAGCCCCTCAATCTGCTCTGAGCAGCTCTCTGTAGATTCTCTCGTCCTGTTCTTTGAAAACATTGAATACCACCTCAATCTTACTTCCGGTTTCGGTCTTGTATTTCTGCACCGTGTCCACGGCAATCTCTGCCGCTTTGTCATTGGGAAACATAAATACGCCTGTGGAAATGCAGCAGAATGCAATACTTCCTACGTCATTTTTATCCGCCAATTTCAGGCAGGAACAGTAGCAGGATTCCAATTGCCTGCAATGCTCCTGAGTCAGTTCTCCCTGGACGATAGGACCGACAGTGTGAATCACATACTCACAGGGAAGATTGTAGGCGGGCGTGATTTTCGCCTGCCCGGTGGGTTCTTCATAGCCCTGCTGCGACATGATCTCCGCGCACTTCAAACGGAGCTGTACCCCGGCATAGGTATGGATGCAGTTGTCAATACAGTTGTGGCAGGGCTGATAGCAGCCTGTCAGCCGGGAGTTGGCGGCGTTGACAATGGCTCCGCACTCCAGCGTGGTAATGTCTCCCCGCCAGAGGTAGATTCCCTCCCGCACCGGGGACAGTTCAGGCAGCCGGGTGATCTGCTTTCCTGCCAGCTCCTCTTGGAGGTAATCATCCTGCACTTCCAGAAATTCCTTACTTGTGGCTGCCGGATGACGAACATTCATGAGCGAGCGCAGCAGCACCTTCTGGCGGTCAGCATCTGCCGGAATCTCCTGGCGGCGGCAGGAAGGACGTTCCCGCAGCAATTCCTCGATTAAATATCTTCTTCGTTCTTCCTGATTCATTTCATTATCCTCCCTGTAAACGCCCGAGAACCCCTGCAGGCAGCTGCCACCTGCAGGGGTATGGATGATCAGAACTTGCCGTTGTCGTTTGCCCAAGTGGACTGGTCGGCGATGGTCTCCATCACGTCCCAGTGCTCAGCAATTTTGCCGTTTTCCACGCGCCACAGATCGTAATAAGCGGTAGGAGCGCCGCCGAAGGTGCCTTCGCTGACAGCCAGAACGAAGTTGCCCTGGGCCAGCACCTGATGAACGGTGGTGTAGATCATCTGGATGCCCTGCTCCGCCAGAGCTGCCAGAGCTGCTCCCAGCCCGGACAGACCATCGGCAATACCGGTGTTGTGCTGGATGTAGGAATCTCCATCAAAGTAATCAGGGGTCTTTTCCGGGTGGTTGCCCTGCATCACATCGAACAGGAATCCCTTGACCAGCTTACGGTTTTCCTCGGTCTTGTCCAGATCGGTAATGGTCATGGTTCCGTCAGTCTGGGTGTGGCCGGAGGGATTGGGAGCGGCCAGCGCGGCCAGATTGTCCCAGTGCTCGGCGATCCTGCCATCGCCATCCATGCGGAAAATGTCAAATGCCACCTGCTCACCGGCACCGGCAAAGTTATAGATGGTCTGGAGGAACACCTTGTCGCCGTCGGCAAATGCGCGGATGTTCTTCACCGTGGTCTTCACCGGCGCGGAGCCGAGATAAGCAACGGAGCCGACAAAGGCGTCCCGTCCGGTGCCGTAGGCCAGATTGTGCTGAATATAGCCCTCTGCCAGCAGGCTGGCGGCTCTCTCGGTATCGCCGGTGGCGAAGGTGTTGATGAGGTCGAGAGCTTTCTGAATGTTTGTCATTTGGGGTTCCTCCTTGGTATCTTCATGGCTGCTGCCGAATAATTTCTGAAAGATGTTCATGTCCTGTTTCTCCTTGTGATCTTTGCTTTGAGCCTGGGATCGGCCGTTCTCCCCGGCTCTTGACTGTATTATAGAGCTGCAAGTTTCATCTGTAAAGTAAGCACAATATTGTGGTGTAGTAACCAAAAGGAAACTATTGACATTCCGGCAGCAGGTACTCTATAATCAAGGGGTAATCTGGCTTGCAAAGGAGGCATCCTGCATGAGTGAAGAGAAAAAAGAACTTCCTGCCTGTCCTGTTGAAACCACCCTCATGCTGATCGGCGATAAGTGGAAGGTGCTGATTCTGCGGGATCTGATGCCCGGAACCAAGCGCTTTGGGGAACTGAAGAAGTCCATCGGACATGTTTCCCAGAAGGTACTCACTGCCCAACTCCGGGATATGGAGGAAAAGGGTCTTCTGACACGGACGGTTTACGCGGAAGTCCCTCCCCGGGTGGAATATACACTCACCGAACTGGGATATAGTTTGAAGCCTGTTTTGGACTCCTTGTGGCACTGGGGAGAAGAATATAAAGCCTCCATAAAAGAAAACGCCATCGCAACCTGTGAGTAAGATCGCAAAGCCCTCGACAACCGCTCTGGCTGTCGAGGGCTTTGTGATACAAACATGATTTGTCCAAGCACAAAAATGATTCCGGGCAAATCACATTTTCGCATTTTTTGCGCCGTTTCGACAATAAGTCCGATAATTCGTACCATTAAGATGCTATACTATAGGTCAGTAGAAAAAGGAGGTTGATTATATGGCTGTAAAGATTGTAGAAGAAAGCACCGTACTGACGCTGGACTTCTGGGAAGAGGAAGTGATCTACTGCGGCAAAGCGTTCCCTGCCGGGTCACTGGCCTGTGACGCATTGAATATTCCTGGAGAAGTCATAACGCAGATAGAAACCCTGTGCAAAAAGCTCAATCAGTTCATGGGAACATTCAACTCCGGGAAGGGGGACGCTGCTCTGCTGCCGGAGGCTCGTATGTGTGCTTTGAATCTGCTGGAGCTTATGACCCAGTACAAGCCCTTCTCCTATATCAGCAAAGAGCATTTTCGCACCATGATTACCAAAGCCTTTGCCCCCAATAGTGTGAAGGTCGCCAACGCTCTGATTCAAGTACAGCGCACCGGCAAGCTGACCGACCAGCTGGCAGACAAATATACGGATGGTGTATTGCTCAGCCGGCTTCTTCCGGTGCTTGCACATCTGGGTTTTTCTCTGAGGGTGTTTCAGGAAACCATGCTGCCTTTCGCTGAAAAGCTCCACGAAGCTGAGCAACGGCTGGACATTACCTATGCAGAAATCTTCGATGCGCACTTCCCGAAGGAGCCAACCTTTGAGGATGCAGGCGGCTGGATGTCCATGACCAATGTGACCCAGCAGTATCTGACAATCTCCTACCCGGAGAAGCAGCAGCCGCTGCTGGTGAAACGGATGCACTATGTCAGTTTTGTGGGAATGCTGCGAAGTGATTTCTTTGAAGGGCTGAGGTTTGGCAACGCCCCGAAACGCTGCCTGAACTGCGGGCGGTGGTTTCTCACCACCAACGGATATCTTGTCAAATACTGCAATGGTCTCGCACCCAATGACCCCCAGGGCAGAACCTGCCGCAGTGTCGGCGCAAAACTGGGCGGCGGCAACAAAGAGAATCCGGAGGGACACCCCATCAAACGAATTTATGAGACCCGGCGAAATACCATCAGTAAATGCGTTCACAGGGGCACCATATCACGGGAGCTGGCGGACATGGTTATGAAAATCGCGGAGGAAAAGCGGACAAAGGCATTCCTGAATAACGCCTATTTTCAAAATGACTATGGAAAGGAAATGCAGCAGGAGGCCATCGTGGCAGAGGCAGAAGAACGCTTGAATAGAGATAGGGTGATGAGCAAGTGACCGAAAATTACATATGGGACATGGACGGATTCATCCAGAAGGTGGGGTTTGCCATCGATGGTATGCAAATTACCCAGTACATCGCGGAGAATATCTTCCAGCTTGACCCACCGCCTCCGGAGCTGTCCGAAAATTGTACCGCCAATGATTACATCCGCGTAGTTCTGGAAACCCACGATCTGAAATACTTCTCCTTTTTCCTCCACCGGTTTGAGCCGAGCCTGAATCGATATATCCGCCGCACTTTGGCATCGGAAGCAAATTTTCAATATGACCCGGAGGGCTTTCTGGAAATCAAGCTGTGCTGCATGATGACCATGCTTCATCTTCTGCCACGATACGAACTGGAGAAGAAAGCGACATTCACGACCTATGCCCACAACTTTGTTTACAACACCATCCGGGATTATCAGATGCACAGGGAGAGCTGGTCACTGCCATCCGTATCCACTTACAAAAAGATCCGTACCGCCGCATGGATGCAGAACAATCTGGAGAATGCTCTGGAAGCCTTCATGAAGAAATATCAATGCAGTGAGGAAACAGCGGATCGGTATTTCCGGGAAGCAAAGTGCCTGCACAGCCGCAAGTCCCTTTATATTACCGACGAAGAAGGAGATAGCGGTGGGGATGTTATGGAAGAAGTCGCCGATGAGGAAGACTCCGACATGCTCGAAATCTTCTGGAATGGGATTCACGCAAACGCTGTTCGCAAAGCTTTTGATCGGCTGACTCCAAATGAGAAAGAATACTTGCAGCGCAGAAATGCCGTCTGCATGAAGTGCGGTTGTGTCCGGCACATATCAACTGCGGAAAGCTTTGATGATCTCGGCGCTCACTTTGAACTCACCACAGCGAATGGCGCGGAGAAAGCGTACCGGAAGGCTGTGGATCACCTGACGAGACTGCTGGTGGAGGACAACGCCATCGGAACTGTGACCATAAAAAGGAAGAAGGTCATCCGCAGAAAAAAGAAAATCGCCGGCGCAGTCTACGAATACCAGGCAGACTGCGACGGCGAGTGGGGTGAGATTGAAATTGATTTTGAAAACGGCACAGGAAAGATTTCTTACATTGCAGAACTGGACACAACTCGTTCTCACAGATATGCAAGCAAGGCCATTGAAGAAATCCTCAACTCCGATCTGAATGATCTTCCGAAACAGAAGACGATTGCATTTCCAAAGTGACGAAGGATGCGTCGCTGCGGCGGGACGAGGGCTTGATATCCCTTTGGCTCCCCCGGCGATGCAGCTCCATTCCAAGGCTCCGCTGCGCTTTGCCTCTCCATTTCGCCGCACCACCTACACCCGAACAGGCGGATTTTGCCCCGGGGCAAATCCTGAATTTCAGCGCGTGGCGCGCCAAAATCCGCCTGTTCTGTGGCTGACTGAAAGTGTTTGTTCCCGCCCCGAACAACCCCTTTCAGCCACCCACGGTCGCCAAAGGTATAACACACTAGACTTTATTTCATAAAATCGTGTGCCAAAGGGTGCTGTTCGCCCCTGTTGGATTCCCAGAACCAAGGCAGCGCTGCCGCCTTTGGAAACCACCGCCACGGGAACGCTGTCCCCATTGGATTCCCCAGCCAACAGGGCGTTTTCACCCCTATTGGAAACCCCGAACCGAGCCGATCTGCATCCGGCTCGCCATGCGTTCAGCATGGCAAAGGGAATTCCTTCCCTTTGGAAACCTAAACGTTTTCCTGTGCAAGTGACGTGCCAATTTAAGAAAACCAATTCCCGCCCACTTCCCGGAAAACAGAAAAGCCCAGAGAAATCATCCAATCAGTAGATGATTTCTCTGGGCTTTCACAATGGATCTTACAGAAAATCCTTTACTGCTGCCACGATATGCTCCGCCGACAGTCCGAACTGTTTCAGCAGGTCCGCTGCCGGGCCGGAGTGGCCGAATTCGTCATTGACGCCGATACACTTCACCGGAGTGGGGGACTTTTCGGACAGCAGGCGGCTCACAGCTTCTCCAAGACCGCCGATAACGCTGTGTTCCTCGCAGGTGATGACTTTGCCGCACTTCTTCGCGGCGGCAAGGACCAGTTCCTCGTCCAGAGGCTTCACCGTGGCCATGTTGATGACCATGGGATGGATGCCCTCGGCTTCCAGTGCTTCCGCCGCCTGGATAGCTTCGTAAACCAGCAGGCCGTTGGCGATGATGGCGACATCGCTGCCGTCTTTCAGCACTTCACCCTTGCCAATTTCAAAGTGGAAGTTTTCCGCATCGTGGAAAACAGGGATTGCCAAACGTCCAAAACGCAGATACACAGGGCCTTCGTATTCATAAGCGGCCTTCACAGCGGCTTCCGCTTCCACACCGTCCGCAGGGCAGATAACCACCATGCCAGGAATGGAGCGCATGAGGGCAAAGTCCTCGCAGCACTGGTGGCTGGCACCGTCCTCGCCCACGGAGATGCCGCCGTGGGTGGCGCCGATCTTCACGTTCAGGTGGGGATAGCCAATGGAGTTGCGCACCTGCTCAAAGGCACGGCCCGCGGCAAACATGGCGAAGGAGGAAGCGAAGGGCACCAGTCCCGTGGTACTCAATCCCGCGGCCACGCACATCATGTCCGCTTCCGCGATGCCGCAGTCGTAATGGCGATCTGGGAAGGCTTTCTGGAAGGTCTGGGTCTTGGTGGCATTGGCAAGGTCCGCGTCCAGAACCACGATATCCGGGTGCTCCGCTCCCAGCTTTGCCAAAGCATTGCCGTAGGCATCCCGGGTGGCGAT
Organism: Clostridiales bacterium; assembly: GCA_022786965.1. Lineage (GTDB taxonomy): Bacteria > Bacillota > Clostridia > Oscillospirales > Oscillospiraceae > Faecousia. The sequence goes on from JALFXH010000146.1 coordinate 135,089, forward strand.
TTTCTTTACATCTGCCATCTTACTTTCCCTCCAGTTCTGCCAGAGATGCGTTCAGCTCACGCATAGCAGCTTCATACTCTGCGTCGTTGGGAGCTTTGCCATGCCAGCCCACCTGATTTTCCATGAAGGACACACCCTTTCCTTTGGTGGTCTTCATCACAATGGCGGTAGGCTTTCCGCTGGTGACCCGGGCCACATTCATGGCGGCCTCGATTTGGTCGAAGTCATGACCGTCGATGACCTCCACATGGAAGCCGAAGGCTCGCAACTTTTCATCAATGGGATAAGGGCTCATGACCTTGGCAACAGGGCCGTCGATCTGCAAACCGTTGTTATCCACAATGACACAGAGATTATCCAGCTTGTAATGGGCGGCGAACATACAGGCTTCCCACACCTGACCTTCTTCGATCTCCCCGTCGCCCAGAAGGGTGTAGACCCGGAAGGACTTCCCTTGGTGCTTTGCCCCCAGTGCCATGCCACAGGCCACGGAAATGCCCTGCCCAAGTGAACCGGTGGACATATCCACGCCGGGGACGGTATTCATGTTGGGATGTCCCTGCAGGTAGCTGTCAATGTGCCGCAGGGTGGAGAGATCTTCCACCGGAAAGAAGCCCCGGTTGGCAAGGGCAGCGTACAATCCGGGGGCGGTATGGCCCTTGGACAGAACGAACCGGTCCCGGTCTTCCCACTTGGGATTGGCGGGTTCGATGTTCATTTCCCTAAAATACAGATAGGTAAACAGATCCGCGGCAGACAGACTTCCGCCGGGGTGGCCCGCCCTGGCACCGTGGGTGCCTTCAATCACGCCCATACGCACCTTGCAGGCGGTGATTTTCAGTTGCTTCTTTTCCTGTTCTGTCATGTTTTTCTTCCCCGCTATTACTTCTAAAAGATTGTCCCTGTTTTAGGCTGTTAAGCTACACTTATTTTCCGTTTGCGGCGCAACGCTCCATCAAATCGAAGAATCGTTGATTATCCATACGATAAACAACCTGAACGTTAGCCGGCAGCCCAGTAGTTTTCGCGTAATCGACAACTGTTGCTCCATTCAGGTAATTCCCTCCAATTTCCACATCCACGTGGAGCAGTTCGCTCTGTGTAATCAGAGAAGGATCCACAACTCCGGCAACAGCGCAAGCATCATGAATGGGGCAGGTATCTGTCAACCCGAGCCAAGGAAATGCACCATTATGGCGATACATAAAAGTCTTCAGCAACTCCGCAACCATGTGACTGGTTTGGTTTTTGTGTTCCTCGATTTTCCGAATCACAGATTCGTCAAACAATACCGAATACGTAACGTCATAGCCATACATGATGATAGGGATTCCACTTTCAAACACAATTTTCGTAGCTTCCGGATCTACAAAAGTATTAAACTCCATATACTGCCGAGTAAATACAAACTGGCTAGTTCCTCCCATCATGGATATTTTGTCGATTTTATCCACAAGATTGGGATAGCAGCGGATCAGCAGAGCAACATTCGTTAATGGACCGAGCGGAATAATCGTTACTTTTTCATCACTTTCGCGCAGTACTTCCGCCATGGCTTCTACGGCACGAATATCAGTCGGTTCTTTTGGATTGTTTTCGGGAAATTGGAATCCATCAAGGCCTGTCGCGCCATGAGCGCCATTTTCAATAGAACCCGTGTGACGGCGAAATTCCGCCAGTTTACTGTTTGCGTGATCTTTAGGACGGCAAATAGGCCTGTCACACCCCATGGCCAACGGCACTTCATTCGCGCCAATGTAATTCAAAACGTTCAGGGCGTTTTTTGTTACAAGCTCCAATGGCTTATTGCCCGCTACTGTGGTCACCAGTCTGACATCCAATTCCGGGCTGCAGCAGCCAATCACCAGTGCCATCATGTCATCATGACCGGGATCACAATCGATAATCACAGGAACACGTTTCATCGTCCCACACTCCTCTCTTTACAGGCAGTTGCCTGCGGATTCCACCAGCATATCCAGGAACCGTGGTGTATCCATGTTGTAGACCACCTCTACGTTAGCAGGCAGTCCCAGGCAGCCAGCATAGTCACATATGGTAGCGCCGTCAAAATACTGTCCGCTGGTTTCAATATCCACATGCAGCATACGGCTTTCGGTCACCAGAGACGGATCGATTACACCCGCAACAGCACAGGCATCGTGAATCGGCGTAACATCTTTCAAATGAAGCTGCTTGAGGTTCTTGTTATGGCGCTCCATAAAGAACCGCAGCAGAGCCGCTGCCATTTTACCTGTTTGATTCCCCAACGCCTCCATGCGGTCGATTGTATCCACGCCGCACAGAACGCGGTATGTTACGTCATAACCGTACATTGTGATAGGCACTCCACTCTCAAAAACAATTTTCGTTGCTTCTGGATCGACCAAGGTGTTAAACTCCATGAAAGGACGTGTCAAAACGAACTCACTTGTGCCACCCATAAGAGAGATTCGTTCAATTTTAGGCAACAGATCCGGGAACGCGCGAATAAGCAGGCCCACATTCGTCAACGGACCTGTGGGAATAATGGTCACTTTTTCCTGACTTTCCCGAAGGACTTTCGCCATCATTTCCACAGCGCGAATAGGCTCGATCTGCTTGGGATTGTTTTCAGGGAACGAAAAACCATCCAAACCAGTAACACCATGCGCCAGTGCACCCGTTATCTTGCTTTGCTCTTTCCGCTGTTCTTCTGTCATCGTTTCCCTGCGCGCAGCTGCCATTCTCTCCATGACTGCCTTATGCGTGCGCACAATGGGATCCTGGAAACCTTTGGCGACAGGAACATCTTTCGCGCCAATATAGTTCAATACATTCAGTGCGTTGCGGGTTGTATTTTCAATCGTGTTATTGCCAGCCACAGTAGTGACTGCCCGGATATCCAGTTTGTTGCTTCCGTAGGCCAGAACCAACGCCATCATATCGTCATGTCCCGGGTCACAATCGATGATTACAGGAATTTTTTTCACAAGTTTAATCTCCTTTCTTTTTTTTGCAAACAGGGATATACACTAACGTTCCCAAGACTGCAAGCACGGTGCAACACCAGAACATTGCCTGCATACCAATGACTTCCACAAGTTTTCCTGCAACAAAGTCACCCAGGAAGCTGCTGATCGCAAGCTGGCCACTGGTGACCAGCGTAATCGCAGTAGAGCGATACTCGATAGGCGTTGTATCTCCGACTGCACAGATCATGGACGGCTGGAGAAAACCATATGACAGAGAATTGATAATCTGTACCGCAATAATCGCGTTTATCGAACTAACCATAGCCATGCTTGCGATACGTACGATCGTAAACAGGCAGCCCAGTATATACAGCCAGTTATTGGAAATCTTCTTTTTTCGATACATCCAGCTGTAAATGAGCATACACGGCAACATTCCGATGGTATTCACCGCCATAGCATAACCCGTATGCGCACTTGTTCCACCCATGTCCGCGATCATGACAGGAGCAAAGGTCAATGCCGCTTTCAGTCCAATATTCACAAGAATTGTACTGACTAAAATCAAAACATACGTCCGGTTCCCCAGCAGTATTTTAATGGCTTTTGAAACAGAAACATCCGCTTTCTTCTTGGGCTGTTCCGTTAATGTGATACTACCGTCATGGCATTCCACACCGGAAAAGAAAAACAGAGACAAGATGGCTATCAGCATCAACACGCCATGGATAGCAAATGCCCATTCAATGCCCCAAGAAGCCAGCAACTCTCCAACAACAAGGCTGGCGATTGCGCTGAAGAAAGAGCCACATCCCCGGGCTACACCATATATGATATATTTGTTTTTGATCTCAGCCTGATTTGTCAGGCTATCCAGCAATCCCTTGATTGGATTCTCAAAGCATGCAATAAAGCAGCATCCAATAAACAGAGACAGCGTAGTTCTTGCAAACAGCGGCATCAACGCTACAAGTGGGATAGATGCAGCCAAGCACAGCAGGATCGTATTACGGATCTTCAATTTGGCATCAGAAATATACCCCCACAGCGGCTGCGCCACTATGTTACAAATCGACATCAGTGTCATGACAAGGCCTACTTCTGAAGCAGAATAGCCCTTGGCATACAGATAGGTCACAAGGAACGTGCCAAACACGGTCGCGCCTGCCCAGAATCCCGCGTTGGTAGCAGAAAGAAGAACGCTATCTACTTTTGCTCGAAAATTCTTCATATGTTCACTACTTTCCAGCCTTAACCGGCTTTGTGTATACTGCTGATAAGCTTCCGCTTTCTGCTGCTCTCGCCAATGTTCTCACGTGCACTGTTCACAACCATGATCGCTAGCGTGATTGCATAAGGAATAGCCATTACCAATTCAGAGGGAAGCTGCAGGATCTGGATAGAATTGGAAAGAGCCTGGGCAACGGCAAACAGCAGGGAAGCGAGCATAACAAATACAGGGTTACCATGGCCGATCGCATTCGCGGCAACACCGATAAAGCCGCGGCCACCAGTCATACCTCTGGTAAACCAGGAAACGTAACCCATGGACAGGAACATACCACCCAGGGAAGATACCGCACCCGCGAGCAAAAGGGATATGATTTTAATCCGGTCCGTATTCTCGCCAACTGATCTTGCTGCGGTCTCATTTTCACCCACCGCGCGCATTTTAAGTCCGAAAGGTGTGCGGTAAATAAATATGTACAGTAAAATGACCATCAAAAAGCAAACATAAGTAAGCAGATTGTGGCCAGATACAATCGTGCCAAGAACAGGGATATCTTTAATGATTGGGATATTGATCGTGGGGAAGGTCAAGCTGGACAACTTAGATGTAGACCCTTTGTCGCCTGCCAGTAGCGCACACAGGAAAACAGAAAATCCATTCGCGAACAGGTTCATGGCAACGCCCGTCAAATTGGAAGGTGTTTTCATTTTTACATGAAAGAAGGCCAAGAATCCTCCCATTGCGGTACCGGTCAGGAAACCGGCAAGGAATCCAAGGAACAGGTTCTGCGTGTAGGCACTGACCAGTGTACCCATCAGGGCGCTCATCAGCATCGTTCCGTCAATCGTAATGTTGACGACTCCGCATTTTGTGGATATCATAGCTGCCATGGCAGCAAACAGAATGGGCGTACACGTACGGATCACAACGAATAAAAAGTCAGCGGAAAAAACACTTTTCAAAAACAGTTCCATTATGCCTGGCCCTCCTTTCCTTCTGTTTCAAGCTGGCGGCGCAGCCGGGTCTGTTCCTCGATACGCTTTTGCTGACGCTTGTTCATCAGCGCCTTGGACGCTATCATCAGGATCATGATGGCCTGGATCGCGGAAATCAGCTCCAACGGAATATTCGTCTTCAGATTAAGAATCTGCGCGCCTGTACGGATATATCCTAAGAACAGTGCAGCAAGCGGTACGAAAATCGGATTGTAGTAGGCAAGAGTGGCGACCATAAAGCCATCCCAGCCATAACCCGGCAGTGTGACCCAGGAATATCTGGGATACTTGCCGAGGATCTCTACAGCGCCACCCATAGCCGCAATACAGCCGCCAAGGAACGCTACCAGCAGGCTGATCTTCGTAATATTCACACCGGTATACTTGGCAAAGCTCTCATTGGAGCGGATCAGCTGTGCGTCATATCCCCAGCGTGTACGGTTCATAAAGAACCAGGCGACAACAGCGAGAACGAGGCCCAAAATAAAGCCGATATTCACCGAGGTTTTGGGGATAATCGGATCCAACACCGCTCCGGCGGGGAAGGTGGAGGTTGCAACGCCGGCAATGTATGTGTAGTCATGCAGGAAATAGTTCAGAACATAAACGCCAATGTACAAAACCACATAGTTAAGCAGAAGAGAAAAGACGAACGAATCACACCGGAATTTTTTCTTCGCAATAACCGGGATCAGGGAAAGCAGGCCGCCTCCAATGCTCGCCACCAAAATAGCGATAACGGCAAGCAGTTTACTCTCGACAGAAAGCGTAACGGCAACGGCCGCCGCAAGGAAACCTCCCAAGAACACGGATCCTTCACCTGCCAGGGTCACATCTCCCGCGGCGAACAACATACATGTGGCTATACCTGTGAACAACACCGGTGTCGCATTTTCGATAATATTGCCGACATGCCGTACAGAGTCAAATGGAGACAGGAAAAAATATCCGAGAGCCTTCATGGGATCATCAGCAATCAAAAACACGACCACTACAATGATCAAAACGGCGATGCCCAGCGCAGCGAGCATTTTCAAAAAATTAAACTCACTTTGAATCCGCTTGGCGGAAACAAGTTTGGGATTCTTTTTAGGCATGGCAAACTCCTTCTATCTGTTCCGGCTCCTGCGTTTTGATACCCAGCATATACTGACCCAGTTCGTTCTCCGTCAGCTCTTTTGTATCCGGGAAATAACCCACGATCTTGCCATCATAAAGAATAATTACAGAGTCGGAAAGCTCCAGTATTTCATTCAGATCAGCAGAAATCAGCAGTATCGCTGTTCCCTCATCACGCATCTCCAGCAATTTGCGATGGATAAACTTGGTGGCACCGATATCAATGCCTCTGGAAGGCTGGTCTGCTATGACCAGCGGCACCGGGTTCCGTGTTTTGGGAGACAGTTCCCGCGCCACAACTACTTTTTGCATATTACCGCCGGAAAGCATGGATACCAGCTGTCCCGAAGAATCGCATTTTACCAAAAAGTCTTTCGAAACCTCATCCGCTACTTTCTGCAGCTTTTTCATCTTCAGCATACCGTGCTTGGCGTAATCTTCGTCATCCGTCAAAAACGGAATTACGTTATGCAGGATATCCTGGCTGGCGGAAACACCATACGTCAGACGGTCCTGCGGAATGTACGCCAGCATATTTTTTCGGACATCCCGGATCTTTTTCCCTTTGATGGATTCGCCATTGACACGAACATCTCCGCCATCCAGCGGCATCATACCGGTGAGCATCGCGATAAGCTCAGCCTGTCCATTGCCTTCCACGCCAGCAATTCCCAGAATCTCGCCCTTCCGGACCGAAAAACTGACATCATCAACGTGCACAGTGCCTTCCGTATCGATATTCAGTGCCTTCTCCACTTCAAGGACTTTTTCGCCGGGCTTCGCTTCCGTCTTGTTGATCTCGAGGACAGCGTCCCGTCCAACCATCAGACGGGAGATCTCATCTTCCGTGATGTCTTTCGTACCCTTCTCGGGATCCCCATGGATATCATAAACACCCATGCTCTTGCCGGAGCGCATAATAGTAACACGGTCGCAGATCTCAATAACTTCTCTGATCTTGTGAGATATAAATATCAGTACATGACCATTATCTCTCAGGATCCGCAGCTGTTCAAACAGTTTTTCGGTTTCCTGAGGTGTCAAAACAGCGGTCGGCTCATCCAGGATCAGGATCTTTGCGCCTCTGTACAAAGCCTTCAGAATCTCAAGCTGCTGCTTCATGCCTACAGACAGATCTTTGACCCGAGCGTCTGGATTCAAATTAAAATGATACCGTTCAGACATCTCACGGGCAATTTGTTTTGCCTTTGGAAGATCAATCAAAGCTCCTTTTTTAGGAGCACAGCCCAGGATCAAATTTTCTGTTACCGTAAGGGAGGGGACCAACATAAAATGCTGATGCACCATACCAATTCCCATAGACAACGCCTCGGCAGAATTGCGAATATGAACTTCCTCTCCGCGGAGGATAATCTTACCAGACGTCGGCTGCTGCATGCCAAAAAGAATATTCATCAAGGTGCTCTTACCAGCACCATTTTCGCCCATCAACGCATGAATTTCGCCTTCACGCAAATTGAAATCGACATTATCATTGGCCAGAATACCATTCCCGTAGATTTTGGTAATTCCTTCCATTCTTAAAATGTCGCCGCTCAAAGGGACACCTTCTTTCAGTTAAAAGTTTGCCGGCCAAATGATATTCATTTGGCCGGCAGTTTATATCGTATTATCGAATTGTCAGGCTATAGCTTATTCGGCCTTACCAGCCCACTCCTTGATTTGCGCGATCTCATCTGCCGTTGCGCCAATAGCAGTTCCGATGGTGATCTCGCCATTCGCAATTGCTTCCTTTGTATCTTCGATTGTTTTCTGAACATCCTCAGGAACCAGCGTCTTGAAGTTGCCGTCCAAGCACAGGTCTACGCCGCCCTCAGCAATACCCAACGCTTCCTGTCCCATCTTCAGCTCGCCCGCCGCATACAGGCGGATTGTACGCTCGACCGCAGCATCGATGCACTTACGGGCAGAAGTCAGGATATGCTCAGTCCAGTCGGGATTGGAAGTCGCGTACAGTGCCTCACGGTCCACATCAACGCCGATGGAATAAATGCCGGCTTCGGCAGCGCCTTCATAAGCGCCTTCCTGGCTGGGGCCGGATGCGGGATACACAACATCCGCCTTCATACCGGCCTGCGTCAGGCAGATTTCCTTGGCCTTGGCAGAATCCATCCAGTCACCGGTAAAGGAAATAGCAATGATTCCCTTGGGATTCACAGCTTTTGCGCCTTCCACATAGCCCCACATGAAGTCACAGATATTCGCGTTTTCCATGCCGCCGATAAATCCGATGGTACCGGTCTTGGACATGCTCATAGCCAGCATACCGGCCAGGTAAGCGCCTTCATTCTGCAGGAAGTTTGCACAGTACAGGTTATCCCCGTCATAGGTGCTGAAATCGAAAGTCGTGTCATACAGGCAGAAGGTAGTCTCGGGATAGTCAGGGCCAACCTGGCGGAAAACGTCTGCCATAGTTCCGGTAGACAGGATCATATTATAGCCTTCATCGGCAGTATCCATAACAGCGGCGGTCAGCTTTGCTACATCGTTTGTGCCATCGCCTTCCACGATTTCAATCTGAAGCCCGTTCTCCGCTTCCAGCTTTTCCAGAACATTGCAAACCATGTCGATAGTGCCGCTGTCACCACGGGGGCCGGTAAAGATGGCAGCTACACGCATATCGCTCATATCGGAAGCATCACCTGCAGTTTCCTCACTGGACGCCGGCTTTTCCGCCGCAGGAGCGCCTGCGGTTTCCGGGGGATTCGTGGCAGTGGCTTCCTTGCTGGAGCACCCAGCGAACATCGCAAGAGTCATCACCATAACCAGAAAAATCGCTATCAGTTTCTTCATGTTTTCTCCTCCTATTTTTTGGGTAGTTCGTGTTAGAGCACCGTATCTTCGGACAGCAGAACGAAACAGCCGGAATATGCTCCAGTGAAGACAAATGGAAAGGCTTTCGTGTATACTGCACATAACCGGGTGCATTCAATTATGCACATTCACTAATTGGTAAAACCATTTACCTATCACACTTATATAAATAGCACACCACCCTCCAAATGTCAACATATTTTTCACGAAAATTCCAAAATTGCAAAAATTATCCTTGACAATTCAGTGAAAAAGATATAAAGTAAATCATGGTAAAAGTTTATCACATAATTTTTTATTTTCTATTTTCCTGATCCATATGTATATTTATAGAGCAGGTGTTTATTTTTCAGGATACATTACTATTTGGACGAAGGGTTAATATATGAAAGTCACAATCAAGGATATCGCCAAAGAGTGCGGCGTTTCCACCACCGCAGTTTCACTTGTGCTAAATAACCGAGAGGCGCGTATTTCAGCAGAGACAAGAAAGCGAATACTGGATACCGTTGAAAAATATAACTACCGTCCCAACAAACTCGCGATCGGATTGTTGAAAAACAACACATCTACTTTCGGGATTATCGTCCCGGATATTGGGAATATTTATTTCGCCGAGTTGTGCAAAGGCTGCGAAAGCGAGGCAAGGAAGCACAATTATACGCTTATGGTCACCAGCGCCAACGAGTTTCCCGATAATAATATGCAGTATTTTGACGCGCTGATCGATCATCAGGTCGATGGCATTGTTTACGTAGCCCCTTCCAACATTGATAATCATGCGATTCATTCGATCTGCTCTAAAATCACAGAAACAAAGATTCCTTTTGTAGCAGTTGACCGCGCACTGGATCTTCCTTTTGCCAAATCTATTGTCAATGACAATGTTCATGGCGGATATATTGCCACAAAGCATTTACTGGAATTGGGTCACCGCCGTATTGGTTGTCTCACTGGTCCGCTTTGTAACCGCACATCTTCCGACCGGCTTCAAGGTTACAAAACAGCTCTGGACGAGTTTGGCGTTTCCTATAATCCAGCTTTGATTATGGAAGGCGATTTTACTGTGCAAAGTGGTTATGACAGTCTTGCTTATATGCGTGGTCAGGACGTTACCGCTTTATTCTGCTTTAATGACATGATGGCGCTGGGTGCATATCGCGCTATTCGTGACTATAAACTGCATCTTCCCGAATCCATTTCTCTAGTAGGTTACGACGATATTTTCATTTCTGACCTACTGGACCCGCCTCTGACAACTGTCAACCAGCCTGCATTTAAAATTGGGGAAAGCGCGATCAACACATTGATTGCATTGACAAAGAACGATGCCTCTGCGGATCAGGTGGTGTTTACCCCAAATCTGAAGGTGCGATCCAGTACAGCTCCTCCATCTCAGCGTCCGTAGGTATTTTGGTTGCAGAACACAGATTTTTCAGAAAGGAAGCTATATGAGAGTACTTAATTTTGGGTCATTGAATATCGACCACATTTACCGTGTCGATCACATCGTATCCCCAGGCGAAACACTTGCCGCGTCCAGCCTTTCCTTTGCCGCCGGCGGCAAAGGCTTGAACCAGTCCATTGCGTTAGCAAAAAGCGGGATGCTCACCTATCACGCCGGCTGTATCGGATCAGATGGGCAATCGCTGGAGGATATTCTTTCACAAAACGGTGTTAAGCTCAACTATCTCGAAAAGACAGATTCAGTAAACGGTCATGCTATCATCCAGGTAAATGCCCAGGGCCAGAACAGTATCGTGATCTTTGGCGGTTCAAATCGTTCTATCACCCAAGAGCAGGTAGACAGGACTTTGGCGGATTTTACGCCGCAGGACCTTGTCTTAATGCAAAATGAAACCAGCATGGTCTGTTACATTGCCCAGCGATGCAAGGAACTGCACATTCCTCTGGCGTTCAACCCTTCCCCTATTTCCAGTGAATTACTGGACACATTCCCCTTTGACGCCGTTTCTTACCTGCTTGTAAACGAAACAGAAGCTTACGATATCACCAAAGAAAAAGAACCAGACCGCGTAGCTGCGTTTCTTCTTGAAAAATATCCCGAAATGAAGCTCGTCATGACACTGGGCGGAGATGGTGCATACTACGCTGACAAAAATATGGCGTTGCAGCAGCCGGCTTTTCACGTTGAAGCAGTCGATACAACCGGTGCTGGTGATACGTTTACCGGCTTCTTCCTTGGTCTTGTTATGCAAGGAAAAGACTACCAGGAAGCGCTGCGCTACGCCTGCGCCGCATCCGCCATTGCGGTAACCAAGCAAGGCGCCGCGCCGGCGATCCCAACCCTGGATATGGTGAATGACTTTCTTGTGAAATAGTATTATGCGCAGCAAATGCTGGAGGACTTTTTAAACTGTAGGGAATATTTCTTGCGCCGCTATGTCAAAAAGTTCCCTACGTGCATCAAAAAACAATCCCGGATGATCCTGTCGGTTCATCCGGGATTGTTTGCATTATTTTTATAAAAAATATCAACAAAATACGAAAATATTGCTAGTTTCCTAACTTTTTCTATGTGGTACTCGTCCTCCAGCTCACACATGGGCCAACACACCAATACCACACGGTGTCTTTTTCGGCTGCTCAGGCATGATGTCAGCCCCCTTTCATAGTCAATTTTTTGTATTATACCATGAAAGGGGGCTATAGTCGATAGATCAGCGTGGATTTTTCTTACATTTGTGGTATTGCCCGCCTACAGGGTATCGTCACCTTGGAAGGTTTGGGTAAATTTGAATACGCACTTCTCCCTCGGGTTCCCGATAAATCGTTGCCCTTCTCATAACCAGTTTCCATGGGATATTCTTGTGATTCAACGCTCAGAAGTTGCCTCTTCACAACCCTTGCCTTGGCTGCCCCTTTCCTCTGCCCGGCTGAGTCTGGCTTTGACTATGCTTACCGGGCGCGCATTCAGGCGGCCGGTCAGAATAATCTCTGACCGGCCGTTACGCTGTTCTTTTGATAGATTAGCCGCGATATTCTTCAATGGCAGGTTGGTAAGACATAATGTTGCGCATCATGCCGCGGTCGGCAACCACGGTTTCGCCGGTCATACCGTTCGCAATGCCGGTGCACATGGCGTAGACTACCATAGCCACGGAGTCCGCTGTGGGAATCTCGTCCAGCTTCACAACCTGCATTTCCGCGCCCAGCTGCATCTGCTTCTCGGGGGGCAGATCCCGGGCAGGGCCGTTGATGGGGCCGCCGGGGGTCATCATGGCGCCGGGAGCCACGGAGTTGACCATGATGCCATAGCGCTTCAGCTCCTTGGCCAGCTCGATGGTCATGGAGATTACGCCGCCCTTGGAAGCGGCATAATGGGCATAGCCGCCGAAGACGGGTTGGGGCAGGTAGGCCACGTTGGAGGACACCAGCACCATCTTGCCGGGGATCTGATGGTCGATCATGTAACGGCTGACGTGCTTGGCGCAGCGGAAGGCGCCCACCAGATTGATGTCAATGATGCGCTGGAATTCGGCCTCCGACATATCGTTGATATGGGCGAAGCTCCAAACGCCGCCGGCAGTAACCAAAATGTCCACGGAGCCATAGGTTTCGGCAGTGAAGGAAACCATGTGCTCCACCTCGGCCTCACTGCGCAGGTCCGCCTTGCAGAATGTGACCTGGTCGTATCCGGCACCCTTGAGCATCTCGGCCGCCTTCTGACCCTTTTCCGGGTTGGAGCCGGTGATGACTACTTTTGCGCCGCCCTGCAGCAGCCGCTGGGCCACACAGAAGCCCAGGCCGGAGGTGCCGCCGGTGACAATGGCAACCTTACCCTTGACATAGATCATTTCTTCCAAGGGCGACGTATTGGCCAGATAACCCTGCATAATCATATTGCCGATGGCTACGGGATCAAACTGTTGACTCATAATGATACTCCTTTCGTTTTTACACTGTCCTGTAAGCGAGCATTACTCAATCTGAGGGACCGTCAGGGGATAGGTGCAGCCGCCGTCGGCCAGGATGTCCACACCGTTGATGTATCCGGCACCGGGGGAGCAGGCGGTATAGCCCATGCCGGAACCGGCGCCGGTGAACTTCAGGTAGCATAGAATCAGGATAGCCGCCAGCGCCACAATCGGAGGATAGAGGGGAGCTGTACTGGGGAACCTGCAACAGCAGAATGCCGAGGATGAAGGACCAATTCTTCTTCTGAGTGGATTGGGTTGACATAACAGATAGCCTCCATTCTTTCATTCCACCTTATAATTTTTGGCTGACTGCAGTTGCCGCCAGCCAAAAATCATTATCCTAATCCTACAGTTTCCAATTGGAAAGGGCGGCTAGATGAACTTTGGAGCGCAGATCACAGCCTCGTGACCGTGGAGCAGCACCTTGTCGCCGGGCTTCAGCGCGCCCTTCTTGCAGATGATGGTGCCGTTGTTGGTGTCCAGAACGTAGCTGTAGGTGATCTTCATGACACGGCCGACTTCCTCGCCGTCCACGAAGACCTTCTCGCCCTCGTTGCCCATGTTGCGGCCCTTGATGTGGATGTCCGCATCGGCTACGGTGAAGCCGACCACTTCCCGCTTGGCGCCCTCTTCCCGAATCTTCAGCAGAGCCTCCTTGCCCACAAATTCCTTATCCCAGTTGATACCATTCTCCAGGCCAACCTCAAAGGGATTGGTGTGCTTCAGGTCACGCATGTAGAAGAAGCCAGCCTCGCAGGGCAGCGTCCATGCCATAACTTGGAACTCGGTGACTTCCTTACCGCCGAAGGTCTCTGCCAGGGCCCGGAGCTTCTTCTCCTGTTCGGGAGCCTCAGCCTTGGGATAGTAGATCTCATAGCCCAGCTTCTCACCGGTGTAGCCTGCACGGTTGATGTAGACGGGGATGCCGTCGATCTCGTTGGCCTTCATCTCGAAGAACTTCTGGTCATCTACAGGCTCCTTCACAAGAGCGTTCACCATTTCCAGAGCCTTGGGACCCTGAACGGCATACATTTCCCATTCCTTGGTGATGTCGGCCCATGCAACGTCCAGATCTCCCTTATGGCCTTCCAGCCATGCCATCAGATCCACCTTGAACAGGGTGGAGATCCAGAACTTCTCTTCGCCCATGCGGAAGACCACCACATCATCGATGATGGTGCCCATCTCATCCAGCATGGTGGTGTAGCGTTCCCTGCCAACAGCCAGATTACCGATATTTTTAGGGAAAATATACTCCAGCAGAGCAACCGCATCTTTGCCGGTGACCTCTACCAACTGATGGGTCCACAGATACCAGCCCACGGTGGTACGGACCGCCATATGCTCGGACCGCTTCATGTCGTCGTATTTATAGACGTTCTTATACATAACAGGATACGGATATTTCATTGTTAACGCCCCTTTCTTCTTAATGCATTTCCGGATCAGCAGAACTTATCGACTTTTTTCGCGATCTTAATGCGCAGCTTGCCCTCGGGGGAATCCTCCTCCCACAGAGACCACTGGGCGTTGACCAGGCTCTTGGTCATGCCGTACCAGAACCAGACATATGCATCGATCATCTTGGTGGAGCCGAAGTAGCCCACCAGCATAGGCTTGGTGTCGATGACATAGATGCATTCCTCGCTGTTAAAGGCCTCGATGGTGTAGTCGAAGTGCATGCTCTGCATATACATCTCCAGATAGCCACCCATGACCCGGCCATCGTCCTTGCCGATGGAGTGGGGGACGCCCATCCAAAGACGAACGCCCTCCTTGGCGAACTCGTCAATGAAGGTGGCCTTGCCTGCCGCTTCCAGGACACAGTGGATGGCGTAGATCACCTGCTCGTTGGTCAGCTTGCCCGCCCGGATGTAGTCCTCCAGAGTGGGCAGAATGTAACTGGCGGCGTTGGAGGTGGCAACAAAGGGATAAGCGCTGCGCCAGTCGGCCTCCACATTGGTGCCGTTGGAGAACAGATAGTCGCAGTCCTCCCGGAACATCATGGACTCTTCAACGGTATCCTCTTCTTTGGTGAACTTGATCTGATTTTCCGTTGCCACGGGGCCGAAGCACTCCCACTGCTCATGCTCGGGCATGGGGAACTTCTTGCGGCACTCGGCCACGATGCGGCAATGCCGGTCACCGGCGCCCTTGGCCTCCACCATGTGGTATTCCAGATGGGGGCCGTCGGGGCGGAGCTTTGCCGCGCAGTCGGCGCAGGCCTGTAGGGACTGGGTGGTGGAACGGCAAAGCTCGGTGCCCACCAGATCCCAGTAGCACACATCCAGCTCCTTTTCCACCCGGTAGGTGCCGAAGTCGACAACACGGCCGCACATCAGGTGCTTCTCATCTCCGGAGTCACCAACCAGTCCGCCCACAAAGTTGCCCCGCATGAACGGATGCATATGTTGTTCTTCCGCGTTGTTCTCGCCATAGCCGGGAATCATGGTATTCACATAGTACAGCCGGTTGTAGGCGTTGGTGCACATGGCCTGGCTGCGCTCGGCGTAGTCCGGCACCAGCATGCGGAAGGCCTGCATGATTCCCGCGGCCACCACATTGCTGTAACGCTGACAGTAGTGGGCTGCCTCCCGATAGGAGATCATTTTGTCCCAGGGAGATTTCACGGGGTACAGACCGGTACCGATCTCCTTCGGCAGACGCGCATCAATTTTTTTACTCATAATAATCCTCCTTTATTTCGGCTACGCAATCGTTAACTATGTTCATATCGCACAACTTAATCTTAATATACTTCCTGAAAATATTCAATTCGTCAAATGGATAGATTTTATTTGCCTTTTCCCATATATTTTGTATGGGTGCCTGTTGCAATACGCGCAGACCCGGTGTATAATCAGAGTATCCCTGCCAGGAGGCGTCGCCATGCGATTGAACGCACACATTCTGATGGACGAGCTGAAAAAGCAGTACCCGGTCACCTATTATGGTCCCGAGGTTACCGACATGCATCTGAAGCGTCCGGAAATCTATAATATTTACCAGATGGGGCTTTCCTTCCAAAAAAACCGAACCTATTGCCTTCCAACGGATACCCTCCCCGATAAGCCCATTGCCGAGCCGGGTACGCTGCTAATCTGCATTGGCTACGAGATGCCGGAGCAATACCGTACAGGGCAGATCCGGTGCATCTGGCTTCGGGACGATCCCATCCATATCATTGAAATCTTCAATACGGTTCAGCAGATTTTCGATAAATTCGACGACTGGGAATACCAGCTCCAAAGCATCCTCAATTCCACCGCCAGTATTCAGGAAATGGTAGATTGCTGCGCTGACATTTTTCCCAACCCCATCATTGTCATTGACGCGTCGCTGCGCTTTCTCGGGTACAGCGGCTGCATCGACGCAGACCCCACCCTGACCTTGTACCGTCCGGGCAAGGACGGAAAAGTGCAGTTGGGAAATCTGAGCAGATACCTTTCCTTCCGTGACAACCACGCAGGCGCAGGGCCGATGTTTTTTGAAGACGGTCAGTATTATGTCTGGGATGTATGGCTCAATGACCGGTATCTGGGCAATATGACCATTCCATACGTCTACTGCAAGCGAAAAAATAGCGATCACTGGCTCCTGCTGATCCTGGAGCAATACATCTCCCAGGCCCTGTCCAAATATATCAACAACCCGGAGCTTCGCGCGAATGTTCTTCGGAATATTTTCCAGGACCTGCTGGAGGAACGGCCCCTCAGTGAGGAATCTACCCGGCTTTTGTCCGGCTTTTCGGGACGCTACCTGTGCCTGAAAATGGATTTTCAGGTCCATACCGAATACTCTCAGCCGGTCTCCTTTTATTGCAGCTATATCGAGAACACCGTTCCCCACAGCGTGTGTTTTGCATATCATTCGTCCATGGCGGCCTTTGTGGACATGTCGGAAGCAGTGTGGGAAACAGACGTTTTGCCCAGTCTGCGCCGCATAGCCGAAGAACTGCGTGTTTGCGTTGGCATCAGCAACCCCTTTGGGAATCTGTCTCAGGCAAAATATTACTATCAGCAGGCCACTTCCGCCATTAAGCTGGGAATGTCATCCCCCACCAGCAGCAATTTCTTTTTCTTTCGGGATTACATGCTCTCCTTCCTGCTGCAAAACGCGACAGGGGGACTGCCGATAGAATCTCTCTATTCGGATGGTCTTCTGCGGCTTCTGGAGCACGATGCATCCTCAAAGGTCAGTTTTTCAGAAACACTCCTGATCTATTTAAGGAATTCCATGAATATTACAAAGACCGCTCTGGATTTGAGAATTCATCGAAGCTCCTTTCTGGAGAGACTTCGCAATATCGAAGCTCTGCTGGGAAACGATTTGGATAATCCCCAGCAAAGGCTGTACCTTCAAATCATTTTAGAGCGGCTTCTTACGATAGAACCCCTTAGCCGTCAGACGCTCACAAAGGCAGAAAACAAAGGAAAGTGAGACATGAAAATGGCGCAAAAACCACGCAACGCAGACTATACAAGAGAATATAATCGCAAGGCCGTTTTGCGCATTTTGCGGCAAGAATCCATGAGCCGGGCAGAACTGGCCCGGGCTACGGGACTGACCCGGGCGGCAACCTCCCTGATTGTGGAGGAGCTGCTGAATCTGGGAATTGTGACAGAGCTTGCGCCGCAGTCCGTGGGCCGGGGCCGCAGTGCCACCCCACTTGCCCTGCGCGCCAATTGTTACTACGCCCTTGCTGTGGATCTGGCGAGAAAAGGATGCAGTGTGGGGCTGTGCGATATGGCCGGACATATGCTGCAATGCAAAAAGCTTGCGGATCAGGACAATCTGGTGGGGGCTGTCATTACGGAGCTGAAGGCCATGCTGGCAAGTGTCGAACCGGACAAGGTGCTGGGCATCGGCATCAGCTCTCCCGGCCCTCTGGACTGCGAGGGCGGACGGATTCTGAATCCTCCCCGATTTGAACGCTGGCATGGCGTGGAAATCTGTAAGCTGCTGTCCGACGCGCTGAATCTGCCCGCGTATCTGGAGCATGATGTGTGCTCGCTGGCGCTGCATCAGCTGGAAATGGGCCAGAGCCGGAATTTCATGCTGGTGTTTGTTGACATCGGTATCGGCGCGGCCATCATGTCCGGGGGAAAGCTGCTGGGCAACTCCAAATACTTTACCGGCGAGCTGGGTCACACCACCATCCGCTTTGACGGGCGGCTCTGCGAATGCGGGAATCGGGGATGCCTGGAAACGTATGCCTCGATCCCCGCTCTGCTGGAGGGCTCGGAATTTCGTGACTGGGGCGACCTTATTGACCATGTAGACAAGAATCCGAATGCCAGAAAGCTGCTGGATCAGGAAGCTGTTTACCTTTCTGCCGGTTTGATTAACCTGATAAACCTGATTCCTGTGGATACCATCTATCTGGCGGGAGATATCTGCTATCGTTACGAGCTGCTGGCGCAGCGATTGCAGCGGGAGATCAGTGCCAAGGCTCTGGATCGGAGCAAAGGCGACATCCGCATCTACCCCGCCGCGCAGGATGCGAATGTGGGAGTTCTCGCGGCAGCCGATGTGGTGTTTTCAAAATTTTTCATTGTATAGCAAACACCCGCAATGTCGAAAAACAGAAGGAAAATATACAGAAAAATCAAACAGCCCTGAGAAACGCGAACTTCTCAGGGCTGTTATAATATGGCGCGCCACCAATACCATATGGTATCGTATTTGCTTTCTCAGGAAAAAAGCCCCCTTCCGTGGAGCATTCAGGACATTATATCATTATGGAGGATCATAACCTTGGCAGATTTGGGGGAATGGGAGTTCGCGCTGTAAGCCCGGGCGGCGGGCCTTATCCGGTTTCTTGATTCGTATTAAGAAAAACGCAAGAAAATCTTAAGAATACAGATATTGACAAGAAATTACAAAATGGTTATACTAACTGTACTAGAACAGCTAGTACAGTTAGTACAGTTTAGGAGGGATGACATGATACACCTGGATTATCGGGATGCCCGTCCCATCTACACCCAGATCATCGACGGCTTTAAGGAGCAGATTTCCACCGGCGTTTTGCAGACGGGGGAGAAGCTGCCCAGTGTGCGGGAGCTGGCGGGGGAACTGGCCATCAACCCCAACACCATCCAGCGGGCCTACCGGTCGCTGGAAGTGGAGGGCTGGATTGCCACGGTGCCCGGCAAGGGCTGCTTCGTGTGCAGCACCGACGACACCCGGGAGCGGGAGCGCCAGCACTGGTACCATGCCTTTGACGACGCCACCACCGCGCTGATCGCACTGGGCGTCACCCGGCAGAATCTGGTTGATCGGATAGGAGGAAATCAGGATGCTTGAAATGCAAAATGTAACCAAAACCTTCGGGGACTTTACCGCCCTGAAAAATCTGACGTTAACGGTGCCCAAGGGCGCGGTCTACGGCCTGGTAGGCCCCAACGGCGCGGGCAAATCCACCGCCATCCGGCACCTCACCGGCATTTACCGGCCCGACAGCGGCGTAATTACCATGGACGGCCAGCCCATTTACGAAAACCCGGAGATCAAAGCCGCCATCGGCTATATCCCCGACGACATTTTCTACTACCCCTCCGCAACCTTGGAGGATATGCGCAAATTCTATAAGGGAATTTACCCCCAGTTTGACGATGAACTGTTCGACAGGCTCTATGATGTGTTCCGCCTGCCCAAGCGGGGACAGATCCGCAGGTTCTCTAAGGGTATGCAGAAGCAGGCGGCCTTCCATCTGGCCCTGTGCACTCGGCCTAAGACGTTGATTCTGGACGAGCCGGTGGACGGCCTGGACCCCGTCATGCGGCGGCAGGTCATGAGTCTGATTCTGTCTGACGTTGCCGAGTACGGCACCACGGTGCTGATTTCCTCTCACAACCTGCGGGAGCTGGAGGATGTCTGCGACCATGTGGGTATCATGGATCACGGCGAAATGCTCATGGAAAAGAGCCTTGCCGATATGCAGGGCAACACCCACAAGCTGCAAATCGTGGGCGGTGTCCCCGAGGGACTGGAAGTCCTCCACGAGAGCACCTCCGGACGGCTGAAGACCCTGATTGTCCGGGGCGCGGCATGGGAGATCAGCACCAAAGCCGCCGCGGCCAAGCCCGCCTATTTCGATGTATTGCCCCTGTCCTTGGAAGAAATCTTTATCTATGAGTTGGGAGGTGCCGATTATGCAGTCAAAGAAATCCTGCTTTAATCGCGCGGCGTTCACGAAAAATCTCACCCGGTTCGCACCGGTGCTGGCGCTGTACACCCTGCTGCTTCTGCTGTTTCTGCTGATGATGTGGAAGCAGGCGGGAGATATTTTCCCGGAATACTATTTTCTCTATCAGATCAGCGATTTTGTCAAATGGACTGCCGTCATCAATCTGGGCTACGCCTGCCTGATGGCCCAGCTGCTGTTTGGCGACCTGTATAACACCCGGATGTGCAACGCGCTGCACGCCTTGCCCCTGCGGCGGGAGACCTGGTTTTTGACCAACGTGGCCTCGGGCCTTGTGTACTCCCTGATCCCCACCGCCATCGCGGCGCTGGTGCTGATTCCCATGCTGATGGGCACCGTCTTCGTGGGTGCCTGGAAGATCGCCCTGTGGTATTTCCTGATTACCAATGTGGAATTTATCTGCCTGTTCGGCATCGCGGTGTTCTGCGCCCTGGTGGTTGGCTCCCGGTTTACCATGGTGGCAGGCTACGGCCTTGTAAACTTCGGCTCCGGTATTCTCTACTGGCTGGTGAACACCGTCTACACCCCCATGCTCTACGGCATGGTCACCCCCAGCGCTCTGGCTGGCAAGCTGGTGCCCATGCAGTATATGCTCTCCATCAATCTGGAGGTAGAGGAAGCCGCCAGACGGGCCCTCTTTGACGAGGTGGGGCGGCTGATTCCCGGCGCCAACAGCCCCTATATGATCACGGGCCTTGACTGCCTTGGAATGCTGGCTCTTGTGGGCGTTGTCTTCGCTGTACTGGGCTTGATTCTGTACCACTTCCGGAATCTGGAATGTGCAGGAGACGCGGTGTGCAGCCGGAAGCTGGTGCCTGTTTTCCAGATTTTAAGCGCCCTGTTCGTTGCCGTGGCGGCGGAATACGCGGCCAGCGAGTTCATGGGCTATGGCAACAGTCTGGACTGGCTTAAATTCCTGTTCCTGTTCTGCGGCCTGATCGTGGGCTGGTTTGCCGGGAAAATGCTGGTGGAGCGTTCCGCCCGGGTGTTCCGCCCCCAAAACTGGGTGGGCCTTGGCATTCTGGCGGCGGTGCTGGCGGCGAGCATGGGACTGACCAAGCTGGACGTGCTGCATCTGGAAGAACGGATGCCGGAGATTGGGGACATCGCCTCCGTGCAGTTGAACTTCTATAAGATGGAAGACCGCTCCGACATTGAGACGGTTCTGAAGCTTCACAATCTGGCCCTGAACGACCGGGTAAATCAGGACGGCGCCTACGCGCTGGAGGAAAATGGGGAATATGTGCGGATGGAGGATTCCTTCTACCGCTACTGGCAGGAGGGCGACCCCCTGCCCCAGCAGAGAATCGCGGACAACTGCTATCTGACCTATACCCTCAAGGACGGAAGAACTGTCCGGCGCAGCTACAACGTCTGGGTGGACAGCGCCGCCGGGGAAATTCCCCAAAAGCTTCTGAGCCGCTGGGACGCGGTGAATTCCGAAACGGTCAGAATCAACGACAAGGATGTGGAGGTGCTGCCTCTGGTGCTGGACTCCATGGAGCGGATGTACTGCTCCCTGAAAGACGGAAAACTCCCGGAGAAGCTGCAAACCCGGGCCGCCGCCGAGAGCCTGATTCGTGCCATCAAAGCAGACTGCGCGGCGGGCACCATGGCCCAGAACGAGGCCTACCACGAAGGTGTGTTCGCCGTTCCTCAGAGCGATGGGGACACCTATGAAACCAGAAGCCTCTTCATTTCCCTGGCCAGCAAAAACTACAGCTGGGACGTAAACGTGTTCGCCGACTGCGAGAACACCATCCGCTGGATGCGGGACAACGGACTGCTTTCCGAGGATGTCACCATCCTGCCCAAGGGCACCAGCCCCCGGTACTATTAAATAAACAGCAAGGCGGGGTCAGTGACCCCGCCCAATGAAAGGAAAAACACTTATGAAAAAGAGAATGACCGCCGCCATCGCGGCAATGATGGCCCTCCTGCTGTGCGCCTGTGCTCCCCGGAACCCCGCGCCCAGTGTGGAGACTACCTCCTTTGAAGAAGCTATCGCTACCAGAAACTCTCCCACCCGGAAAGCTTTCCGGGAAGCCCTCAAAACCATCCACGACGATCTCACCTGGCCCTTCTTCCCGGATGCCATGAAAATCGAGATCGTGGAGCCTGCTACCATTGACGATCAGCAGTTTGCCATCTTCGACGTGGACGGTGACGGAGAAGAGGAGCTGCTGGTTTCCATCACCGATACCTACACGGCGGGGATGCACGAGGTAGTCTTCGGCTATGATGCAGAGAAAGATGAACTGACCATGGAAGCCGAGGGCTTTCCCGGCATCACCTACTACCCCGGCATGATGAAGATTCTGTCCTCCCATAATCAGGGCCACGCCGGCGACGTGCTCTGGCCCTATGGCGTTTTGACCTATGACGCGGCTTCTGACAGCTACCAGTTTACCTGCTCCGTGGATGCGTGGGACCGGAACCTTTCCGAAACGGACTTTGAGGGAAATCCCTACCCGACAGACATTGACGTGGACAATGTTGGCCATGTGTACCTGATTTCGGACAGCGAGGGCGACCACACCCTGAATCAGGCGGATTTTGAAAAGTGGGAAGGGTCGCTGTTTGCCGGCAAGGAGGAGATCACCGTTCCCTGGCAGTATATGACCCTCGGCAATATCAGCTGATACGAGTTTTTCATAAAACGGTTCAATACCGTTTTATGAGACCGTGTTCTCGCGGTCAGCGGCATCGCCGATAAAAAAACGTAGTCCATACATTTCTCGCCGCCAGCGGCGGCCTGCGCGATAAGCGCAGGATAAAATGGTGTTAACCATTTTATCGAGAAATAGTATGAACCCTGTCAAAACGTGAAAACCCCCCGGTTTCCGTGATGGAAACCGGGGGTTCGTGTATATTAGCAATAGAAATCGCGAATCTTCTTGGCACGGCTGGGGTGGCGCAGCTTGCGGATGGCTTTGTTTTCAATCTGACGAATCCGTTCCCGGGTCACGCCGAAAATCTGGCCCACTTCCTCCAGCGTATGAGTGCGGCCGTCGTACATACCGAACCGCATCCGCAAAACGTCTGCCTCCCGCTCGGTGAGGGTGTCCAGAATCTCCTTCAGAGCCTCGGCAAGCAGGGCGTTGGAGGTGGCGTCGGCGGGGCCGGGGGTGCGCTCGTCCTCCACGAAGGAGCCGATGGAGGTGTCCTCTTCGTCGCCTACGGGGGTGTCCAGGCTCAGGGTGTCGGCGGCGGTGCGGTTGGCTTCGATGATCTTTTCCACCGGCAGGTTCAGCTCCTTGGCAATCTCCTCCACGGTGGGCTCCCGGCCCAGCTCCTGCACCAATTTGCGGTTGCAGCGGGTGGCCTTGTTGATGACCTCTACCATATGCACCGGCACCCGGATGGTCCGGGCCTGGTCGGCGATGGCACGGGTGATGGCCTGCCGAATCCACCAGGTGGCATATGTAGAGAATTTGTTTCCCTTTGTCCAGTCAAATTTGTCCACGGCGCGAATTAGGCCCGTGTTGCCCTCCTGAATCAGGTCCAGAATGTGCAGGCCCCGTCCGGAATACTTCTTGGCAATGGAGACCACCAGCCGGAGGTTGGCTTCCGTCAGCTTGTTCTTGGCTTCCTGATCCCCCTCGGAAACCCGCTTGGCAAGCTCCACCTCTTCCTCGGCGGACAGCAGCTTCACCTGACCGATTTCCTTCAGGTACATCCGCACGGGATCGTCCAGGGAGTACTCGGCGGCCAGGTCAACGGGGTCTACCAGCTCCTCTTCTTCCAGACCCGACAGATCGATGTCCCCATCGTCCATGCCGAGGCCATCGTCGGAAAGGTCCAGCTCGGCGGTGACCAGCGGGATGCTCAGGGCTTCAAACCGGTCGTAAATTTCCTCTATTTTTTCAGGCGACAGCTGCAGCTTTTCCAGCTGGGCGTTCAGGTCGGACAGGCGGATCATGCCTTCCTTTTTGCCCTGGGCGATCAGCGCCTGCAGGGCGGCCTGCACCTGCTCCATATTGGTGTTGTTGGCGGTTTCCTTCTTTGGTGTACTCATCAGCGATACCCCTCTTTGTATGTAAATCCTCGAAAATTCTCATGCCGTTAAACTATACCCCATTTTTTACGGGTTGGCAAGGGGAATTACAGGATTTTTTTCGCTTTTGGTGAATGTTTTTTGGCTCAATGACAGGTTTCCCCCGTTTTCGGGAAAACATACAGTTTACTTTTTGGCAAAATTTCGTTATAATGGAGAAAATGACGCAGTGTGCCAAAAAACCATGAGGTGTACCCAATGACGAACATTTCCAAAATCCGCAATTTTTCCATCATCGCCCACATTGACCACGGCAAGTCCACGCTGGCGGACCGGCTGCTGGAACAGTGCGATGCCATTGACCAGCGCATCCACGCCGAGCAGATGCTCGATTCCATGGAGCTGGAAAAGGAGCGGGGCATTACCATCAAGGCTACCGCCGTCACCCTCAACTACACCGCCGATGACGGGGAAACCTACAGCCTGAACCTGATCGATACCCCGGGCCATGTGGACTTTAACTACGAGGTTTCCCGCTCTCTTGCCGCCTGCGAGGGCGCGGTGCTGGTGGTGGACGCTTCGCAGGGCGTGGAGGCTCAGACCCTTGCCAACACCTACCTGGCCATTGACGCAGGCCTTGAGGTGCTGCCGGTGGTCAACAAGATCGACCTGCCCTCCGCCCGGCCCGCCGAGGTCAAGACGGAAATTGAAAATATCATCGGTATTCCTGCCGAGGATGCCCCGGAGATTTCCGCGAAAAACGGCATCAATATTCATTCCGTGCTGGAAATGATCGTCCGGGACGTGCCCGCCCCCACCGGCGACCGGGAGGCTCCCTTGCAGGCCCTGATTTTCGACAGCCAGTACGATTCCTATCGTGGCGTCATCGCCTACACCCGCGTCAAGCAGGGCACGGTGAAGGCCGGTATGGACATTAAAATGATGGCCACCGGGGCGGTTTACAAAGTGGTGGAAGTGGGCAACATGAGCCCCACCGGCCTGGTGCCCAGAGACGCCCTGGGAGCCGGCGAGGTGGGCTACATCACCGCCTCCATTAAGACCGTGGCCGATACCCGGGTAGGCGACACCATCACCACCGTGGAAAACCCCGCTTCGGAACCCCTGCCCGGCTACCGGCAGGTGCAGCCCATGGTGTTCTCCGGTGTGTACCCCGCCGACGGCGCCAAATATCAGGACCTGCGGGACGCACTGGAAAAGCTGAAATTAAACGACGCCTCCATGTCCTATGAGCTGGAAAGCTCCATCGCCCTGGGCTTTGGCTTCCGCTGCGGCTTCTTAGGGCTGCTGCACATGGAGATCATTCAGGAACGCTTAGAGCGGGAATACAATCTGGACCTTATCACCACCGCCCCCAACGTGGTCTACCGGGTGACGAAGACCAACGGCGAGACCATGATGGTTTATACGCCCCTGGATTACCCCGATCCCGCCGATATTCAGCTGGCGGAGGAGCCCTTCGCCAAGGTGAACCTGATCGCCCCCCAGGAGTATGTGGGCAATATCATGGAGCTGTGCCAGCAGCGCCGGGGCGAGTTCAAGGATATGGTGTATCTGGATGCCAACCGGGTGGAGCTGCACTACGAAATGCCCCTGAACGAAATTATCTACGATTTCTTCGACGCTCTGAAATCCCGGACCCGGGGCTACGGCAGTCTGGACTATGAGCTGATTGGCTACCGTCCCAGCCGCCTGGTCAAGCTGGACATCCTGCTCAACGGCGACATTGTGGACGCCCTGAGCTTCATCCTCTTCGCCGACAACGCCTATCCCAGAGCCAGAAAAATCTGTGAAAAGCTGAAGGACAATATCCCCCGGGCCCAGTTCGAAATCCCCATTCAGGCAGCCATCGGCGGCAAGATCATCGCCCGGGAGACCATCAAAGCCCTGCGCAAGGACGTGCTGGCCAAGTGCTACGGCGGTGACATCACCAGAAAGAAGAAGCTGCTGGAAAAGCAGAAGGAGGGCAAGAAACGGATGCGCACATTCGGCACCGTGGCTGTCCCCAGCGAAGCGTTTATGGCTGTTTTGAAACTCGACGAGGACTGAACGCCTTCCCCTTTGGGGAAGGTGGCTCGCCGCAGGCGAGACGGAAGAGGAAATGCCCAGCTGCGAATTCGCCCAACCCACAGTGGTTTTTGGATTGTTCTGCACCTCTTCAGTCAAAAATCACAGATTTTTGCCAGCTTCCCCAGAGGGGAAGCCAATGCGGCTGCGCCGCACTCTATCCTGATAGGGAGGTAATTGCTCCATGCCAATCTTAATCAAGCGCCCGGACAAAACCCCGCTGGGCATTTATGTACACGTTCCCTTCTGCCGCAGCAAGTGCCAGTACTGCGACTTCTACTCCCTGGCAACCAAGGAGGATACCCTGTTTGACGGGTATCTCGACGCGGTGTGCGACCATATCAAGGAGGCCGGAGAGCTGGCGCCCAATTACAAGGTGGACACCGTCTACTTTGGCGGCGGCACCCCCAGCTTTTTTGGTGCTGACGGCCTGGCCGTGATTCTGACCGCCATCCGCCGGAATTTCGACGTGGATAACAATGCCGAGATCACCTTCGAGTGCAATCCCGACTCCGTGTCCGACAAGCTGCTCCACCGGCTCCGGGCCGAGGGCTTCAACCGGGTGAGTCTGGGCATCCAGTCCGACGATGACGAGATGCTCAAAAAGCTGGGCAGGCCCCACACCTATGCCCAGGCGGTGACCGCCTACCAGCGCATCCGCAAGGCGGGCTTCCGGAATATCAGCGTTGACCTCATGTACGGCCTGCCGGGGCAGGAAATTCTGGACTGGACGGCGACGTTGGACAATGTGCTGCGCTTAAACCCGGAGCACATCAGCTGCTACGCCCTGAAAATCGAGGACGGCACCCCCTTTGCCCAGGTAAAGGACGCCCTGAATCTGCCGGACGACGACACCCAGGCGGATATGTACCTGGCTGCCGTGGAAACCCTCAAGGGCCGGGGTTTCCGGCAGTATGAGATTTCCAATTTCTGCCGCAAGGGCCTTGTGTCCAAGCACAATATGAAGTACTGGACCGGCGGGGAATATCTGGGCTTCGGCCCCGGCGCCAGCTCGGACTTTGCCGGAAAGCGGTACACCCTGAAACGGGACTTGCAGGCCTATATCGCGGGCATCCGGGACGGCGGCGACATTATGGAGGATTTGCAGGAGATTCCCATGCGGGAACGGGCAGGGGAGTACCTGATGTTGAGGCTTCGCACCAGCCTGGGCATCGAGCGGCAGGAGTACGAGAAGACCTTCCTGCTGCCCTTCGGGCCGCTGGAAGACGTGCTGGAAAAGCACCGCCGGCTGTTCCACACCACCCAGACCGACACGGGCCGCTGGGTGCTGACCCCCAAGGGGTATCTGGTCAGCAACGACATCATCACCGACCTGCTGCTGGCTCAGGATGACTCCACGCCGCTGAAGAGAATATAAGAAAAAGTCATTGCGCTTTCCGGCGCAATGACTTTTCTGCAAATGAAGGAGGATATATTGTGCTTTAGCTGAGCAATGCCTTCCCCTTTGGGGTGGTGCTCCGCGCAGCGAATCTGCAATGCCAATGATTGCCGGTGGCAATCATACCTCTATTCATTAAGGTGGCCGAGCGTAAGCGAGGTCGGAAGAGGTTCCCACCATTTCGCCGAAACGTTGAAGAAGGATTTATGCTTTACCGCCCTCTTTCGCCCCAGTGTGCGCACTGGGGCACCTTCCCCAAAGGGGAAGGCTTAGTTGGCTAAATTCTCCTTTAGCGCATTGCGTCTGCGTCCCCAAACAGCTCCTCCACCGTGCCGAACCGGTAGCCCTGTTCCTTCCACTTTCCAATCAGCTCGTTCAAAATCTGCGCATTGGTTTTGGAGGTGGAGTGCAGCAGCACCACCGCGCCGTTGTGGGTGCGGGGCAGCAGCTTTGCGAAGGCTTCCTCCTTGGTGGGCTGGGAATCGTTTTTCCAGTCCACATAAGCAAGGCTCCAGAATACCGTTTTGTAGCCCAGTTCCTGTGCCATTTTCAGGTTTTCCTCGCTGTAAATCCCCTGCGGTGGGCGGTAGAACCTTGGCATTTCCGCCCCTACGGTGTCCCGGTACAGGGCTTCCAGATCGGTTAATTCTTTGGAAAACGCCGCTTTATCTGACAATTTGCTCATATCATAGTGGTGCATGGTGTGGTTGCCCACGGTGTGCCCCTCCCGCGCCATCCGCTTCACCAGATCGGGATTTTTCTCAATGTAGTTGCCCACCAGAAAAAAGGCGGCGGGCACGTCGTTGGCTTTCAGCACGTCCAGAATTTGGGCGGTGCAGCCGTTTTCATAGCCTGCGTCGAAGGTCAGGTACAGCACCTTTTCCTCGGTGTTTCCGATGTAGGCGGCATTGTATCGGGCCAGCTGATCCCTGCCCGCGTTGCCGATGGGCGGCATTCCCTCCTGCCGGAAGCTTAAGCCCCAGGAGCCGGTTTCCATCGCACTGGCGGCAAAGACGCTGATGCTCACCGTTATCGCTACAGCCAGCGCCAGCAGCAAAATCCATAAATCCCGTTTTCGCATACCATTCCCCCTTGCCACAGGCTATGCCCGTCCCCTGGGAATATTCCGGGTTTCCCTTTTGGGATTCTTGTGATACAATGAAAAAAGCCTTCCCCTTTGGGGAAGGTGGCAGCCCGTAGGGCTGACGGAAGAGGTGTCTCAATGAAAGAATGTGTGATTTTCTGCGCGGCGGAATGCAACGGACTGGCCCGCCCAATCGGGCCGGATGCCCTTGTCATTGCCGCCGACGGCGGTTTGCGGCACACGGAGAAACTGGGGATTACTCCCAATGCCGTTTTGGGGGATTTTGACTCCCTGGGCTTTTGCCCCGAGGGGGCCAACGTGTTCCCGGTGGAGAAGGACGACACCGACGCCATGCTGGCGGTTCGGCTGGGCCTTCGGCGGGGCTGCGGAGAATTCCTGCTCTACGGCAGTCTGGATGGCCCCCGCCTGGATCACACCGTGGCGAATTATCAGACCCTGCAATTTCTGGCGGATCGCGGCGCGACTGGCTATCTCATTGGGAATACCACTATGGTAACGGTGGTGAAAAATGGGAAAATTACCTTTCCCGCGGGACTTTCCGGCACGATTTCCGTATTCTGCATGGGGCCGGATGCGGTCGGGGTCACAGAGAAAGGCTTGTTCTACGGGGTGGAAAACGCTGCCTTAACCAGCGGCTTTCCGCTGGGGGTCAGCAACCATTTTACCGGAGAGGAAGCGGAGATTTCCGTGAAAAACGGCAGCCTGCTGGTGCTCTGGGAGCGTAAGTGTGGATTTCCTGAACGTTGACGAGGGATGTTATGGTAACCTACGAACTGAAAAAAGCCCCTGGCGTGCCCCTCTACGAGGCCCTTTACCGCTGCATCCGGGGGGATATCCTCTCCGGCAAGCTGAAGCCTGGGGAAAAGCTGCCCTCCAAGCGGGCTCTGGCCCAGAATCTGGAGGTCAGCAAAATTACGGTGGAAACCGCCTACAACCAGCTCCTGTCCGAGGGGTATCTGCGATCCCAGGAGAAGGTGGGCTACTTTGTGGAGGCGGTGGAACGTCCGGCGGCACCGGCGGGAGAAACACACACCGCCCCCGCCGCCGGGGAGCGGAAATGGCTGCTGGACCTCACTGCTAACGGCACGGAGCAGTTCCCCTTCTCCGTGTGGATGAAACTCCAGCGGGAGGTCATGCTGGACTATGGGCAGGACCTGCTGCTGCCGCTGCCCAACCGGGGAGTACCGGAGCTGCGGCAGGCCATTGCCGATCATCTGACTGCCTTTCGGGGAATGCGGGTGGAACCGGAAAACATCCTCATCGGCGCGGGAACGGATTTTTTGTATAACCTTCTCATGCAGCTTTTGGGCCGGGAGAAAACCTACGCCGTGGAGGAACCGGGCTACGGCAAAATCCGCAAAATCTACGCCGCCGGCGGCGTGAAAAGCCTCAGCGCCCCCATGGACGAGCAGGGCGTGATTCCCGGGGGGCTTCAAAATGCGGATGTTCTCCATTTTTCGCCCTCCCACCATTTTCCCACGGGACTGGTGACCCCGGTGAGCCGCCGGATGGAGCTGCTGAGCTGGGCAGGAGACAGCCGGTGGATCATCGAGGATGACTACGATTCCGAGTTTCGTTTCGATGCCCACCCCATGCCCGCCATGCAGGCGCTGGACGGCAAAGGGCGGGTGATCTACATGAACACCTTTTCCAAAAGCCTCGCCCCCTCCATTCGTATCAGCTACATGGTGCTTCCCTCGGATTTGATGGCGAAATTTCAGAGCCGTCTGGGGTTCTACAGCTGCACCGTGCCCTCCTTCGAGCAGTACACCCTGGCCCGGTTCCTGAGCCGGGGTTATTTCGAAAAGCACATCAACCGGATGCGAAAGCTCTATAAAAACCGCCGGAATCTGGTGATTTCCTGCCTGAATCGCTGCCCTTTCGCGGAAAAACTGACGATTTTAGAGCAGGACGCGGGCCTGCACTTTCTTTTGAAGGTGGACACGGTTCTGACAGACCGGGAACTGACGGAGCGTCTGGCCCGGGCGGGCATCCGGGTTCAGGCCCTGAGCGAATTCTACCACGATTCCGGGGAGGACCGGCGGTGTCTTGTTATCAACTATTCCGGCATCCGGGAAGATACGTTGGAACAAGCACTGGAAGCCGTGAGGGATATTATGTAAACTAAGATTGCCCTTGCGTTTTGGAGAAGGTAAGGGTATAATGTATGAAATACAAGTTGACAGTTGATAGTTGACAGTGGACAGTTAAGGAGTCCCTGTGGGACGAATTTCAATTCTTATCCCGGAGGGATACCACAACTATCAACTGTCCACTGTCAACTGTCAACTCGACTAAGCGGTGGTTTAAATATATGAGAAATGTCTGGGGGAGGTGTGACACGATGGCAAGCCGGCAATCGCTGTACCGGGGGTGCCTGCTGGGTATGGCAGTGGGCGACGCCATGGGCTATACGGTGGACAACAAAAGCTGGCAGGAGATCCGGGAGGACTACGGCCCCAATGGTCTGCTTGGCTACGATCTGGTCAACGGCTATGCCGACGTGACCTCCTACACCCAGCTGGCGGCCTTTACCTGCAACGGCCTGCTCTTCGGCATGACCCGGGGGCAGCTCACGGGCAAAATGGCCCCCTACATTAAATACATCGAGCTGAGCAGCCGGGAGTGGGCGGCGTCCCAGCGTTCCTGGGGCCGGCCCAGCAAGTGCTATTGCTGGCTGCTGCGCCGCCCTGAGCTGTGCCGCCGGCACTGCATGGACACCCGGATGCTGGATACCCTGGGCCGGGAGGTTTCCCCCACGCTGGAAAGCCCGGTGAACAGTTACTCTGACCCCGCCGGACTGTCCCCGGCCATCGGTGTGGGACTGTTCTTCCACAAGGACCGGATGGACTGGCGGGAAATGGCACGGCTGGGCGCCGAGGCGGTGGCCCTGACCCACGGCAGCCCTACGGCGTTCCTGACGGGAGCTATGCTGACTCACGTCATCAGCTTGCTTTTGCGCCGCCCCGGCGCGCCGCTGAAGAAAATTTTTCTCGCGGCGGCGGAAGCGGTGAAGGAACAGTTCGGGCACCAGTATTCCCAGGCCTTTGATCTGGCCACTTTGGTGCGTCACGCGGTGACCTACGCGGAGGCCCCGGATGCCCGGCCGGTGGAGATCATGGAGCGGCTTCGATGCGAAAACGCGTCCCAGGTCATGGCGGGGGCGGTGTACACCTGCCTTGTCTGTCAGGACGATTTTGACCGGGCCATGATTGTGGCGGTGAATCACTCCGGCCGCAGCGCGGCGGTGGGGGCCATTGTAGGCGCGGTTTTGGGTCTGCGGATGGGAGAAGAGGCCCTGCCGGAGTTCTACATCGAGTGTCTGGAGCCCGCGGAAACCCTCCGGGAGCTGGCGGACGACCTGTACACCGGCTGTCCCATGGAGCAGGGCAACAAGCTCTTCGATCTGGACTGGGATTACAAATACCGCCACGGCGGCCAATAGGCCGCAGGGCGGCCAGCCAATGCGGCCCGCAAGGCGGGCGGCTAATGCGTCACGAACCCAGGCAGTCGTCGCACATCCTTTGGGCCCCTCGACCGGCAGTGCCGGAGCCAATTCGTTACGGACGCTGGCGGTCATCGTTACACCATTGGGTTTTGCTCGGTATCCTTTCCCTGTACCGGGTGTTCCATATGTCAAACAGAAAAGACCTTCCCCAAAAACGGGAAGGTCTTCTTATTTTGTGTTGTGCCATGATCAACAATAGGAGAATTAGTATTAGCGGAACAAAGCCTTCCCCTTTGGGGAAGGTGCCCCCGCAGGGGGCGGAAGAGGGCGATAAAGCATAAATCCTTCTTCACGTTTCGGCGAAATGGTGGGAACCTCTTCCGACCTCGCTTGCGCTCGGCCACCTTCCCCAAAGGGGAAGGCATTACTCAGTTAATGGACAATTTACCTCATTACTGAGTCGTTCTGGTCGAGGGGCCCAAAGGATGTACGTCAACCGCCCAGGGTTGGTAACGCATTGTCCGCGGCCACTGGCCGCCTAGCCTGCCTGATTTTCGAAGGCGGTGACTTCGCTGGCGGCGTCCATTTCGTAGTAGGTCAGCAGAATCTGTTCCGCCACAGGGGCCAGCCAGGAACCGTGGGCCACCTTCTCACCGTAGAGGGCCACGGCGATATCGGGCTGGGGGTCGTCCTTGCGGTGGGCAAAGCAGATGAAGGCACCGTGGTCGGAGCCCAGGGAGGCGTGCTCGGCGGTGCCGGTTTTGGCGTAGACAATGACCTCGCCCTTCAGGGGCCACACGCCGTCGCCCTCGCCGTACAGGTCCTTGGGGCCGCCGAAGTAAGCGGTGGCGGTACCGCCCATCTGGGTAATGACCTTGCGCATACCGTTCCAGTAGCTCTCGATGGTGGTGGGGGCCATTTCCAGCTGGTTGGCGATTTCCGGTTGGTTCTCCTTGATCAGGGTGCGGTAGTCGGAGGACACCACACGGCTCAGGAAGGTGGCCTTCATCCGGGTGCCCTTGTTGGCGAGGGTGGAGGCGTAGACTGCCAGCTGCAGGGGGGTGAATCGGTTTTCGCCCTGGCCGATGGCGCCCAGGATACGGTCGCCCACGGCGAACTTGCTGTTGACGCCGTTGCCGTAGACTTCCTTCTTGGTGTCGGGGGTGTTGATGCGGCCGGTCTTCTCCACCAGCTCAATGCCAGTGGGCACGCCCAGGCCCAGTGCCTTACAGGTCTCCTCCATGTTCTCCCAGTTGTTCAGGTCGCCCAGAACGTAGAAGAAGTAGTTGCAGGAATAACACAGAGCGTCGGTGGCATCGATGCCGCCGGGGGAGCCGTCAAAGGCGGTGTGGACGAAGTGGCCGCTGGTCCAGGCGAGGCAGGTGGGTGCGAAGCCTTCGTACTTGGTAAATACGCCCTTATCCTCAATCTTCTCGCCGTAGTTGTAAATGAAGTTACCCTCTTTGTTACGGTGCTCCATAGCGGAGATCAGGGTGCACATCTTGAAGGAGGAGCCGGGAGGATACTCCGCGCCGAAGGCCCGGTTGAAGAAGGGCTTCAGGGGATCGTTCATGATGTCGTTCCAGTCCTCATACATGGTGGCCAGGTTAAAGGTGGGGTAGCTGGCGCAGGCCAGAATCTTGCCGGTTTGAGGCTCCATGACCACCACGGCGGCGCCCTGGGCGTCAAGGCCGGTGTTTTCGCCCTCAGCGGTGTTCTGCTCCGGATCGGTGATGTTGTGCATGACCTGATCCAGAGCTTTTTCCGCCACCTCCTGAATCTTGATATCGATGGTGGTCTCCACGGAGTTTCCGGCGATGGGGTCCTTGGTGTAGTAGGACTTGGTGGTGGCGCCGTCCTTGTTAACCTCGTCGTAGCGGGTGCCGTCGATGCCGTGGAGGTATTCCTCAAAGGCCAGCTCAAAGCCGGTCTGGCCCACCTTGGCGTCCATGGAGTAGCCCTGCTTCTTGTATTCCTCCCACTGGGCGTCGTTCATACCGCCCAGATACCCCAGAATGTGGGCAGCGTACTTGGTGTGGTATTCCCGGACGGTGGAGGCCTCGACGTTGAGGCCGGGGGTGTTCAACTCCAGAATGGCGGACAGCTGCTGGTCGGTGACATCCTCCAGGAAGGTGTAGGTGGGCAGGTTGGTGATACCGCGAAGGTCGAATTCGTACCGGAAGCCGATGACGGCCCGGGAGTCCTCGTCAGACCATTCATCGGGAATTTTGTAGCGGGTCCGCATCTTTTCCACCAGCAGGGGGGCGGTGATGTCGGAGTCCAGACCCCGGTCCACCATGAACAGCTGGAAGTTATTCTGCCAAGAGGTGTTCAGGTCGGTGAGGGTGTAGGTAAAGGGGCGGGTGGCGGACACAGGGAAGTGGTCGGAGTAGGTGATGCCCAGCTCCTTGCACTTCTGCACCAGATCATAGAGCGCCTGGTTGCAGTTGGGGTTGGATTTGGTGACGTAGTGGTTGAATACCAGGTTGTAGGAAGCCCGGTTGCCCACCAAGACGTTACCGTTGCGGTCCAGAATATCGCCCCGGGACGCGCGGACGGTGGTAATGGTACTGTAGACCTGGGTATTATCGGTGTCGCCCTTGGTGTCGATGATCTGCAGCTTGAACAGCTTAAAGGAGTACAGAAGCAATATAAAGGCGAACAGTCCCAGAAATACACCCGCGCGAACGCGGCTTACTCTTTCCATGTGTTACCTCCAATCAGGCCGGTCTTATAGACCAGAGTATACAGCGGGATCATGACAAGGCAGGTATACGCGCTTGTCAGCAGGAAGGAGGGGAGCCTTCCAAAATAGGTCAGGCCCTGCATCACGCCGGTGACAAACAGGCCCAGCTCATAGGCCGTCAGGGCAAGGCAGGCGCACAGCGTCAGTGTGCCCCGGCTGCGGTGCCAGAACATCTGCCGGAACATGGTGGCCCCAATGCCGAAGGCGGTCATCAGGGCGATGCAGATGGGGGTAGGCGCGGAGCCGGAGAACCAGTACAGGGTGGAAGCGATCAGCACAAACAGGCTGCCCACCTCGGTGCCCTCGATGACGGTGATCAGCGCGATCGCTCCCACAGCCAGATCCGTGGTGGCGCCGAAGAGCCGGAACTGGCTCATAATCACGTCCTGGACAACCAGACACGTCATGACAATCAGGGCGTACAGTACCCATTTGAGCAGCCGCAGCTTCTGCTGACGGGTTAGCTTCCGGGTTTTCAGCCAGGTGGAGGAGGTGGGATCGGGCCGGAATTCGTTTCGTTTTTTACGTTGATTCCGGCGGAACAGCTTTGCCAGCGTCCGCTCCTTTGCCCGTCTGGCGGGGCGGCGTTTCTTCTTTTCAGCCATGGCGCACGCTCCTTAGCCGAAGCCGCCCACAGGCTCGGTGGTCTCCTCCACGGTGGGCTCTGTAGCGTTCTCCGCGGGGGTGGTGGCAACGGGGGTCACGGACTCGGTGGTGTATTCGGTGATGATAAAGATCTGCTCCAGGGAGCTGATCTCCGCGGCGGGGTCCAGCAGGGCGTATTTCGCGATGCCGGTTTCCTCAAAGCCCGCGTCCACCACGTTGCCCATGATCAGGCCCCGGGGATACACGGTGGAGCCGGAGGTCACCACCTGCTCCTTGTTGCGGATAATGGCGGCGGAGGGCAGGTAGTTCATCTGCAGCAGGGTCTCGTGACCGTCGATATAGCCGCCTCGGACCATGCCATTATAGCCGGAGGAGGCGATGGTACCGGAAATTTCCAGAGTGGAGTCCAGAATGGTGGTGACCTCGGCGTAGTTGATGCCAACGTCGGTGACCAGGCCCACTACTTCGCCGTTTTCCGTCACGGCGCACATATTCCTCTGAATGCCGGAGTTGGTGCCCCGGTTGATGGTCAGGGTGTTTTCCCAGTCGCTGGAATTCCAGCCGATGATGTAGGCGTCCACCAGCTTGTAGTCTTCATGGGTTTCCAGCAGCTCCATGCCCTTTCGCAGACGCTGGTTCTCACGGGTGACGGACTCGGCCTGCCGGGCGGTATCCTGCATTTCGGCAATCTGCTTTTTCAGCACCTCATTTTCCGCGGCCAGGGCTTCATAGCGGAACATATAACCGTAGTATTTTTCTGCCATGGTGGTCAGAGCGGTGGCGGCGGCGCGAAAAGGTGTCAGGACGCCCTGCACGGCCAGGTCCACCGGGTTTCGGTTGGAAATACCGCCGAAAATGGACAGAACAATGGCCAAAATCACGGCGACCACGAGAATGATGGTGATTTTTCCGGTAAACAGGTTTCTCATTGGGTATCCTCCATGATTTCCGGGGCGATTTCCCGCAGCACCTGTCCCAGACGGCACACGGGAAGCCCCATGACGTTATAGTAATCGCCCACGATTTTCTCGCAGAACAGGGCGGCCCCGCCCTGAATTCCGTAGGCCCCGGCCTTGTCCATAGGCTCGCCGGAATCCACATACCGGGCAATTTCCCCTTCGCTCAGAGGACGGAAGTGCAGGTCGGTGACCTCGGTGAAGGTCTCAATCTTGTCACCCCGCGCGACGGTGCAGCCGGTCATGACCTGATGATCCCGTCCGGACAGGCTTTCCAGCATGGAAATCGCTTCCTCCCGGCTGTGGGGCTTGCCCAGAACCCTGCCGCCGCAGACAACGATGGTGTCTGCCGCGACGATGAGGTCGTCCTTTTCATGGGGCACCGCCAGAGCCTTCAGTCGGCTGACCCGGGCCACCTCGTCAAAGGGGGACTTGGCAGCGTCCATGGTTTCGTCAATATCCGCGGCCCGCACCACAAAGGGAATGCCAAACAGGCCCAGAAGTTCCTTTCTCCGGGGCGACCCGGAGGCTAAAATCAGTTGCATAATAACCTCTTTCGAAAAAGCTGTTTGTAGGGCGGGGGCATGACCCCGCCGATCCGGTTGGAGTATACACAGGTAAAAAAACGCATACGGGTTGCTTCCGAATACAATGCACCGGTATCATGAAATTGGTGCGTCGGCGGGGTCATGACCCCGCCCTACGATTATTCTACTCCCCGTAAATACAATCCTCTGGTGCAGGCGCCGGGGTCGAAGGGGGTGGGGTTGAGGTAGTCTTCCAGAACGCGGTCTACTTCTCTGGCGTTTTCCGTGGTGAAGGACAGCCGGATGGCCCAGACCCCCAGCTTGGCCAGGTCGTCCTGCCGGTCCAGCCAGCTGAGCTTCTTGCCGTTGAGCAGCACACTGCGGCAGCTGTCGCCGTCCTTGATAATGGGGAATTCCGCACCGGTTTTGTCCGTCAGCTTGGTGATGCCGCCTAAGTGGCAGGTGCATTCGCCGGTGCGGCCCTGAATCAGGCAGTGCTCCGTAACCATCAGGGGCAGCCGCCCGTAGGCGATAATCTCGGCGTTGACGGCTTTGCTTAAATCCCGGATCTGGGGCAGGGTCATTTCGAAGCTGACGGTTGCGGAGGCCAGTTCCAGTGAGCGCAGCACGTTCATGGCGGCGGAGTTGTAGATATTCAGGCCAAAATCCCCGTGGATTTTCATGCCCGCTTCCCGGACGGGGCCGAGAAGGCCCAGATTGCCCACCAGCGCGTTTTTGACCCCCAGCTCCCGCAGAAGGGCCAGATCTTTTTTGAGCTTGGGCATCTCACCGTCATGAACAATCCGCGGCAAGGCAACAGCCAAGCGGCCCCGCTGCACCAGGCGCATAGTCATATCCGGGTCGGCGGTGAGGATGTGCAGGGGCACATAGAGCATGGCGGTTTCGGAATTGAGAAGATTCGGGGTCAGCTGCTCCCGGGTGGTGACCTGAACGGTCAGGCCGGGCAGCTCCTTGGGCCCCTTGAAATCCGGAACGGCCTTGGGTGGACGGATGGGATGGTTTTCCCGCCGTGCCCGCAGGGCGGTGAGCTGATTCAGCACATCCCGCCGCATGGCGTTGACGGCAGCGGCGGAGATGATAAGGCCCGGATCCACCCGGGTGCGCACCTCGGCGCATCGGTAGGGGGTGCCGCCGGTTTTGGCCACGCGCTGGGCCAGCATTTCCCCGGTGAGAGCCATGTTGATGGCCCGCTCGGGACGGGGGCCGGGCACCGTGCAGGTGCGGCCTTCCGGGTCGGTGACGGTGAGGGAGCTGCCGTCCACGGTGACAACAGCCCGGAATTTCAGGTCTACCAGCTGGGTTTCGCCGGCTTCAAAGGATTGCCGGGCGGCTTGCAGCCACTGGGGATCGTCCCGGGTGTCCTGCCGGACGCCGAACATCTTCTTATCCACCCGGCTGGTGTAGTAGCCGTCGGTAAAACCCTGCCGGTTGAAGGCGGTCATCAGGGCGTCCATCATGGGCCGGGTCACCTGCTTTTCGTCCAAAGCCTTGCGGTAAACGGCGGTGACGGTGGCAACATATTCTGCCCTTTTCATCCGGCCCTCCAGCTTCACGGACGCAACGCCCATGGCTTCCAGCTCCTGCAAATAATGAACAAGGCAGTTGTCCTTCAAGCTCAGGGGATGCTTTTCCTCCCAGTGTCCATAGCCGTAGCTCTGGCGGCAGGGCTGGGCGCAGCGGCCCCGGTTGCCGGAGCGGCCGCCGATGGCGGAGGAGAGATAGCACTGCCCGCTGTAGCACATGCACAGCGCGCCGTGGACGAAGACTTCAATCTCGATGGGGGAGTTCGCGCAGATGTAGCGGATTTCCTCCCGGCTCAGCTCCCGACTGAGAACCACCCGCTGCAGGCCCATGGCGGCGCACAGCTGCACCCCGGGCAGGGAGTGGACGGTCATCTGGGTGGAGGCGTGGACGGGCAGGTCGGGGGATGCCTGGCGCAGCACCCGCAGCATGCCCAGGTCCTGGACCAGCACCGCGTCCACGCCGATCTCGCCGGCCTCGGCGGCCAGCCGGGCGCCCTCGGGCATCTCCCGGTCGGTGAGCAGGGTGTTGAGGGTGAGGTACACCTTCACCCCTCTCAGATGGCAGTAAGAAACCGCCGCCGCAAATTCCTCCCGGGAGAAATTCTTCGCGTTGCGGCGGGCGTTGAAGTCACCGTATCCCATGTAGA
>JALFXH010000161.1 GCA_022786965.1 Clostridiales bacterium
CACCCCTCCGACCTCGCTTACGCTCGGCCACCTCCCCTGAAAGGGGAGGCATTGGGCAGTATATCCTTCTTTCCCTGTGTTAAGCCGACAAGCACAAAATGTTATCAAAAATGGCAGCGACCATGCCGCTGCCATTTTTCTTTAGATCACAAAGTCGCAATCTCTGCCCGCCACGCTCTGGACGGCGTCCACGAAGGACTGGGCGGTCAGGTCGCCGCTGGTGGACACCATGATCAGCATGACCACATCGCCAATCCCCGCCACCTTCACGTCGTCAGCCTCCACGCAGATCCACTTCCGGGGGTCCACGCCGGCCTTCATAGCTTCCGCCACGGCCTTGGGGTCCGCTCCCTCGGCGGTGCGCACCATGACCATGGAGAAGGGAATGGAACCCATCATCGGCTCATAGGCAGCGGCTTCCGTCAA
Organism: Clostridiales bacterium; assembly: GCA_022786965.1. Taxonomy (GTDB): domain Bacteria; phylum Bacillota; class Clostridia; order Oscillospirales; family Oscillospiraceae; genus Faecousia. The sequence continues at coordinate 427 of JALFXH010000161.1, forward strand.
AAGGGAAGCATCCTCCAGGCCGGTAAAGCTCTTGACGGCCCAGAGGCCCTCCTCGCTGGTGTCAGTCAGGTCGATGGGAATTACACCGCCTGCAAATTCCACAGGCCGCTGCTCAATGACCTTGTTCAGCAGCTCCTCCATGGTACCTTCGATGTTGGCAGCGGGAGCGGTGGTCTCTTCCGGCTTTTTGCCGCCGCAGGCGGTCATGGCAAGGACAAGGCTCAGCGCCAGAATGGCACAAATCCATTTTTTCATGTCAAATTTTCCTCCAAATGTTTTCTTCGTAAGTAATGATGCCCCAAAGTGAGCAAAATCACACCCAGCAAAACGCCGCAGCTGTCAATGCAGACATCCCGCACACTGGGGCCCCGGCCCGGAACGAAAATCTGGATGGTTTCATCCACGCAGGCCGCTGCCGCGCCGCAAAGGAAGGGAGCAAGCCTCCCCTTTTTCAGCATTCCAAACAGCCAGCACAGACACAAGCCCAGCGCCGTGAATTCCGTGAAATGGGCCATTTTTCGCACAAGGAAGCCCAGCATCCCTGAAGAGCTGGATTCGCCCTGCTCAAACAGGCTCTGCAAAATCCGCTTAAAAAAATCGCTGATGGCCCCGGAGATTTCCCCCGGCAGCAGAGAATTCCCCCAGATAAATACCAGGCAGCAGAGGATCAGACTCACGCACAGCCGCATCCGCGTTTTGGTTCGGATCACGCCAGCACCCCCAGATGCTCCAGCAAAATCTTCACGCCCAGTAAAATCAGAATGATTCCCCCGGCGATTTCCGCCTTGGTCTCAAACCGGCTGCCGAAGACGTTTCCGATCTTCACCCCCAGCATGGACAGGATGCAGGTGCAGATGCCGATTAAGGTTACGGCGGAGAAAATATTCACATTTCCCACCATGGCCAGGGAAATACCCACCGCCAGCGCGTCGATGGAGGTGGCTACCGCCATGACGAACATGGTTTTCACCGACAGGTCCGCCCCATTCTCGCAGCAGCACTCTTCCTCGCCGGACCGGGCCTCCTTCAGCATATTCACGCCGATGATGGCGAGCAAGCCGAAGGCGATCCAGTGATCCACCGCCTGAATGGCCGCGGCGAACAGGGTGCCCAGGAAAAAGCCGATCAGAGGCATCAACGCCTGAAAGCCGCCGAACCACACCCCGCAGGTGATTTCCGCTTTGAATGTAGCCCGCCGCAGGGACAGTCCCTTACACACCGATACCGCGAACGCATCCATGCTCAGGCCCACAGCCAGCAGCAGTAACTCTCCGATTCCCATAAAAAAGACCTCCGTACAGATTCTCACCGGCACAGAAGTCGAACAAAGAGACTGAGCCGGCTACCAAGTCTCGTCATTTCAGGCAGAACCGGGGATAAACCCAGTATGTCGATTCTGTCCCGCGTCCATGCGCGCCGACTACTCCCTCTTCTGGCGGGGATTATAGCAAAAGTCTCCCGGTTTGTCAAGGCAAACCGGGAGAATACACAGTTCTTTTACAATTTTTCCAGCATTTTCTCCAGCAAAACCAATCCCACGCCCTGGATGCCGTTGAACACGCAGGGCACGATACCCGCTTCCCGGTAACCCAGCTTGCGGTACATGGCCCGAGCCCGGTCGTTGCGGCTGTTGGTGTCCATCCGGAGGACTTTGCACCCGTGCTCCCGGGCGTAATCCTCATAAAACGCCACAAATTGCTTTCCATAGCCCCTGCCGGCGGCGTCCGGGTCGATGACCAGAGTGTGCAGCACCATGATCTCAGAATCCTCCGCCGCGTACTGCCAGGGCCCGCCATAGTAGGCGTCCACCTGGGTCTGGTTGATGATGGCCGCGCCGACAATTTTTCCGGTCTCTTCCTGCACAAACAGGTCGTCCCGGGAAAGGGCCAGCCGGGCGGTATCACCGGTGGGGTAAACGCCCCGAATCCAGCCGATGGTGGCCCGGCCATTTTCCTCCTCGGTGTGGAGCTTGTCGTAAATTGCCGCAACCCCGGGAATATCCGCTTGCACTGCCTTGCGGATCATGCCAGCACCCCCATGAGTTTCAGGACGCACTCCACAATCAGCACCGCCGCGCTGCTGCTCACCGCCACCACAATCAGGCTCTTGCCCCGGTAGGCAAGGAAAATCGCCACGATCAGAGCCGCCGCGCCGCTTAAGATGGATGCCGTGCTGCTCAAAATCGCCGGGAAGGTCATAGCCGTCAGGCAGGCGTAGGGCACATAGTGGAGGAACGACCGCAGAAAGCGGCTTCGGATGGGCTTGCGGAAAATGGTCAGGGGCAGCACACGAATCAGGTAGGTGGTCAGCGCCATGGTAAAGATGTACACATAAATGTTCATACCGCAGCCTCCGCTTCTTCCTCGATGGGGAGCAGTGCTGCGCAGATGCCCGCCGCCGCCACGGTGCAGATGACGATGGAGATGCCCGCGGACACGGTTTTCAGCACCGGCACCCAGGTAAAGGTGCTGCTGAAGCACAGCGCCAGAATCACCGCCGCCAGAATCTTCCGGTCCGTCTTTGCCGGGGGCACCACAATGGCGATGAACATTCCGTAGAGCATGACCCCCAGCGCGGCCTGAATGGAAGATGGCAGCACCGATCCAGCAAGCCCGCCGCAGAGGGTTCCCAGGGTCCAACCCACGATGGGCAGGGTGCCAAGGCCCAGCATGAAGGGAATCGTCAGCGGCTCCGTCCTGGCCATTGCCAGGGCAAAAATCTCATCCGTATTGAAAAACGCGATGAGCAGACGGGGCAGAAAGCCGATCCGCTCCCCCATCCGCTGGCTCAGGGCCAGACTCATCAGGGCATAGCGGCTGTTGATAATCAGTTGGGTCAGAATCATCTCCCACAGGGTTGCCGCCGCCACGATAACGGTCAGTCCGGCAAACTGGCCCGCACTGGTCAGATTCGTCAAGGAAATCAGTGTAGCGTCCCATACGCCCAGTCCCTGACTCACCGCCATGGCCCCAAATCCAAAGCTGACGGAGAAGTAGCCCATGCCCACCGGCAGTCCCCGGCTCACCCCCGTCCGGTATTCTTGAAAGCTCATATGTATCATCCTTTATCGCTCTGTATTCATCGTTCACAGCAAGCAGCATACCGAGTTGACAGTTGACAGTGAACAGTTGACAGTTGAGGAGTCCCTTCGGGATAATTTGAAATGACAGATACAACTTTTTCCATTCATCCGGAAGGAATCTCGCAACTATTAACTGTCAACTGTCAACTATCAACTGTCAACTACTCCCTGGTATTCCATCAGCTTCAGCACCTGCTGGCCCCGCTGGGTCAGGGCCATGCTGCCCTTCAGGGGGTAGTCGCCGTAGCCGTCAAAACCCGTGAGCGGCTTGTCATAATCCAGAGAAATCAGACCCTTTTTCTCCAAAAGTGCCAAAATCAGGCTTATGTTTTCCTCTGCGTCCGTCTCCGGGTAAATGGGTGTCAAATCTCCCAATTGCCGGGCCACCGGCAGGAAGGCCACCTCCCCGAGACGGCGCAGAAAAACAACTTCCCCTACGCTCAGCGTCAGCTCCCGGGCACAGCCGGAACAGCTTGAGCAGTTTCCACAGCAGGTTCCCAAGAACCTCCCTCCCTTAGTCAAACAAATTCGTAGGGCGGGGTCATGACCACGCCGACCCGGTATCGACCATCAGCAGTTTACGATGAATGGTGTTTGGCTCGTTGACATCCAAGCGATTCCCGTTGGACGAACGCAAAGCATATGACCAACCTGATCGGCGGGGTCATGACCCCGCCCTACGCACTGGTCAACAATATTCCCCTTCAGTGAAGCATACCAAATGCGTCCCCGCATGTCAAACATCCCGCTTAGTATCCGCCGTTCCCGTGAAAATAACCGGCATGATGGGCAATCACACCGGTTTTTCCTTAAGCTCAGCCATATGCCGCTTCAGCGCCTGAAAGGATTCGTCCGAGATGGCGTGCTCCATCTTGCAGGCATCGGCAATGGCGGTGCCCTCCGGCACCCCCAACGCCATGAGAAGCTGGCTCAGCAGGGTGTGGCGCTCGAAAATCTTCTCCGCGATCTCCCGCCCGGTTTCCGTCAGGCTCAGACCGCCGCCAGGGTCCATGAGCACAAAACCCCCGGTGCGCAGAATGCCCATGGCCCGGGATACGCTGGGCTTGGAATAGCCCAGATACTCGCTGACATCCACGCTGCGGACAAAGCCGCTCTTCTGGCTCAGCACCAGAATGGCTTCCAGATACATTTCCCCGGATTCATGAAGCTCCATTCCCATTTCTCCTCCCGCTGTGCGAATTTGTGCACGAAGTTTTCTGTAGAATACCACAGCTTTATGCAGAATGCAAGAACTTACGGATTTTCTTAACAAAAGACTTTTCAAGCGCCCAAAAATAGTGTACAGTGTCCTTATCAATAAAGGAGGCGCGTTTACTATGGATTACGCAAAAGAATCCCTTCGGCTCCATGGGCAGTGGAAGGGCAAAATTGAAGTGGTGACAACGGTTCCCGTGTCCACCAAGGATGACCTGAGCCTGGCCTACACCCCCGGCGTGGCCCAGCCCTGTCTGGAAATCCAGAAGGATGTGAATAAATCCTATGACCTGACCCGGCGGCACAATCTCTGCGCCGTCATCACCGACGGCACCGCCGTGCTGGGTCTGGGCGACATCGGCCCCGAGGCCGGTATGCCCGTTATGGAAGGCAAGTGCGCCCTGTTCAAGGCCTTCGGTGATGTGGACGCCTTCCCCCTGTGCGTCAAGAGTAAGGATGTGGATGAATTTGTCAATGCCGTGTATCTCATTTCCGGCTCCTTCGGCGGCATCAATCTGGAGGATATCTCCGCCCCCCGGTGCTTCGAAATTGAGCGGAAATTAAAGGAAAAGTGCGACATTCCCATCTTCCACGACGACCAGCACGGCACCGCCGTCATCACCCTGGCAGGCCTGACCAACGCCCTGAAGGTAGTGGGCAAGAAGAAGGAGGACGTGAAGATTGTCACCTCCGGCGCCGGCGCTGCCGCCATCGCCATCGTCAAGCTGCTGCTGTCCTCCGGCTTCCAGAACATCACCATGTGCGACCGCAAGGGCGCCATTTACGCCGGCCGGGAGGGCCTGAACTGGATTAAGGAAGAGATGGCACAGGTCACCAATCTGGACAGGAAGTCCGGCTCTCTTGCAGAGCAGCTGGTGGGTGCCGACGTGTTCATCGGCGTGTCCGCTCCCGGCATGGTGACGAAGGAAATGGTGCAGACCATGAACAAGGATGCCATCATCTTTGCCTGCGCCAACCCCACTCCCGAAATCTACCCCGACGAAGCCAAGGCCGGCGGCGCCAAGGTGGTTTCCACCGGACGTAGTGACTACCCCAACCAGATTAACAACGTGCTGGCCTTCCCCGGCATTTTCCGGGGCGCCTTCGATGTCCGGGCCTCCGACATCAACGAGGAGATGAAGATCGCCGCCGCCAACGCGCTGGCAAATCTCATCACCGACGAGGAGCTGAACGAAGACTACATCATCCCCGCCGCCTTCGATCCCCGGGTAGGTCCCGCCGTGGCCAAGGCCGTAGCCGAAGCCGCCCGGAAATCCGGCGTGGCAAGAATCTGACAGACCGGGCCGGAAGGAATAACCTTCCGGCCTAAGCTCATTTTCCCATATTCTCTCCAAATCTTCCATTTCTATTTGTGCACTATAACAAAATTTGTCAAAACTCGAAAATATCACTTTACTTCTCTAAAGCGATAAAGTATAATGCGGACAGTTAAAAACCCAAACGGGAAAATGGAAAGGAAGAAAAACACATGAAAAAGGCATTCGCATTGATTCTGGCGCTGATTCTGGCGCTGAGCTGCCTCACCGCTTGCGGCTCCTCCTCCGACTCCGACCTCAAGTACATCCAGAAGAAGGGCACCATGATTGTGGGTATCACTGACTACGCTCCCATGGACTTCAAGGACGAGAACGGCAACTGGACTGGCTTCGACGCCGAGCTGGCCGAGATGGTCTGCAAGGAGCTGGGCGTCAAGTGTGAGTTCTTCGTGCTGGCCGACTGGGGCAAGAAGTTCTATGAGCTGGAAACCAAGAATATCGACTGCATCTGGAACGGTATGACCATCACCGAGGAAGTCAAGCTGAACACCAACTGCTCCGACCCCTATGTCATCAATGCGCAGGTTCTGGTCATGAAGGCTGACGTTGTCGGCGACTACGATGCCGTTGAGCTGCTGCAGGGTCTGACCTTCGCCGTGGAGAACGGCTCCGCCGGACAGGACGAGGTCGTGAATCTGGGTATCCCCGACAGCCAGATCATCGCCGTGCAGGATCAGGCAGCCGCGCTGATGGAAGTCGCCGCCGGCACCTCTGACGCCTGCGTCATCGACATCACCATGGCCAATGCCATGACCGGCGAGGGCACCAGCTACGCCGATCTGGCCCCCGGCATCAGCCTGTCCAGCGAGGAATACGGCATCGGCTTCCGCAAGGACTCCGACGTCACCGCCAAGGTTAACGAGCTGCTGGCCAAGTACAAGGCCGACGGCACCCTGCAGGCGCTGGCTGACAAGTACAGCCTGACCCTGGCTTAACCAAATCCGAATCATCAGGGAGGGCTTCTGCCCTCCCTTCCTCCGTAAATCTAGATAAAGAGAGGTAAAGCTATGTTCCTCCCGGTAACCCTGCAGCTTCTGGCAGGCTTCGGTGAATCCCTGAAAATCTTCCTGCTGACCCTGCTGTTCTCCCTGCCTCTGGGCCTTGTGATCTGCTTCGGCTCCATGAGTAAATTCTCCCCCCTGCGAAAGCTGGTACGGTGCTTTGTCTGGATCATCCGGGGCACGCCCCTGATGCTCCAGCTGATCATCATTTTCTATGGCCCCGGTCTGATGTTCGGCCTGCCTGCCATGCCCCGGTTCACCGCTACCATCGTGGCCTTCGCCATAAACTACGCCTGCTACTTTTCGGAAATCTACCGGGGCGGTATCGAGTCCATCCCCAGGGGCCAGTATGAAGCCGGGCAGGTGCTGGGCATGACCAAGCAGCAGATTTTTTTCAAGGTCGTGCTGCTTCAGGTCGTCAAGCGAATCATGGCCCCCATGAGCAACGAGATCATTACGCTGGTTAAGGATACCTCTCTGGCCCGAATCATCAGCGTTTACGAAATCATCTGGGCCGGCGAGTCCTTCATCAAGAAGGGCCTGATCTGGCCGCTCTTCTACACCGGCGCGTTCTACCTTGTGTTCAACGGCCTGCTGACGATTCTGTTCAGCAAGCTGGAAGAAAAACTTGACTATTTCAGAGGTTGAGCCATGGCGATTTTGGAAGTAAAGAATATCAAAAAGGGCTTCGGCTCTACGGACGTTCTCAAGGGCGTCAGCTTTTCTCTGGAAAAGGGCCAGGTGCTGGCCATCATCGGTTCCTCCGGCAGCGGCAAAACCACACTGCTGCGGTGCCTGAACTTCCTGGAAACCCCCGACGCGGGTGAAATCCTCGTGGATGGGCAGCTGCTGAACGGCGGCCAGCTCACCGACGAGCAGATTCGGCAGAGCCGGCTGCATTTCGGTCTGGTGTTCCAGAATTTTAACCTGTTCCCCCAATATACCGTGCTGGAAAATATCACCTTGGCCCCGAAGCTTCTCAAACAGGCGGAGCCTGCCGCCATCCGGGAAAAAGCACTGAAGCTTTTGGATCAGGTGGGACTGCTGCAAAAGCAGGACAGCTATCCCTACCAGCTCTCCGGCGGCCAGCAGCAGCGGGTGGCCATTGCCCGTGCCCTGGCGCTGAGCCCTCAGGTGCTGTGCTTTGACGAGCCCACCTCCGCTCTGGACCCGGAGCTCACCGGCGAAGTGCTGAAGGTCATCCGCTCTCTGGCGGACCAGAAGACCACCATGATCATCGTTACCCATGAGATGGCCTTCGCCCGGGACGTGGCGGACCAGATCATCTTCATGGACGGCGGCGTCATTGTGGAGCAGGGCGACCCCCACCAGGTCATTGAGCATCCCAGAGAGGAGCGGACAAAGCAGTTCCTCTCCCGCTACTCCGAAAGTTGAACATGAAAGAGCCCGGGAACGGATGGTTCCCGGGCTCTTTTTCCCTCTCAATTTTCAATAGAGCTGCGTGTAGATACCCGCCCAGTGCAGCGCTGCTGCCACCAGAACGAACACGTGCCAGATACAGTGGTCATATTTTCTATTTCTGGCAAAGGGGATCATCCCCAGGGTGTACACCACGCCGCCCATCAGGATGAACCACAGCAGCGTTCTGGCGTGGAGGTAGAAGCTCGGCAAAAATACCAGGCCGCTCCAGCCAATCAGGAAATACAGGGTGAAATGCAGCGGACGCCACCGGCCCGGTCCAAAAATCGAAATCAGCGTCACGCCTGCGGCAATCACACACCACTGGGCGCAGAACAGCGCGATGCCCAGCTTACCGCCCACATACAGCAGCAGAATCGGAGCGAATGTCCCGCCGATCAGCAGATAAATGGAGGTATAGTCAAACCGCCGACACACCCGTTTGGCTGTGGAGCACGCCGGCATGGCGTGGTACACACTGCTCATCAGCATCAT
>JALFXH010000079.1 GCA_022786965.1 Clostridiales bacterium
CGCGCCACAGGTAGGTGCGGTGACGATGGTGCCCTGGCCACCGCCGGGGTCATCGGAAACCTGACCAAGACCAACGCCTCCATTTCCGGCGCGGAATGCGGCTGCCAGGCGGAGATCGGCACCGCCTGCTCCATGGCCGCCGCCGCTCTGGCGGAGCTGTACGGACAGAACCTGGACCAGGTGGAATACGCGGCGGAGGTGGCCATGGAGCACCATCTGGGTCTGACCTGCGACCCCATCTGCGGGCTGGTGCAGATTCCCTGCATCGAGCGCAACGCCGTAGCCGCCGTCCGGGCCATGAACGCCTGCAATCTGAGCTATTTTCTCACCGGCTCCCGGAACATCAGCTATGACATGGTGTGCCGGGCCATGAAGGAAACCGGCATTCATCTGGATCACCGCTACCGGGAGACCAGCGAGGGCGGCCTTGCCAAGCTCTACCAGCGCCGTCAGACAGCCGGCGGTCGCTAACGCGTTGCGACCCAGGCAATTCACCCTCTGGGCACCTCGAACGGAGCCGCTCAGGCATTCGGCATTCCGCCTTTCACTCGCCGCCCAGATTCCACAACTCTCCTCTTGCTATTTCCCGGCGATATGATATACTGTTCTCCGAAATTCTGACTTGTGAGGATTCCCATGGACGATATTACTCTCATTGACCTGGCCAGCGACCTGGGCTATGAGCTGGCCATGAGCGGCGCGGAGACCTTCCGGGTGGAGGAAAGCGTCAGCCGGGTGCTCTCGGCTTACGGTCTCAACGCCGAGGTCTTTGCCATTCCCAACTATCTCATTGTCACCGTGCTAACCAAGAAGGGGCTGCCCATCACCCGGATGCGCCGCATCGGCAGCCACGGCAACGACCTGGACAGCGTGGAACGGCTCAGCGCCCTGGGTCGCTCCTTCTGCCGGAACACCCCCGCCCCTCAGGAAGCCCAGCAGCAGCTTGCCGACACGCTGGCAAACCGCCGGGTCTACTCCCCTGCCATGCTGGGACTGGGAAACTTTCTGGGCGCCTTCGGCTTCTGCCTGTTCTTTGGCGGCAGCGCCCTGGACGCCCTGTGCGCCGGTGTCTGCGGCCTGCTGGTGGGACTGGTAACGGGGGTCCTGGGCAAGCGCCGGGTCAGCCAGTTCTTCATCACCATCGCCGCCGCCTTCTTTATGGCATGGCTGGCCTACGGGCTGGGCGCCGCCCGTATCTGTCAGCGATCTGACGCGGTTATCATCGGCGCGCTGATGATTCTGGTGCCGGGACTGCTGTTCACCAACGCCATGCGGGACATTATCTACGGAGATACCAACTCAGGTCTCAACCGGGTGGTGCAGGTGTTTCTGGTGGCCGCTGCCATCGCTCTGGGCACCGCCGGCGCGTGGAATCTGTCAAGCCTTTTATGGGGAATGCCGGTGTCGCAAATCGCCATTTCTTACACCATCGGCGTGCAGTGTCTGTTCGCGGCCCTGGGCTGCGTGGGCTTTTCCATTTTGTTCAATATCCACGGCCCCGGCGCTATTCTGTGCACCATCGGCGGCGGGCTGTCCTGGCTCATCTACCGTGTTGCCGGAGAACTGGGCTGCAGCGACATCGTGTGCTACTTCTGGTCCGCGCTATTTGCCTCGGTTTATTCCGAAATCATGGCCCGGGTGCGCAAATATCCGGCAATTTCCTATCTGGTCGTATCCATTTTCCCCCTGATTCCCGGCGCGGGCGTGTACTACACCATGACTTACGCGGTGCTGGGGCAGATGGATCAATTTGCCCGGCAGGGTATGCACACCGCCGCGATCGCCGGTATCATGGCGGTAGGCATTCTCTTAGGCTCCACCGTGTTCCGCATTTACTCCGACTGGAAGCTGAAAAAGCTATTCGAATCATAACAACGGCGGCCCGCGGGGGCCGCCGTATCTGTCAATTATTCAAATCGTGATGGAAGCCGGGGCTGTCGCTTTGCAGCGCCAGGAACTTGTAGCCGTTGCGTTTTCCCCAGCGGAGGATATCCTCCACCGCGTCCACGCTGTATTTGTGGATGTCGTGCTGGAGCACAATGGAGACCCTATGCTCCTGGATGCCCGCAATCACATTGTCCACCACTTTTTCCGTCCGCTTTGTCTCCCCCGCGTCGCCGGAGTACACGTTCCAGTCAAAATACTGGAAGCCCGCGTCCTGCACCGCCTGGGTCAGGAAGGTCATGATGCCCTCGCAGCTGTGGCGGCTGACCAGATTGGAGCTGCCGCCGGGAAACCGCATCAGGGTGGTTTTCACGCCGGTATTGTCATAGATGATAGACTGCATTTTCATCAGGTCGTCAAAGTAGGCCTCCGGGCTGGCATAGAGTTTTCCGTAGTCATGGTTTACGGCGTGGATGCCGATGCTGTGGCCCCGTTTGACAATCTGCCGCATCATATTGCCGCTGCCGGAGCCCACCACAAAGAAGGTAGCCTTGGCGCCGTAGGCGTCCAGCACATCCAGAAGCTCCGCCGTATAGGCGCTGGGACCATCGTCGAAGGTCAGGTAGACCACCTTACCCTCCGGATAGACCGTGTCCTGCCAGGGCTGCACCGCCACCTCCACATTCCGGGTGACCACGGTTGTATTCTCGCAGCTGTCCGTAACCGTATAGGTGATGGGATAGGTGCCCGCCGTCAGCCAGTCCACTTCCCCCTCCACCTGCACCATGGCCGTCACGTCGCCGTCCACGTTGTCCGTGGCGGTAAAGCCAGGCTCTTCATAGCGGGTGCCCAGGGTGATGACGTAGTCTTCCCCACCCTCCAGCTGGATCTCCGGCAGAATCATGTCCCGCAGGGGAATTTTCCGCTGGGCTACGGCGGGATTGCCGGAGGAATCCGTAACGGCGTAGGTTACAAGCCCCGGCTCTTCTGTCCGAACCACCCGGTCTGTAATGTCGCCATCGTAATTATCGGTGGCGGTAAATCCCGCCTCCTGATAGATCACGCCCTCCACAAGAGACCCCTCCGGGTCCTCCTTCAGGGTGATGGTTGGGGCTTTCGTGTCGATGACCCGGATTTCCCGCCGGGCTTCCGCCGTACAGTTCAGAAACTCCGTCGAATAGGTTATGGTATACTTGCCAAGTTTCCCCTCATTCAGGTCCGTTTCCCGGTGAATTTCCAATTTATCGGGGGTATAACCCTCCTTTAGAAACAACGTACCCCGCAGAATCGGGGTTACGCCCGGTTCCGTAAAGCTGTCCCCATATTCCAGCTGAAGCTTTGGCTCCCCCGTCAGCGCAAGCTCCAGGGAAAACCGGTTCACCCGGAATGCCACAAACCACGCCGCTGCCGCCAGCGCCGCCAAAGTCAATATCAAAATCAGGACCCACATGAGTTGCCTGCCGCGCTTTTTCGATGATTCCTCCATGCCAACGCTCCCTTTTTACAGTTGACATAACTATACCCGATTTGGCTCAAAAAAGGAAGAGGGAAATTCTGCTTTTTTCACTCTTTTTCCAGCATTTCCGCCAAGGACCGCAGCACCGGCTCAAATTTTACTCCGTACCAGTGGGCAGGGGCCGCCGCGGTATATTCTATGCATCTACAGGTAAAGTCTGCCGCGATTTTCGCGGATTCATACATGCCTTTTTCTGCCGCCAGCCCGCCGGTGAAGGCAGCCGCGAACAGGTCGCCGGTGCCGCTGTAGCTGCCCGGCAGTCTGGGGTGGGAATAGCGTCTGACGGCTGCCCCATCCCGCAGGAGCAGGCCCGTGTCTTTCTCCCCTACCCCCGTCAGAATCACCCGTTCATTGGGGAGGCTCTCCAAAAGCCGCCGGGCATAGGCTTCGTCGGTTCTGTCCTCATACCGCATCCCGGACAGCAGCGCGGCCTCCGTCAGATTGGGCAGGATCACATGGGCCCGATCGCACAGCATTTTCATTTCCCGGACATATTCCTCGTCAAAGCCGGAATACAGCCTGCCGTGATCCGCCATAGCAGGGTCAACAACGCACAGCCCGCCCGGCGACAGCATGGTGTCCATGACGCGCATGGCAGTTTGGATCGCCGAAACGCTTCCCAGATACCCCGTCAGAATCAGGTCGAAGGTAATTCCGTTCTCTTTCCAATGCTCCACGATCTCCGGCAGCGTATTAGACAGCGGCACAACCGCCGGCTTGCCAAAACCGCCGGTATGGGTGGACAGCAGCGCCGTGGGCAGCACACAGGTCTCATGGCCGCAGGCGGACAACACCGGCAGCGCCACCGTCAAAGAGCACTGACCCACGCAGGAGATGTCCTGAATGGTCAAAATCCGCTTGTAGCTCATACGCCCTCCACAGGATTTCGGTCCAATCCCAGCTCCCGGGGCAGGAACCGGGGACACACCGCCTCCATGGTCACAATCACCGAGGCCGCCAGCATGGAGCCGATCTCGCAGCCCTGCCGCATCCCGCTGCCGTAGGTCATGCCGATGACCGCCCCGGCGCAGAAGGCGTCTCCCGCCCCCGTGGTATCCACCACATCCACCTTTCGGGCGGGGCAGTACCCCTTCTCCCCCGCGAGATTAGCGTAGACCGCGCCGTCGGCGCCCATGGTCACAATCATACCGGGAATCTGGGCAGCGGCAATTTTTTCCGCCAGAATATCCGCCATTTCCTCCGGTTTCGCATGGGAATAATCCTCAAAGAACAGCAGTCCGGCTTCCTGAATGTTGCAGACCAGACAGTCCGTGGACTTTATAAAGTCCCGGCGTTCCAGCGCCACACTCATATTTCCAACCACCGCGTAGACCTTCTTTCCGTGCTTCCGGGCCAGCCGGAACACCCGCTTGATGATCTCCTTATCGAGATCTATTTCCACGATGACGCTGTCGGCTTTGGAAAAAATCTCATTGCCCTGCCGGTCCAGAACCTCCACCAGGGGCATCATATCCGGACGCTTGGAAATGGATGCCGCCACATCCCCCGCATTGTCGAACACCGCCAGCCAGGTGCCCAGGCCGTCCCGGGTTTTGCGGATGTAGTCCGTGTTCACCTTGTGGTTGCGCAGCTTTTTGAGCACATCCTCTCCATCGCCGCTTTCATCGGTCAGGCTCAGCAGCGTGGGCCGCAGCTCACAGTTGGCGATGTCCTCCGCCACGTTCCGCCCCACGCCGCCGTGGAGCCGCTCCACCCGTCCCACATTGCGCCCGGTGGGGATAAAGGTTGCCTCCGGGTAGCCCTTGATATCCACGAAAATCATGCCGATTACCAAAATGCCCATGGTTACAGCCTCCGCAGCAGAATTTATCATCAGTATACCACAGCCGCGCCAAATTGCAACAAAAAGTGCCAGAGCCGTTACATGGGCATAATTTCATCCCCCTGATAAGAAAACTCTGTCAGTCAAAAAACCGCACGCCTCAAAAAAATGCTTGCCCCTATTGTGGGAAGTACGGTGCGGTTCTGATGCCAAATGTCCTGTCTGGTAATACGATGCCTGCCGCTCAACCGGGAAGCCCTTGGCCGGGTGTTCAGCAATATTCTGGACCATGCGTCTATCGCGTGGTTTTCGTTATACAAAAATCCCAGTCCTCCGGGCTGGGATTTTTGCAGTTACGCCGCATTCAGCCGTTTCAAATGCCACCCGCCACGATGATTGCGGAGGCCATGATCAGTACCTGTTTGGCTGCTTCCTGTGGAAGCTGGGAGCGGACACCATCTACGATCATGTAGTCATAGTTGGCGCTGCTCCAGGTCAGGTCGGCATAAGCGATGCCGTCGGTTACGGTCACAGAGGTGTGGGAGGTCACGGATGCTTTTCCGCTGCCGCCGCAATCCTGTATGCCACAGTATCTCTGGGTTCTTTGCCGGGCAGAGCAAAAACGCTGTTTTCTTTATTGAGTCTCTCAGCCTTCAGCGTCATCATTTCCGGATCTCCGGGACCGACACCCACACCGTATGCGATTCCTTTCATAGCATTCCCTCTTTTCATATAGGCTTCCTGCTGGAAGGAATATATTGGTTACCTTAAGCCATAGCTGCAGCATAGATGGGAATTTTCTTATCCCGGGCCAGTTGGAGTAACTGCTTGTTTTTGAGATTCCTTGTTCCAATGGGTGTCCCTGCGTCTATGACGGACTGACATTGCAGCAGCAGCTTTGCTGCCTGCTGATACTGTCCGTCGGTGATTTCCTCAAACGCGGGGGCCGAAACCACATTGCTGCTCAACGCCCGGGCCACCTGAAAATCCACGTCATTTTCGAAAAGAATTCCCGTGGCAAAGGGAATCCCCTTTTTTTGCAGCGCCCGGTATACCGGGATGCCGCAGCCTCCGCCGGCAATCACGAAAACCTTCGGCTCGCCTTCCGGCTTTGGAAGCTCCACGCTGCCAAATAGCAGGTTATAACTGCCGTATTCCATGCCGTAAAGCTGTTCAATGACGTGGTTTTTCAGCACTTCCTCCGGCGTTCCGAAGCTTGCAATTGTCTCTCCTTTTACGCACAGAAGATAGTCCGAAATCTTCATGGCAAGGTCGATTTCGTGCAGGGACAGAATCACCGTAAGCTGCTTTTGCTGCGCCATTTCCCGCAGGATGTCCAGCAGCTCAATTTTATAGCGGATATCCAGATAGGCTGTTGGTTCGTCCAGTACGATGACCTCCGGCTCCTGGCACAAAGCCCGGGCCAGCAGAATCCGCTGCCGCTGCCCGTCGGATAAGGTGGCAAAATCCTGCCCCGCCAGATCCAGCGCATGCACACGCTCCAGCGCCTCCTGAACCGCCGCTTTATCCTGTTCCGTCAGCCGCCCGAACAGGTTCGTATAGGGATAGCGTCCCATGGCGACGACCTCCGCGCAGGTGGTTAATTCCGGGCGGATGCGGTCTGTCAGCACCACAGCCACCTGCTTTGCCAGCTCCTTCGGCTGCCACTGCTGTAAGCTCTGTCCGCCGACGAAAACCTTCCCGGAAATGGTTTCCAGATGCCGGGTGATGGATTTTAGAATTGTGGATTTTCCCGCGCCGTTTGGGCCAATCAGGGTCAGGATTTTCCCCTTTTCCAGACGGATATTGATGTCGTGAATCAGGATATGCCCGTCATAGCCTACTGCCATGTCTTCTGTTTTGAAATAGGGTTCCATGTCATACCTCCTGATTCTGCCGGCGCTTGACCATCATGTAAATCACAACCGGCGCACCAAAGATCGATGTCACCGTACCAATGGCAAGCTCCGTGGGTGCGAACACCGTCCGCGCAATCAAATCGCAGAACACGCAGAACACCGCGCCGCAGAAAAAAGCGGCGGGAATCACATAGGCAGGCTTTGCCGATTTGAGAAGGCTCCGGGTAATGTGGGGCACGGCGATGCCTACAAAGGAAATAGGCCCTGCCAGCGCCGTGACACAGGCAGACAGCAGGCTGGACAGGGCGATCAGCAGCACCCGGAAGGGTTTTACACGGATGCCCATGCTCTGGGCATACCCTTCCCCCAAAGCGTAGGCGGAAATGGGCTTGCACAGCGCCAGCGCCCCCAGCACCCCCGGAATGCACAGCAGCGCCGCCAGCTTCACATTTTCCCAGCTGGCCCCGGAAAAGGTGCCCATGGACCAGTTGGTCAGGTTCACCACATCATGATCGTCGGCGAAGGTGACGCAGAAGTCCGTCACCGCGCCGCAGATATAGCCCACCATAATGCCGATAACCAGCAGCATAGACATACTGTGCACCTTCTGAGCAAACAGCAGCACCACGGAGGTAATCAGCAGCGAGCCAAAAAAAGCTGCCAAAATCAGGGTCAGCGGGCTGATATTCCCCATGAAACGGACCAGAAAAATCAGGGTAATGCCTACCACCATTTTTGCGCCGGAGGAAATTCCCAGCACGAAAGGTCCCGCAATGGGATTGCGGAAGAATACCTGCAATAAATAGCCGGAGACCGACAGAGCGCCCCCCAGGATTGCCGCCAGCAGCATCCGGGGTATCCGAATGCTGAACAGAATCTGGCTTTCTGTGGAGCTGCCCACGCCGTGACGGATTCCGTCCCAGAGCATGGAAAACACATCTCTGGTTTGAATGGAAACAGAGCCGATATTGACATTGAGCAGCAGCGTCAGCAGGAGCAGCCCCCACAGAAGCAGCATCACCGTCCAAAACCTGCCGGGATTACCCAGCCGCAGCCCCTCTGCTTCTCCATTCGCGTTTCTTTTCTTCATCGCGCCACAGCCTTTCTTTTCTTATCCCAGCCGGTACAGGAAGGGCAGCTCCGTCAGGTTATCCGCTTCCCCGGAGAAGATTTTCCGGAAGCTCTGGATCATCTGGCCCAACTGCGTGGTTTCCTGATACATATTTTTCTGGGTGCACCAGACGTTCCCGTTGCGCACCGCCCGAAACTGGGCCAGCAGCGGGCTTTTTTCCAGCAGCTCCTCCATGGAGTGGATTTCACCGCCGATGGTACTGTTGTAAATGATATAGTCCGCGTCCTTGGCAGCGGCAAAGAACTGCTCCATCTCGATATTCACCGTGGAGGTTCGCGTCTGCGCATCGCCCAAATCTTTGAAGACATATTGTCCGCCGGCCAGCTCCAGCATCTTGGTGACATAATCTCCGCTTTTCCGGGCCACCACATAGCCGGAGGAACTGATGTGAAAAAAAGCCACGGTTTTTCCGGAACTTTCCGCTTTCAGTGCCTCATTCAGGTACGCCACCTGTTCCTGAAACAGTTCCTCTGCCCTGTCTTCCTCGTTCAGTAAAGCGGCGTAGAGCTTGATCCACTCGGTGCGGCCCAAAGGATGCTCTTCCATACTGGACTGGTCGGTAAGAACCGCAATGCCCAGCTCCTCCAGTTTTTGCTTGACATCGGAGGCATGTCCGATCATCATGGATTCCACTGCCAGCGGACAGTGGTAGGACAGCAGCATTTCGTAGTCCGGCTCGCTGTACTTTCCCGCATAGAGGATCTTCCCGTCCTCCATCGCCTTACGGGCGTTGTCAATGTACCAGCTCTCCGCCCGGGAGCCGGACAGTGAAATGGCGTCCAGCCGGTCCAGCGCGTCAAACAGGCACATAGCGGAGGTTGCAGCCAGATAAATATTGCCCAACGGCTGATACAGCGGCACCGCATCTTTTGGTGCGGCATCCGGCACCTGGCATCCCTCGGGAACGGTGAGGAAACGGCTGCCGTCCCCCAGCGTAATCAGCTTGTAGCCACCGGCATAGTAGTCAACCTGAAACTGGGTGGCAAATTGCAGCTCCATGCTGCGCTCCGGTATCCAGCTGCTGTTTTCGTCCTCCCCACTTTGCTCTGCGGCACAGCCGCTGAGCATGGACAGGAGCATGGTCAGCGTCAGTAGCCACGGGACAAACCGTTTCATCTTCATTTTCCTGCCAGCGTGGCGCTGTCAAAATACAGCGTATACTCCACCAGGTGGGGTTCACTCATAGCAACCGTAGAGGCGCTGACCGCCATGTCCGCGTCCAGTACCACGGGAATCTGGAAGGTGGAGTTGCCCTCCTGCTGGATGGGGTCATATTGAACGCCGTCCACAATCATGTATTCATAGTGGGGGCTGCTCCACTGAATCGTCGCGGTGAGAGTCTCTCCATCTGAGCTGATCTCCGCCGGGGACGCTACACTTGCCCTGCCGGAGCCGCCGTTTAAGGTCACCTCGCAGGTATACGTTCCTGCCTGCGGCACCGGGTTTTGAACGCTGACCCGGTGGTCGTACCACACACCCTTAGTGCCGATGATGGCAAGGTCAAATTCCTGACCTACCGACACTACCGGGATATCAAAGCCGAACACATCCTCGCTGAGACCGTCGCTGTAGGTCACCGTATCCAGGGTAGGCTCCAACCATACTGCCCCGGACTGCTGGGCATCTTCCGCCGTGCCCACATAGAGGTTGACAATTTTCTTGGATTGCAGGCTGACATGCAGGGTTTGTATCCCATCCTTCACCGTCAGCGTCCCCTTGCCGTTGCAGGCTTCGTTTGCCCGGAACATGCCGCTGTCGGTTTCAAAGTCCACGGTATATTCCCCATCCGGCAGCACTTTTGCAGCCACGGCAGGTTCCGTCTCCTGCGTCGGGGTTGCCGAAGTTACGGCGGCGGTTTCCTCCGCCACGGTGGGCGCGGCAGTAACCGCCGGTGCAGCCGGTGCCCCGCAGCCTGCCAGCAGAAGGACAGCCAGCAGCACAGGAATGATTCTTATGGTCTTTTTCATAGTAAATCCATCCTTTCCTGAGATTTTCCTCTGGAAAGCCTTTCTTTGAGACAAAGGAAGGCTTTCGACAGGAAAAATGCCCTTCCAATGCCCGGAGGCGCAAGCCTCCGGGCAAAAGGGAGTATCACTTCAGGGTGTCAATCGCTGCCTGAGTGTGGGCAACATAGAGATCCTGCACCTGCGCGATGCTGCCGAGACCCGCAATCTGAGCGGTGACACTGTCAAAGCTTCCATCGGCTTCAAACAGGCTCTTCCAGGAGTCCTCTTCGCTGCCTGCCATGTCGTTGTTGGCATGGTCGCCGGCAACCACCATCAGGGGGCGCAGAATCACGTTTTTGTAGCCAGCCGCTTTCACAGCCTCGATCACCGCTTCGCAGGCGGTTTCCTCCGGCTCGCCCTCCACGGTTCCGATGAACACATTGTCATAGCCGAGCTTGCCCATCTGGGTCTGCATCTGGCTGTAGGTAACCTTGGCAACGTGGGCGGTGCCATGGCCCATCATTACGAAGGCCGTTCCCTGCTCCGCTGCCGCAGCCGCGTCGGCAAAGCCGCCGTCTGCCGCCGTATCGGTAACAACCGCCTTGGCAACCGCTTCCTTGTCGGCGTTGATAGCCGTAGCGTCAGAGCCGACCTCGCCCAGCAGAGGCTCCGCCACGGCGATCTTGTCAAACTTGTCCCGGTAAGCGTCCAGCGCGTCCATCATCTCGTCATATTCCGCGCCGTGCATCAGATGGGTGGGCTGGAGCACCAGCTCCTTGACACCATTGGCTACCGCCCGATCCAGGGCCTGCTCCATGTTGTCGATGGCTTCGCCGTCCCGTGCCTGCACATGGTTAATGATGATCTGAGCAGTAAAGGCCCGGCGCACAGACCAATCAGGGAAGGCCGCCTGAATGGCATCCTCGATGCTCTTGACATCCTTCACACGGCTGTCGTTGAAGGAGGTGCCGAAGCTGACCACCAGAATTTCCTTCTGCCCGATGCCGTCAGCGTTCAGCGGATCGTCCAGACCGGCATCACCGGTATCCCGTCCGAAGTAATCCGGGTCGGCGTTCTCGCCCTCCACCAGCTCCTTCTGGGCATCGGTCAGGGCATCCCATGCAGCTTTTGCCGCCGCACACTGGGCATCGGTCTCTGCCGTGCGCTGCTGTACATAGATGGCATCAATCAGCGCAGCCACTTCATCCGCAGCGGCCTGATCGTCCACCACGGCTTCGGTTTCCGGTGCTGCCGGGGCTTCTGTAGCAGCCGGGACCGCGGTTGCGGGAGCCTGGGTCGCAGTAGGCGCTGCCGTGCCGCCGCAGGCACACAGCAGCATTGCCACCACAAGCACAGCGGCAATCAGGGTACTTGTCTTTTTCGTGTTCATAATTTTTCCTCCTTGTGTCTTTCGCACAAAATTCTTTGAAGAGAACACGGTTCAGGGCTAAAAAACCGACAGGTCTGCGAAAAAAGAGAGACCTTCCCCAGAGGAAGGTCTCTCAAAGCAATCCAAGCTTACCGCATAAAGCAGTGGTGTTCGGCACGGCCAATTCCTCGTGACCCAGGTGTTTTCCACCCTGTACCAATGGCTGGCAGGTTTCCTGACTTTCGGGTCATCACAGCGCCGCGCCTTCTCGCTTTCGCAATGGCATTTTGCAGCGCTGCTCTCCGATTCACAGTGACGAGATCGTACAGGTCTTTCACCTGTTTCCCTTTTACCCCCTGCCCCGCAAAAAAGCGGAACAGCGGCACCAACCATCTGAGTATTCAGTTCCCGTTTATTGTAGCAACAATTAGCAAAAAATGCAACAGGAATTTTCCAATGTTTTTCTCATCATATGGCCGCTCTCTTCCAGATGGCAGATGGAAAATGCATAATACTCCCGATGTTGCCGCCCCATAAGGGTCAGCAACATCGGGTCATAAAACTGTCCATGGGCAATCAGACAGCTTATCCTCACGATCCATGTAAGGGGGAATACACGGACCAAATATTGGCAAGATTATAACACCTACCAGCAATCTTCTGTTATCTCATTGCTGATAAAAGCTTCCATTGCTTCGGCGCAACTACGTTATTCTATTTTGATTATTTTGATATTTCTGGAGCTGACTGGCTGTGGGAGGGCGCATATCTTTGGGCAAAGGCAGCTCAGCAAGGGTCAGAACAACCGCCCAGCCGCCAAATCGTTGGGAAATATACTGCGCTCCGGGGACTTCCCGGGAAAACGGAGTATGCCCCAAGTCAGCTGCATATTGCCTGACATAATTCAGCAGTTCATCGTCAGTATCCGTTTCATGCTCTGCGCCCCACGCCATATCCCGTTGAAGGCGTTCAGCCTTCTCAGCGTTGGAAATCGCCGCTTGCCTTAATCGGTTTTCCCGCTGTGTTTTCCGATTACTCCTTATTTCCTGTTTCAGCAATTTGGTCTGCCGCCTGTATTCGTCCCTATATATTTGTCTGCGTTCCCTTTTGGGCACACTGCGGGGCACAGGCAGGTCTGCGGCGTTCAGCAGCTTTATCCACCCGCCAAAGCGTTCTGATATCACCTTTCCCCCGATAACCTCCTCCATACAGGGTGCGCGACCCAGCTTTTCAGCGCACTGTTTCACGTAGTCGATAAGCTGCTCGTCGGTATCCGTTGCATGGTCTATACCAAACTGCTCATTGCGTTGTTTCAGAGCCATATTGGTACGATCCCGAATTTGACTCTCAAACCATTCGCTAATCTGATCCCCGACATAGTCTTTCTTCTGTTTTCCCATATCCGTAACACCCCGCTCCATACCAGTTTTCCCGATGCTCAAATAAACAGCTTTACAGTATAGATTTGGGCATAAAAAACGCATTGGCATACAAAATGCCAATGCGACCGTTTTTTTCGCCCCTAACCTTGTCCTTCGTCATAGAATCATTACCACGACGCCCTCCAAGCTCGATCATGGCCGATATTCTGGCTCATGCATTGGGGAAGAAATCTTCCTGCGCTTGTATTCCGCCTTCCCAGTTTCCCAGTGACCAGATCACTCCATGAATACAAACTCCTGCATTTACAGCAACGGGCAGCAGCTCCGGACTCTAACCGGATTTCCTAATCTCCGTACCTGCCATCGGGCAGTCATAATAGGAGACGCCATGCAGCTTATTCACTTGATAACGTGCACACAATTCGTTCAGTCAAAGATGCGAATGCCGTTTTTACAATGTCAATTTAGGACAATCCCCTTGTTTCCGGCAACAGTATCCTCGTTGACCGAATTATATCAACGCTGAGACAAAAAGTCAATATAGCAGGTAAATTATGCACAGTCGCTGTGCAAGTGTTACAATGATTATTTAAATTATCCGAAAGTGCGCAAAGGAACACGCCTGGTCTTGACAAACCATTTTTTCTTTGATATCCTCAATACCAAGAGAATACGATTCTTCCTGTGTCTCCCCAATTCGCATGGATGGTTGGGAAGCTGAAAAGAGAATGGGGTGTAAGTCCCCGCACGAAACGGTGCTGTGAGTATCGAGATTCTGACCGCGTCGGCGAAAGCCGGTCATTGGGGCAACCTGAGAAGGCAGCGGCAGCAATCGCCCGAGATACAAGTCAGAAGAACTGCAGGAGATCATAATTAGCACAGGACAGCCTGTGTGTATTTGTTGCGTAAAAACGGTCGCGGCAGTCAGGAAATCCGAAAAGGATTCTCTGGCTGCCGCGTCTTTTCACGAAAAAGAGAGGTTTTTTGAAATGGCAGCAAAGAAACAACTGGATTTGACCCATGGCAGCATTCCCCGGGCGCTGACCGCCTTCATCCTGCCCATGATACTGGGCAGCCTGATTCAGCAGTTATACACCACTGCCGACGCAGTGATCGTGGGGCAGTTTGCAGGAAAGGCAGGACTTGCTGCCATAGACTCGGTGCATACCCTGTTCAAATTTCCTATCAACTTCATGAATGGTCTGGCGGCAGGTGCCACCATCTTGATTTCGGGATACTATGGCGCAAAGGATGAGGAAGGCTTACGCTGCTGTGTCCTGACAGCCAACACCGTGGCACTGGTTCTGGGCGTGGTATGCGCAATCGCCGGCGTCATCCTGACCCCCTGGCTGCTGGGCATCATGGCGGTGCCGGAGGACATCTATCCCCAGACCCTGGCCTACTGCCGGATCTATTTCGGTGGTATCTGGGCCATGGTGCTGTATAACATGACCGCAGGAATCCTCCGCGCCTTTGGAGATTCCCGGCGTCCGCTGTATGTACTGATTCTCAGTTCGATTTTGAATGTTGTGGGAGATTTCCTGCTGGTAGGCGCTTTCCACATGGGTGTTCAGGGCGCGGCCCTGGCAACGGTATTCGCTCAGGCCATCAGTGTGGTCTGTACCAGCCGGATGCTGGAAAAGATGAAACAGATTCAGAGTCCCAAGCCTGTGGTGCACCTGCATTTCTGCGCCGAGCATATGTCCTCCATGATCAAAACCGGCTTTCCTCTGGCTTTGCAGTCCATTCTGTTCCCCATTGCGAACTCCATAGTGCAGGCCAGCGTAAACGGTATGGGCACCGACAGCATTGCTGCCTGGGGCATCTGTGACAAGATGAATTTGCTGATCTGGCTCATTGCCGACGCTATGAGCCCGGCGCTGACTACCTACACGGCGCAGAATATCGGAGCGAAGCAACCCGGTCGGGTGAAGAAAGGCGTGCTTCTTGGCACTGCTATGTCCGCCGGAGCCGTTGCGCTGGTAAGTCTGGTGCTGTACTTCGGCGCGGGATTCATCGGCAGCTGGTTCGTACCCGCCGGGGATCGGTCGGCGGTGATTCCGCTGGTAATCCGCTACACACAAATGATGGCGCCCTTCTTCGTGTTTTACGCTTTGGCAGAAGCCTTTACCGGCGCCTGCTGCGGCATGGGAGACACGCTGAAGCCCATGCTGACCACCCTTGCCACGGTATGCCTGCTGCGCGTTGCCGGCATTTTCTTTGTGCTTCCTGTCTACCAGACCATGGAATGCATCGTTGGAATCTACATCGCTTCCTGGATTGCCGCCGGACTTGCTTTCACGGTCATGTACGCATGGAAACAGAGGAAATTACGTAATTGAGTAACGGTTATCAGCGATATTAGGCAGTGAATTGAATACATCATTCTTGTGGCCCCACGGTACGCAGGCCGGCTGTGGGGATTAAAAAGGGAATGTGGGTGAAAAGCCCCGCACGTAAACGGTGCTGTAAGCATCGAGAAGTCTGCTGCGTCGGCGGAAGCCGGTCATTGGGGAAACCTGAGAAGGCAGCGGCAGAAATCGTTTGAGATGCAAGTCAGAAGAACTACAAGAATTTGAAAACGCAGGGGATCGCTCCTGCGGGTTTGTGTTGCGTAAAAACGTTCGCGGCAGTCTGAAAGGCTGCCGCGATTTATTATTTCATTTATCGGAGGTAACAATATGCATGGAATCCCGTCCCTGATCACTGACATTCGAAATTTGGATTAGCACTTTAACGGTAAAACCTATGATTATGAATACACAGCAGCTTCAATACTTGATTGAAATTGAGCGCACCCGTTCCATTTCCCAGGCAGCCGAGAACCTCTATATGGGGCAGCCGAATCTGAGCCGGATCCTGCGGGATACCGAGGCCAGTGTCGGATTCGAAATTTTTGAGCGAACACGAAAAGGTGTCCGTCCAACAGAAAAAGGCACGGTATTTCTGCAGCATGCCCGGAATATCCTCCGGGAAGCGGACTTTATGGATCGCATGGGACCGGGCAATACACAGTCAAACCGCTTCCGCGTCTGCCTTCCCCGGTCTTACCGCTATGTCGCGGCGGTTCAGGATTATTTATCCGGAGCACAGCTGGAAAAAGGATTGGACGCCATGATCCGGGAATGTCATCCCCGGCAGGCGCTGGAACTTCTGGACGGCGGTTATGCAGAAATATCTATCATCCGCTATTGCGTGGAATATCAGGATTATTTTTCAGAACAGGCATCTGCTAAGGAGCTTTCCCTTCTGCCTTTAGGAGCTTTGAAATATCTCGTAACGCTCTGCGCAGATCATCCCCTCGCAAAATATGATCAACTTACTAAGGACAATCTGTCAGACTACATCGAATTGGTGCATCGGGATAATTTCTCGCTGCAGAACAAAAAGGAAGCCCTGCGCAAACAGATTTATACAGTAGATCGAATGTCTCAAATCCAGCTTTTGCAGAGGATGCCAAACACTTATCTCTGGTCGGAGAAACTGCCGGCATCCATACTCAGCAGCAATCGGATCGTGCAGCTGCCCTGTATCGATAACGGGACGCAGTATCAGGACATGATCGCATATAAACCCCGATGTGCAATGTCGATGATTGAGAAAGGCTTTCTCTGCTTTCTTACCGAAAAACAGGAAATACAAGAACCAGCATCAGAAAGGGGAGCATATGCAAATTCCAGATAAAAGGACAATCATTCTGATTGCGGAGTTGTTCAAAGGCTTTGATGACCCCACCAGAGTCCAAATCCTCTCTTCATTGATAGGGCGGGAGATGTGTGTCAATGAGATTGCCGAGGCGGCAGAGCTGTCTCAAAGCGCCACTTCCCACCAACTTCGGATTCTGAAACGGATGCGTCTGGTCAAGTTTCGCCGTGAGGGAAAAAATCTCCTTTATTCCCTTGCGGATGACCATGTGCTCACGATTCTGAAGACAGGCTTGGATTATGTTTATTCCGATACCTGATGGCATCATGCCTGTTTTGGAATACAATATGCTCAAATCCGTATTTTCTCTTTCATAGCAGGCAGATTATAATGTTGCCGGGAACGATAACACCAGTACAAATTCCATAACGTTTTATTGACATTCATTTTCATTCGTTGTATAATTCAGATAACAAGTTCATATTCTGGTCATATATGCCACTAGAGTAAGTTCCAGCAATGGATTGAAAGGGAACCCGGTGAAAGTCCGGGACGATCCCGTCACTGTAAGGGCGAGCAAGCCGCATGATGTCACTGAGGCATGACACTCGGGAAGGCGCGGTGCGCGATGAGCTTAAGTCAGGAGACCTGCTTATTCTTTGTATTTTTGAGATTCTTACGGACGATAGGAAAGCTCTTTGGTTCACCGCATCAGTATGTCCGGGTGCTGCCCGGTCACTGGTGTCTTGTTGTGTTTCTTTTTTACCGACTGTAACGATGGTTGCAGTCGGTTTTTTGTTTCACAGCAGACCGGATACAAGCAATCTTAGATGATCAGAATGGGACAAATAAAAACAAAGGAAGATGAAGCAAATGAAAAAGTTCCAGAAACTCACTGCCCTTGTGCTGTCTGTCCTGCTGACCGCCGGTGTCATGACCGGATGCGGAAGCTCCGACTCTGGCAGCACCCCAACGACCCGTCCCGTTGCTGAAAACCGGGAGGGCGAAGTCAACCAGCAGGCCTATGAGGCCCAGCACGACAGCGCCACTGACCGAACCCTGTCCTTTGGGATTCAGGAGTATTCCATCGGTATTGACCCCGCTCAGGAAGTAAACACGGCATGGAATTGCTCCCGCTATGGCATAGGCGAATGCCTGTTCCGTTTTGACAACTCCATGAACGTTGTACCCTGGCTGTGCGACAGCTATACCGTGAGCGATGACCATACCGAGTGGGTGTTTCACATTCGGGATGGCGTTCAGTTCTCCGACGGCTGTCCCTGTAACGCTGCGGCTGTAAAAGCAAGCTTTGAGCGTTTGTTCCGAGATGGCGCTGCCGGTTCTTCCAAGCCCAAGACCTTCCTGGCCGAAGAATCTGTTATGACTGTGGATGACACTTCCAATACGCTCACCATTGTGACCCCCGCACCGGTTGTGGATCTGACAAAGAATCTTTGTTATCCCGTTATGATTATCCTGGATGTGGAGCATACCACTGACTATGTATCCGCTTCCATCGGCACCGGTCCCTATGCCGCTTCCAAATTTACTGAGCATGTCGGCATGACCGTTGTCCGCAATGAGCACTACTGGAGGGGCGAAGTGCCCTACGCTTCCATTGAGCTTATCTACATGGGGGATGCTTCCGCCAAGGCGATGGCGCTTCAGGCAGGTCAGATCGATCTGGCGGAGAACATCACCAATATTGCGGATCTGCATAAGCTGCGCGACGATCCTGACTACACCGTTACCATTGCCAGCGGTGTTCGTACCGGCATCTGCCACCTGAATGTTTCTGAAGGCAAGCTGTTAAACAACGAAACCCTGCGTCATGCCATCATGAAGGCAATTGACCGTGAAACCATGTGCTCCGTCACCGTGGGTGGTCTGTACACAGCCGGTTTTTCCGTTTTACCCTCCAATCTGGACTTCGGCTACGCCAATCTTGTAAATCCTGATCCCTACGATCCAGAGGAAGCCATGGCAATTATGGATGCCGCCGGCATTGTGGATACCAACGGCGACGGCATCCGGGAACTGGACGGCAAGGAAATCGTTCTGAAGTATGTGACCTATCCCAACCGATGTCTCGATACCTTTGCCGAAGCCGTTATGCAGCAGCTGAATGCGGTGGGTATCGGTATTGACCTGATTATCTCCGATGGCGCCGGCCAGTGGGATTCCTACCAGTCCGGTAACTTCGATATCAACAGCTCCAACTGGACCACCGTGGGCACCGGCGACCCCTGCGAATATATGAATGCCTGGTGGTCCGTATCCGGCGCTGACTACTGCGGGTATCAGAATGATGAGTACGATGCTCTGTTTGCAAAGCTCCAGGAGACCTTTGATGATACTGCCCGAAAGGAAATCATTCAGCGGCTCCAGCAGATTCTCATCGACGATGCTGCCGCCATTCCTCTGGGATACTACAACTCCTCCATGATTTCCCGGAATTCTGCCGTTGGCGGCGCCGCCATCAACACGGCTGACTACTACTGGGTCACCACCGACATCTATCCCGCTGCCTGACAAACGGACTTCCACCGGGGAGCATTTCCCGGTGGAGCTTTTCCAAGGAAAGGGGAGAATTATTTGAACGCGAAACAACTTGGAAAACGGCTGCTTCAAATCGTCATTGTGGCGCTGGGCATCACGTTTCTCACATTCCTGATTACCTATCTGGCCCCCGGCGACCCGGTGCGCACCATGTTCGCAGCAACCGGTGTGGTGCCCAGCGAGGAAATTGTTCAGGAAACCCGGGAGGCTTTGGGCTTAAACCGTCCGCTGCTCGTGCAGTATTTCAGCTGGCTGGCAGGATGCCTGCGGGGAGACTTTGGAACCTCCTATTCCTTCCACAAGCCGGTGTCCGCGCTGCTGCTCAGCCGTCTGTGGCCCACTCTGAAGCTTTCCATCTGCTCCACGCTTCTGATGCTGCTCATTGCGGTTCCCATCGGTATGGCCCAGGCCACCCACAAGAATAGCCCACTTGACTACGCCCTTCGGGGCATTACCTTCTTCGGGGTGTCCATGCCCAATTTTTGGGTGGGTCTGCTGCTGATGCTATTCTTCTGCGTCAGGCTGAAGTGGCTGCCGGTGGTCTGTTCCGGCGGCGGTTTCAAATCTCTGATCCTGCCTTCCGTGACATTGGCCTTCGCCATGTCCGCCAAGTACACCCGGCAGGTTCGGACCGCCATTGTAGAGGAATTGAGCCAAGACTATGTGACGGGAGCCAGAGCCAGAGGTGTGCCGGAGTGGAAGATTCTGTGGTGCAATGTGTTTCCCAATTCTCTGCTGCCGCTGATCACCATGCTGGGACTGTCCCTTGGTTCCCTGCTGGGAGGCACCGCGGTTGTGGAGGTCATCTTTACCTATCCGGGTCTCGGCAATCTGGCAGTCTCCGCCATCACCTCCTACGACTATCCGCTGATTCAGGGCTATGTACTCTGGATCTCGCTGATTTATATGCTGGTCAATCTGGCTGTGGATATTTCCTACAGCTATATTGACCCCAGAATGCGGGAAAAGAGGTAACAGGATATGAAATTTGTAAAAAAGAATAAAGCCTTCTGCCTGTTCGCTTTTCTGGCCCTTCTTATTATTCTCGGTGCCATTTTTGCCCCGGTGATCACCGGCGGCATCAGCCCCACGGACGCGGTGCTGAAGGATGCTCTGCAAGCCCCCAGTGCAAAGCATATCTGCGGTACAGACAAGCTGGGGCGGGATGTGTTTGCCCGGGTGATCTACGGTGCGCGTACCAGTCTCACGGCAACCTTTGCGGTGGTCGCTATCATTTTCGTGCTGGGCAGTGTGCTGGGGGTTCTGGCAGGTTATTTCGGCGGCTGGGTGGATACCATTATCATGCGCATTGCCGACATGATGGTTTCCTTCCCGGGTATGGTGTTC
The DNA here is from genome assembly GCA_022786965.1 of Clostridiales bacterium. Taxonomy (GTDB): domain Bacteria; phylum Bacillota; class Clostridia; order Oscillospirales; family Oscillospiraceae; genus Faecousia. The sequence goes on from JALFXH010000079.1 coordinate 20,423, forward strand.
GCCATTGCCATCGCCGGTGTTCTGGGTGCCAGCGTGAAAAACGCCGTTATCGCCGTGGCGCTGGTGAGCTGGACGAAATACGCCCGGTTGGCCCGCAGTTTGGTTCTGAAAATACGAAACCGGGATTTTGTGTCCGCTGCCATCGTCACCGGCTCTAAGACCCCCTATATTCTGACAAAGTATATGCTACCCAACGTCATCCCCACGCTGGTCATCACGGCAGCCACCGACATTGGCGGCATGATGCTGGAGCTGGCAGGTCTGTCTTTTCTGAGCTTCGGCGCGAAGGCGCCCACCCCGGAATGGGGTCTGATGCTCAACGAGGGCAGACAGTTTATCCAGAATGCACCCTGGATGATGATCTATCCCGGCGCTGCGATTTTCCTTGTTGTGGTGGTCTTTAATCTGCTGGGTGACGCGCTCCGGGATGTTCTGGATCCCAGAGATGAATAAGGAGGCGCCGATGCTGGAAATTAAGAATATTACGATCTGCTATAAGGATCGACCCACGGTGAAAAACTTCAGCATGACGCTGAAACGCGGAGAAATCGCTTCCCTTGTAGGCGAATCCGGCTCTGGTAAGACGACCGTAATCCGCGCTGTTCTGGGCTTGCTTGCCGGTGGTGGCAGGGTCACGGAGGGTGACATTCTGTTTGAAGGAACGTCTCTGCTGAGAAACACCCCCGACCAGTGGCGCACGCTCCGGGGCACTGATATCTCCATGATTTTTCAGGACTCCGGCGCTATGCTGAATCCCATCCGAAAAATCGGGGATGGGTTCGTAGAATACATCCGCACCCACGAAGCCATTTCCAAAAAAGACGCCTGGGAAAAGGGAATCAAAATGCTTGAACGTATGCGTCTTCCCAGCGGCGACAATATCATGAACTCCTATCCCTTCCAGCTTTCCGGCGGCATGCGCCAGCGGGTGGGCATCGCCATGGCTATGACCTTCCAGCCCAAGCTGCTGCTTGCAGACGAGCCTACCTCCGCGCTGGATGTAACCACCCAGGCACAGATCGTCCGGCAGATGATGGAACTGCGGGAGGAATATGGTACCAGTATTATTGTTGTTACCCACAATCTGGGTGTCGCGGCCTATATGTCCGACCTGATCGTGGTGATGAAAAACGGGGAAATCACCGATATTGGAAATCGGGATTATATTCTCAACGGAAACCACAGTGACTACACTCAGAAGCTTCTGGATGCGGTTCCTTCTTTGGGAGGTGTGCGTTATGTTTGATGAAAAAGACATGATTCTGGAAGCAAAGCACGTTACCAGGCGCTTCCCCGCCTCCGGCGGACGGGAGCTGACCGCCTGCAATGATGTGAACCTCAAATTCTACCGGGGCAAGACGCTGGGACTGATCGGAGAATCCGGCTGCGGCAAGTCTACCTTCATGCGATTTCTGGTTCGGCTGGATACCCCTACCGAGGGAGAAATCTTCTTCAAGGGGAAAGACCTGACCAAGTTGAAGGGCGAGGAACTGCGCCAGACCCGCCAGTATATCCAGATGGTCTTTCAGGATCCCAGCGGTTCCTTCAACCCCAAGATGAAGATTCGGGACATCATCTGCGAACCTCTTTTGAACTTCGGACGGATCAAGGCTTCCGAAAAGGACGCAGTAGCCAGAAAATATCTGGAAGCAGTCGACCTGCCCGGTGATTTTGCCGACCGGTTCCCCCACAATATGTCCGGCGGTCAGCGACAGAGAATCGCCATTGCCCGGGCCATCGCACTGGAGCCGGAACTGATCGTCATGGACGAAGCTACCTGCGCACTGGATGTGTCCGTGCAGAAAACCATTATTGAGCTGGTGTGCAAGCTTCAGAAGGAGAAGAATATCGCCATCG
>JALFXH010000094.1 GCA_022786965.1 Clostridiales bacterium
TCCACACGGCCTACCAGAGAGGTGGCGGCGGTGACGATCTCGTCGGTGGTGTTGCCGGTCTTCTCAATGTAGCTGATCTGCTTGCTTTCCAGATACTGCTTGGCCTCGGCGATGGGCATGGTGGAGTTGGCTTCGGAGTTGGAGTAGAGCAGACCCACGGTCTTGATGTCGGGGTTGGCGGCAAGCATCATGTCCAGAATGAAGGGGGTGTTCAGAGCGTCGGAGGTACCGGTGACCTTGTCAAGGCCGGTCAGGCCCGCGGACACGGGATCGGAAATGGCGGCGTAGACGATGGAGGTGTCGGTGCCCTCAGCGGCGGTGACCATGGTCTGAGCCGCCAGCGTGGCGATGGGGATGATCATATCCACCTGGTCGCCCATGACCTGGGCGCCGATCTGGCCCAGCATGGTGGGGTCGTTCTGTCCATTGTATTCGGAAATGGTCAGCTCAATTCCGGCGGCATCGGCCTTGGCCTTCAGCTCCGCGGAAACGGCGGTGCGGATTTCGTCCAGAGAGGAGTGATCCAGCTGCTGCACGATGGCGACCTTATAGCTGGCGGCGGGAGCAGCGGTTTCGGCTGCCTGGGTCTCGGCGGCAGCGGTGGGGGCAGGAGCGGGGGCGGTGGTAGCGGCGGGAGCGGAGGATGCGCCGCAGCCAGCCAGCAGGGAAGCGGTGAGAATCAGAGAAGAGATAACAGAAATAACCTTTTTCATGGTAAATACTCCTTTATGTTGTTTGAAACTATTTTATTCTGAAACAATGAAATAATAGAACGATACCGAGCACACCCAATGGTCTACAAAAGACAGACCAGTCGTGCACGCATTAGCCGCCCGCCTTGCGGGCCACGCATTATCTGCGGCATTGCCGCCGCCATCGTTTCCCCGGTAATTTCTTTATCATATGCGTTTCTCCTTTCGGGAATGAAAAAAGCCCCTGTTCCCCTAAGGGAACAAGGACAGAAACTACGTTTTCTGCGGTACCACCTTGTTTGCCGGTAAAACCGACCGCTCATCCGGCGCAAACACGCCGTGTGCCCCGTAACGCTGGCAATGCGTCAGAAGATACTAGGGACTACTCCCGTTCCCCCTGCCCTCGGCGGCCCATTTGCTGCTCCGCTTTTCGCTCCCCTCTCAGCTGTGGGGAACTCTCTGTGGATGCGCTGACAGCTTTACTTCCGCGTCTGTGGTTTACTTTATTAGCTTGAAGTCTTTATACACCATCGCAAGCCATTTGTCAAGCATTATTTTTCGCCAGCTGCGGACAAATGTGCGCAAGGGAAATGCGGTAGCTCCATGCCTTCCCCAAAGGGGAAGGCTTTGGCTCAGTATTCTCTGACAACGCCCTTAACCACACCGATGATCTCCGCGTGGGTGCCGTCGATGGGGGAATAGTTGTCGTTTTCCGGCATGAGCCAGACCTGACCGTTCCGGCGAAGGAGCCGCTTGACGGTGGCCTCGTCATCAATCCGGGCCACCACGATCTGCCCGTTGTCGGCGCTCTGCTGGGGACGGACCACCACCTTGTCCCCCTCCAGAATGCCCGCGTTTATCATACTGTCGCCCCGAACCCGCAGGGCAAAGCAGCCGGCTTCCGCCCAGGGGATGGTGCCCTCCTGATTCTCCACCGCCAGAATGGGCAGGCCCGCCGTGACCACGCCGATGACGGGAATCTGACCGGGCCGGGAGCCGGTGACCAGCGCCCGCTTGCGCCCCTTGGCACCGGGAGCCTGAATCAGACCCTTCTCCTGAAGCGCCTGCAAATGGTAGCTGACGGATGCGGTGGAGCGCAGACCCACCGCCGCGCCGATCTCCCGCACGGAAGGGGAGTAGCCGTTTTCCTGAATAAACTGGTTGACATAATCCATGATCAGCTCGGCTTTGTTACTGGTTCTGGGCATGGCGGCACCTCCTGAGGATGATTCCTTGTTCGGATTATAGCACATATTTTCGAAAAAAGAAAGTATTATTTTTCACAAAAACCGGGCCTGCCGCCTATACTATCCGAGGGGGGATGGGAATGGAACGGATGGACAAAAGCCGGGAGGTCTGGCAGCGGGTGATGAATTCGCCGCCGGCGGTGCCGAAGGATGGCCTCCGGGGCCTTCGCCGGGAGTCGGCGGCCCTGGCGGCGGCCTACCGGCAGCTGGCTGGATCGCTTTCCGGGAAGGCCGGAGAGAAGGCGGCGCAGCTGTACCGGGAGGAGGGGGCAACCTCCGCCTGCCTGCGGGGATTGGAGGTGCTCCGGGGCGAGGATGGCGGACAGCTGAAATATCCCCAGCCGGGAAAGGAGCCCACGCTGCGGCTTCTGAGGGGCTGCTACCACCGAACCCGCAACTGTATGGCGGAGTACACCGCCCGGGCGGTTGACCCGGAGACCGGGGCGGTATTCCGGGAACTTTCTGACCGTGCCCAGCGGCAGTGCGGACTTCTTGCGGAACTGATGGGAATGCTCTGACAGAATGTGATACGAAAGCGCTGCCCGGTTCTGTTCGGAACCGGGCTTTTTTCCCGATATTTCCTTTCGACATTTTTTTGCGCCAATATTTTGACGAAACCCTGTCCAAAGCCCACTATAATGCAGGCACGGCGTACAGCCGAAAACGAAGGAGGTCATTTTTATGCAAGGTATGGTACCACTAAGCGGTTTTGGCGGCGTACCCTATTCCGCCGTCCGAAAGGCAGCCCCCCGCAATCTGCTGGACAACAGCGATTTTACCAATCTGGTGGCACAGGCGGATATCGGCGGTAATCATGGCACGATCCCCTACGCGGCGGACCGCTGGATTCTGGACAGCGGCACGGTTTCCTATGAGGCTGGCGTGGGTCTGACCCTGAACGGAACCATCCGGCAGAAGCTGGAATTCCCGCCCACCGGGGAGACCAGCGCATTTGTCGGCATGGCATCCGGGGAAGCGTCCATCAGCTTCGCGGACGGAGAAGTCACAATTACATCCAGCGGCGGCGTTCTGAAATGGGCCGCGCTGTACTCCGGGGTGTATACGGCTGCCACAATACCGGAATATCACCCAAAGGGCTACGGGGCGGAGCTGGCAGAGTGCCGGAGGTATTACTATACGATAAAATCAGATGGCTCCGGCTATGCCGCGTATGCTGCCGGTACTATGAACGCTGCAAGCAGCGCTTATTTTCCTGTTTTATTTCCGATTCCCATGCGTGCAATCCCAACATTGTCTTATTCCGGCAGTTTCCGTGTGTATGTAAATGGTGGTGGGCGTTCCATTACGGATATGGGAAGCAATGCGGCTTCAAGGTATTCGGCGCGTATCGTTATCCAGAACATTAGCAGCGCGGTTTTAGGACAAGCCTGCGAATTACAATCCAATAACGATGGAACGGCGTTCATTGCTTTTTCTGCTGATCTGTAAGGAGAAGTAGGGAATGTTTGAGAAAACCAGGAAGTTACTGAAGCCGTACACCAGGAAGCAGATTCGCCAGTTCGCCGAGAAGGGCGTGATCACTAAGAAGCAGTACACAGCCATCACCGGGGAGGCCTACTGATGACGCTGGAACAGAAGCAGTGCCTTCTGCGGTACTTAGGCTGCTACAAGGGCGAAATTGACGGCCTGTGGGGCGAGAAGTCCCAAAAAGCGACCATTGACTTCCAGCGGGCGTATATGAAAGATACGGAGGTGGACGGCATCTTCGGGGCAGCCACGGAAAAGCGGATTCTGGAAGTGGTTGCCAGCGGGGAGGAACCGAAAGAAAGTGCCAATATTGACACCGCCGCCCCAGACTGGTGGCAAAGTATCCGCTATTTCACCCGGTCGGAATTCCGCTGCCCCTGCGGCAGGTGCGGCGGATTTCCGGTGGAGCCGGAGAAAACGCTTGTCACGCTTGCGGACATGGTGCGGGAGCATTTTGGCGCCCCTGCCACGGTTTCCAGCGGCGTGCGCTGTCAGGCTCACAATGACGAACTGCCCGGCAGCGCGAGAAACAGCTATCACGTCAGGGGTAAGGCTATGGACTTCCGCGTCCTTGGCGTGCCCGGCGCGAGGCTGCTTTCCTATGTCAAGACGCTGCCCGTGCACTACGCATACCAGATCCATGGATCGGATTTTGTCCATATGGACGTAAAATAAAATGGAGGATATTCAAATGCAAATGGTAAACGCTTTTCTGATTCGCTTTTTCTCGGCCCTGATGGGCAATGTGTTCATTCAGCTGCTGCTGATTGCCGTCTGCGCCGACATGGTGTTCGGCAGTCTGCGGGCGGCCAAGTACCACCGCTGGAACTCCGCCGTGGGCATCGACGGAGCCATCCGCAAGGCCGGGATGCTGGCTTGTGTGCTGCTGTTCACGGCAATTGACATGATGATGCACGTTGATGTGCTGGGCTGGCTCCCGGCAGATACCCGAAATGTTCTGGACGCCTGCGGCGTGGTCAAGATGGGCATTACGGAGCTGTTCGCGCTGCTGTTTATTCTGTATGAGGCAACCAGCGTTCTGAAAAATATGCTGCTGTGCGGCCTGCCGGTGCCGGCAGGTCTGCGGGAGAAGCTGGGCGCGTGGCTCAGCACCATGACCGAGGAAACACAGGTGGATGTACTGAAGGGGAAAGCGGACTGACGGAACTGTGACAGAGGTTCCCTGGTTCGATTCCCGTACGGCGGTTAGGTATGAAACAATCCTCCTGCAAAAGCGGGAGGATTTCTCTCATGGTGACCCGTACGGGAATCGATCAAATCAAGGAGCGCCCGCCGTCCAGCCGTCGGGCGGCGAGTGCCCACCGGGCACTCGCATTTAGAATGGTTCGATTCCCCAAGTGCAGCAGTATGAAAAAAAGCCCGTTCCATTCGGAACGAGCTTCATTTCATGGTGACCCGTACGGGAATCGAACCCATGTT
>JALFXH010000119.1 GCA_022786965.1 Clostridiales bacterium
TACTCGCTCATCTGGGCGATCACCGCGTTCATGCAGGCAATCTTGTGCTCCAGACGGGTGTTGTCGCCCAAGTTTACCTGATAGCGGGTGCCGTACCACAGAATGATGTCGTCAATCCGGCTGACATCCACACTGGCGGCGCTGCCCACAATATCGTTATCCTCCAGCGCCTTGAGAATCTGCAGCGCCGCGTCCAACCGCTGGGCGCCGGTGGTAGTCACAGGGACGGAGGACGGTGCCGTCTCGCCCTCAGCGGCGGTGGCGTCCTCCTCGGCGGCAGGGGCGCTTTCCAGCGCCACGCCCCGCTCATTGGGCACGGGGTCCTGAAGGGCAACGCCCAGAATCTGGGTATTGTTGGCCACCTTGGTGTTGTTGCCCTGCTCCACTACCCGTCCGCTGGAGTTCATCAGCCACCACTGACCGGTCTGGTCCTTGATGGCATAGACCACATCGTCTTCTTCGATGATAATATTGACGGTATCCGGCAGTTTTATACCGAAACGGACCTCCCGGACGTAGGGACGGTTGGCCTGAATCAGAGCGGCGGCCCGGGCGTGGCTGAAGGTCAGCAGATTGTCCCCCTTGCTGATGCCGCAGACCTCGGTGATGGAGCTTTCGCTGTACACCTCCGCGCCGGACACATAGATGTGCTCTACCTTAAAAAAGACGGACAGTCCAATCACCAGCGCCAGCACCACAGCGGTCACTGTAATCAGCTGAACAATCAGCCGGTTCCGGTTGAAGGCGGCGGGCTGGGTATAAATGACGGCGGGCGTAGGCTGTTTGGGGCGGCTGCCCTTTCCCTTCTTCCGCTTCTCCGCGCTTTTCTTCGCCGACTGCTCAATGCTGTCCATCAGCGCAGCAACGGCGGACTTTTTCTTGGGCTTACTGTTGCCGTAGGCCCGCTTTTTGGTGGAAATATCCTCCTGCTCTGCCGGGGCACGCCGTTTTCCGGCGTTTCTGGTTTTTTTCTCCTGCTTCCGGGGGGCAGCAGTCTTTCCGTCAGGACGCTTCTGCCCTTTTTCCGGTTTGGCTTTTTCCGCCGGAGCAGCCGGACGTCGGGGTCTGTCCTTGGTTTCTTCCGTTGGGCGGCGGCGCTCCCCGGATGGCCGGGGACGCTGGGCGCTCTGGCCGGCAGGTCTATCCCGTCTCTCCCCCTCCGGTCGGGCTGGACGCCGGGTGTCCTTCGTCCCCTCAGGGTGGGTACGCTTGGGCGTTCCGGTTTCCGGCGGTCGGCGGTTCTGGGGCTCCTGCCGCTGCTTTTGTGTTGTATCCATAAGTTTCCTCCGAATTAGTGCCGGGTCAGATCCTCCACGATGGCGCAGATGCGGTCCGTCGCGTCCAGCTTCATCTGGGCGTGGAGCTTCCGGGCCATATCCGCCCGGCGGGCCTCATCCGCCAGCAGCTCCCGGATCAGGCCGTAGAGCCGCTCCGGGGTGCAGTCCTTTTCCAGCAGCACCACCGCGCCGCCGCCCGCTTCCAGCAGCCGGGCATTCTTCTCCTGATGGTTGTTGGTCACGTTGGGAGAAGGAATAAGAATGCAGGGGGTTCCGGCGGCGGCAATCTCATTGCAGGTGGCGGAGCCTGCCCGTCCGATGACCACATCGGCGGCGGTCAGCACGATGGGCATATCGTAAATATACTCCCGAATGTCCAGCGCGGCGCAGGTTTCGTAGTCCACGCCGTTGTCCTTCACCCGTTTGGGCATCCAATCCTTCCCGAAGCTGCCCGTGGCATGAATGTGGTGGAAGGGGAAGCCGTCGGCCTGCTCCAGGGGCAGCATATCGGCGATGGTCTCGTTCATGACCTTGGCGCCCTGGGAGCCGAAGGCGGAAACCACCACCTGGCCGGACAGGCCCAGGGTCTGCCGGGCCTGCTCCTTCGTGGTGAACAGGAATTCCTTCCGCACAGGCATGCCCACCACCTCCACCTTTTCCGGGTGCTTATAATACTGGACGCTTTCCTCAAAAGCGACCAACACCCGGGTAGCCCGGTTGGCGGCCAGCTTGGTGGTCACGCCGGGGACGGCGTTGCTCTCGTGGACGCAGGTGGGGATTCCCAAAGACTGGGCGGCGTACAGCGCCGGAAAGCTGGCATAGCCGCCGGTGCCGATGACCGCGTCCGGCTGAAAGTCCCGGATAATCTGTTTGCACCGGGCCACCGCGCTCAGAACGCACTTTACCGCGTGGACGTTTTGTTTCAGGCCAGCAAAACTCAGCTTCCGGCTCAGGCCGGAGCCAGGAAGGCACTTGACCTCATACCCCGCCTGGGGCACTAATCTTTCCTCCATATGGCCTTCCGCGCCGATGAAGAGAATCTTGCAGTCCGGGTGTTTTTCCCGTATCTGATTTGCCACGGCGATGGCCGGGTTAATATGGCCCGCGGTGCCGCCGCAGGTAAAAATCAGGTTCATAGGGGTTCCTCCTGAAGTTTTCTATGGTTTCGAAACCGTGATATTTGTAAAACGATGCCCATTTCCCCCAAATTCACCGCCAGCGCCGTGCCGCCGTAGGAAAAGAACGGCAGCGCGATGCCGGTGGAGGGAAGCAGGTTCGTGACTACGCAAAGATTTAAGATGGTCTGTACCGCAATCAGGGTGACAAGACCCGCTGCCAAAACCGTGGAAAACCGGTCCGCGGCGTGCAGGGCGATCCAATAGCCCCGCAGAATGGTTACGGCAAACAGGGCGATGATGGCCAGCGCCCCGATGAGACCCAGTTCCTCGCAGCAGATGGCGAAGATATAGTCGTTATACTGAAAGGGCAGGTACAGATACTTCTGCCGGGATTTGCCGAAGCCCAGCCCGAACAGCCCGCCGGAACCGATGGCGTAGAGGGACTGGAGGATCTGATAGCCCGTGTCCCCGGGGTCCTGCTCCGGGTGGAGCCAAGCCGTGACCCGGTCACCGGCGTAGCCCATAAAGCTGATGTAGATGACAACGAACACAGCCGCGGCGGCAGCACCCGCTGCCAGCCACTTGGGGCTGGTGCCCGCCACGAACATCATAACCACCGCCACCATGCCCATGAGCATAATGGCGGACAGGTGCTTTTCCAGCGCCAGCGGCACCAGAATGCCCATCAGCGCCCCGCCGAAGCCCAGAACCCCATAGCGAAACCGCTTGGCGTCCTGCCCGAACAGCCGGGTCAGCCGAGCGAACAGGACAATCATGGTGAATTTTGCCACCTCGGAGGGCTGGAACTGAATGCCCGCCAGGTTGATCCAGCGTTTCGCCCCGTTGACCTCCTGTCCGATAACGAGCACAGACAGCAGCAGCACAATGCTGATTCCATACAGGTGCCACGCAAAGCGATACCAGATTCTTACTGGAATCCGGCTGAAAAAGAACATGGCCGCCAGCCCGATGAGGGCGCAGGCACCCTGCTTTTGCAGGTATTTGGTAGAAATTTCATAGCCGGTGTCATACTCGCTCTGGGCGTAGCTGGCCGAATACAGCATGGTCAGCCCCACCGTCAGAAGCAGCAGCACCAGAATCAGAAAGGGGTAATCAACCGTATCGCCTGTCCGCCTTGCGTACGGACGGCGTTCCTCTTTGGCATGGAGAGCCTTCCCCATTGCCAAACCTCCAATCAGGGGTTATCCGACCAGACCGGAAATGCCGAACCAGGCCAGAATGCACATGATTGCAGACACACCGGCAAAGCTGAGAACGATTTTTTCTTCCTTCCATCCGCACATCTCAAAGTGGTGGTGGATGGGGGCCATCTTGAACAGGCGCTTGCCGTGAGTCATTTTGAAGTAGGAAATCTGTAAAATATCCGACATGGTCTCGCAGATATAAACAAAGCCCACCAGTATCAGAATCAGGGGCATCTCCAGGGCGAAAGCCATGGCGCAGACCACACCCCCCAGAAACAGGGAGCCGGTATCGCCCATGAAAACTTTGGCCGGATGCCAGTTGTAGGTCAGGTAGGCAATCAGTCCGCCCACCAGAGAAGCGGGCAGCAGCGCCAGATCATATTTCCCCAGCGCGCAGGATGCCGCCGTGAAGAACACCATCACAGGTAATGTCACGGAGCTGGACAGGCCGTCCACGCCATCCGTCAGGTTCACGGAATTGACGCAGCCCACCATAACGAACATGGCAAAGAAAATGTAGACAATGGGATGCAGGTCGAAGCTCCTGTTCCAGAAGGGGATGTACAGGTGGGTGTCCATGGCCCCGGCCTTATACATGGCGTACAGGAACAGAGCGGACACCGCCATTTGCAGCATGGCCTTCTGCGCTGAGGTCAGGCCCAGATTCCGGTGGTGGCGAATCTTGGTGAAGTCGTCCAGAAAGCCGATGAAGCCATGGCACAGCCCCAGCACCAGCACAAAAAACACGGAGTAGTCCGTCATGGAGGGAAGGTTCCCGATCAGGCACAGGATGGACGCGAAAATGAACATCAGGCCGCCCATGATGGGGGTGCCGGTTTTGTTGTTATGCCAGGTGGGGCCGATCTCCCGGATGGAAGCGCCGGCCTTCAGGGCGTGCAGCACCGGCAGAAGGAAATGACCCAGGGCCCAGCTCAGAGCGCAGCCCACCACACCGGTAATCAGAATACGTGTCATAAGTTGTCCTCCGTTATCTCTACTCTTTCAGGAACGCTTCCAGCACTTTTTCCAGGTGCATCCCACGGCTGGCCTTGAACAGGATGACGTCGCCGGGTTTTACCACCCGGTTCAGGGCCGCTACCAGCTCCTCCCGGCTTTCATAGGCTCTGCCCATGGTATCCGGCATACCGCCGGTGATGGTGCCGTCCAGAACCCGTCCGGCATGGGGGCCGTAGGCGAAGACCATGTCCGCCTTTTCCGCAGCAATCCTGCCAATCTTATAGTGCTCCGCCGGGGCGCAGTCACCCAGCTCCAGCATATCCCCCAGCACAGCGATGTGCCGGCCAGGGCGGTTGCCCAGTACATTCAGCGCCGCCGCCATGGACTCGGGCCCGGCGTTGTAGCAGTCGTTGATGATGGTGAAGCCCCTGGCCTGGAAAATCTCTTGCCGCCCGGACATATTCCGGAAGGACTCCAGCTGCTGACGGATCTTGTCCGGGTGAACCCCCAGTTTCAGGCCCACGGTCACCGCCGCCAGGGCGTCCGCCACATAATGCTCGCCCTCCAGCTGCATTTCCACCGGGAAGGTCAGCCGTCCGGCCTCCACGGTAAAGCGCAGAGCGCCCTCAGACTGGTTCACATCCAGCGCCCGGACGTCGCAGCCATCGCTTTTGCCAAAGTAGGTGATTCTCTGCACGGGCATCACGTCCAGATAGCGCAGCATGGTGTCGTCCCCGTTTAGCAGCAGCATCCCCTGAGGAGTCATGCCCTCTAAGATTTCCAGCTTTGCCTGCCGGATGCCCTGCTGGGTGCCAAGAAATTCGATGTGCATGGTGCCGATGTTGATGATGACCGCCACATCCGGGTGGGCAATGCCCGACAGGTAGGCAATCTCCCGGAAATGGTTCATGCCCATTTCCAGCACCGCCACCTCGGTATCCTCCGGCATATCCAGAATGGCCATGGGCATTCCGATGTCGTTATTGTGATTTGCCGGGGTTCTGCTGACCCGGAAGGCGCCGGAAAGCACCGAGGCAATCATCTCCTTGGTGGTGCTCTTGCCCACGGAGCCGGTAACCGCCACCACCTTGGCGCCGATGCGCTTCAGGGCTTCCCGGGCGATGTCGCCCAGGGCGGTCCGGGGGTCACCCACAATGATGGCGGGGTAGTCCCCCAGCTTCCTGCTGCACCGCACCGCCGCCGCGCCCCGCTCGATGGCGGCGGGGATAAAGTCATGCCCATCCCGCGCCCCCTGCAGGGCAATGAACAGCTGCCCCTTCTGAAGGCTGCGGGTATCGTTGCCCGCACCGTCAAAGACCAGATCCGCGTATTTTTCTTCCACCGTTCCGCCGCACCACTGGGCGGCGTCCCGAAGTGTAATTTTTGCCATATTACATCCTCAATTCCTTCAGGTGGGCAGCGACTTCCTCCCGCTCGTCCAGGTGATGCTTCTGCCCACCGATGTCCTGATAGGTTTCGTGTCCCTTGCCCGCAAGGACAATTATATCATTTTTTTCCGCAATGTCCATAGCGTATCTGATGGCCTTGCGGCGGTCTTCCATAACAATATATTCCCCCAATTCCGGTTTTACCCCTTTCAGGATATCATCGATAATGGCCATGGGGTTCTCCGTGCGGGGGTTGTCGGAGGTGATGATGGCGATATCCGACAGCTCCACGCCGATTCTTCCCATAATGGGCCGCTTCATGGGATCCCGGTCGCCGCCGCAGCCGAATACGGAAATCAGGCGGCCCTTGCAGAAATCCCGGACGGAGCGCAAAACATTTTCCAGTCCATCGGGGGTGTGGGCGTAGTCGATGAGCACGCTGTAGGGCGTACCTGGGGTGGGAACCACCTCTACACGGCCCTTGACGCCTTCGGCGGTTCCCAGGGCCGCCGCGCAATCGTGAAGGGAAATGCCCAGCTGCCGGGCAACGCCCAGCACTGTCAGAGCGTTATACACCGTAAACCTGCCGGGAATGGGCAGGGATACCTGCTCCCGCTCTCCTTCATATACCGCCGTGAAGGAAATGCCCTCGGCGTGCAGCTTCACATCTTCCGCGTGGAGGCCTTCTTTCGTGGTTACAGAGGTGGTCAGCACGGGACAGGCAGCGGCGGAGAGAATCCGGCCCGCGTAGTTGTCGTCGGCGTTCACAACGGCCTTGTCACAGCGGCGGAACAGCTCTGCCTTGGCGTCGCAGTAGGCATCCATGGTCTTGTGGAAGTCCAAATGGTCCTCCGTCAGGTTGGTAAAGGCGGCGACGTTGAAATGCACGCCGCCTACACGCTCCAGCGTCAGGGCATGGCTGGAAACCTCCATCACCACATGGGTGCAGCCGGCATCCCGCATCCGGGCGAACAGGGCCTGCAAGTCAAGGCTTTCGGGAGTGGTGCGCTCGGTGGGAATCACTTCCTCACCGATCATGTTTGCCATGGTGCCGACAAGGCCCACTTTGGCCCCCAGGGTCTTTTCCAGCACCTGCTTGAGAAGCAGGGTAGAAGAAGTCTTGCCGTTGGTGCCGGTAATGCCGATCATGGTCATGGACTCCGCGGGACGGCCGTAGAAATTACAGCCCAGCAGCGCCAGCGCCAGCCGGTCGGATTCCACCAGAATATAGGGAATCTCCCTGTCGGGCTTTTTGGCGGTGACCACCGCCGCGGCTCCCTTCTCCATGGCCATGGGAATAAAACGGTTGCCGTCGGCGGCAAAGCCGGTTACCGCCACGAACAGGCAGCCCGGCTCCGCCTTTCGGGAATCATAGCAAATGGCAGTGATCTCCCCGTCCAAATTCGCTGTACACGCCAAAACTTCAATGTCTCTCAATAATTCTCTCAGCTTCATAAACGCAATCCTCCCGGGCACGGTCAATCCCGTGCCGCTGTGTCGGTGAATTCCAGTGTAATCGTAGTGCCCACGGGGACCTTCTCCCCTTTTGGGACACTCTGGGCCGTCACGGTGACCTCCATGGAAACCTCGTCGTTGCCCGTGACCAGGACATACAACCCCAGCTTTCCCGCGGCGTCGCTGGCCTGCTGGCGGTTCATTCCCATAAAGTCCGGAACCTCCACGGTTTCTTCCTTCGGGGTTTGCCCCAGGTACAGCAGCACCTGACTGCCGCCGGGCACCGTCTGGCCCGGTTCGGGAATCTGAGCCGTCACGGTTTCCCCGGTTCCGACAAATTGTGCCGACAGACCCATTCTTTTTAGTTTACTCTCTGCATCCTTTCCTGTCAAGTCGATATATTTCTCCAATACGATTTCTTTTCCCTGTTCCTCTCCCTCAGCATAGTGCCGCTCCACCCCCAGATAGGGCAGAATGTCCGCCATCACCGCCCCCACGGTGGGCGCCGCCATGACGCCGCCGGAAATGTAGATGCCCGTCTGTCGGGAAGGGGTGTCCAGTGCCACCAGCACGATGTACTCCGGATCGTCCATGGGGGCAATGCCCACAAAGGACACGATCTTATCCAGCACCCGCTGTCCGTTTTCGTCAAACACATCGATTTTCTCGCTGGTGCCGGTTTTGCCGCCGATGGAGAAGCCCGCCACCTTGGCGTTTTTCGCCGTGCCCTCGGTGACCACGGATTCAATCAGGGTGCGCATGGTGTCGGAGGTCTCTTTGGAAATGGTCTGCCGTACGATTGTCGGCTCCGCCTGCATGACGGTATTGCCGTCGGCATCGATGATCTCAGAGACAATGTAGGGTTCCAGCAAATTCCCGCCGTTGACCACGGAGGAAATGGCCCGCACCAGCTGCAAGGGGGTGATTTTGAAGGTCTGGCCGAAGGAGCCGGAGGTCAGGGAGGCGGTGCCCCACTTATCCGTGTTTGTCACCAGCGCTTTGTCGAAAAACACGCCCTTGCTCTCCCCCGCCAGATCAATTCCGGTTTTTTCCAGAATCCCGAATTTTTCGATGTACTCATAAAACCGCTCCCCGCCCAGCTTCAGGGCGATGTGGGCGAAAGCGATGTTGCAGGAATTTTGCAGGGCCTGGGGGGTCTTCTCCGCCCCGTGGCCCGCGGAGCGCCAGCAGTGAAGGCGCTGGGCACGGCCCGGAATCTGTTCCGAGCCGGAACAGTGGAAGGAGGTATTCAGGTCAATGGCCCCGCAGTCCAGGGCCGCCGCCATGGTCAGCACCTTGAAGGTAGAGCCCGGTTCATAGCCGTCGGACAGCACCCGGTTGCGCCACTGCTTGAGCCTGGCGGCGGACAGGGCCTCGGTGTAAGCTTTCTGCCCATCGGCGTATTCCGCGCTGTCCGGCTGTAAGGAAAGATAGCTCAGCCGCTGGTTTTCCAGCTGTGCCGCTATCTCCGGGTCGGCGATTTCCAGATAATTGTTGGGATCGTAGCTGCCCAAGGTGGCCATGGCCAAAATTTCACCGGTCTTGCAGTTCATCACCAATCCAAAGGCCCCGTTCTGCACGTCATAGCGCCCGATGGCCGCCTTCATCTGCTTTTCGAGACACGCCTGCACCGTGGCGTCCAGGGTCAGCACCACGCTGTCGCCCTGCCGGGCGGAGACATAGTTCTCATAGGAAAAGGGCATATCCATCTCGTTGTTGCCCTTGGTGGTGATGACCCGGCCCGTCCTGCCGGAGAGGAACCCATCATAGGCGGCCTCCACCCCCTCGCAGCCGTCGCCGGAGGAATTGGTGAAGCCGATGACCTGAGCGGCAAGGCTGTTTTGGGGATACACCCGCTTGGAGGTGGGTTCCAGATGGATGCCGGAGATGCTCTTCGAATTGATGTAGTCCCGGATTTTTGCCGCTGTTTCCTCGTCAACGAAAGCGCCTACCTGCTTATAGCGCTTGCGGGTATCCGCCGCCTGCTGGGCAATCCACACCGGGTCTTTTTCCAGAATCTGCCCCAGCGTCCGGGACAGGTCGTCGATATCCGCCTTGGACTGCTTTAATTCGTGAGGGTCCAGATACACGTTCTCCACCGTCACCGAGGACGCCAGCAGCTCCATATTCCGGTCAAAAATATCCCCCCGCCGGGCCATGACCGAGGTGGTGCGGGTCTGATTGCGCAGAGCAAGCTTGGCGTAGTAATCATAGTCCCGGATCATCAGGCCATACAGCCGCGTCCCTACCGGCGCGAATGCCGCAAAGCCCAGCAGCAGCGCCGCCAGCATCACCCGCCTGTGCTGGCCCGTGTTCAACCGCAGGCGGTCATACTCCTTCTTTTCCATGGTCCGACCCCTTCCCGATATTGCCAACAATGGGCAGCAAGGGAAACCCTCGCCGCCCATCGCAGCTCATATCACAATTGTATGGGGCCGTTGGCCGATTATGCAAGCAGGCCGCTGAGGAACCACTGAAGCTCGTCTAGCCAGGTCATCTCCGGCTCGGGCTGCGGAATCGTGACGTACACCGTCCGAACCTCCAGCTCCGACTTGGGAACCATGCCCAGGGCCTGGGCCTTGATACGAATGTCCTCCAAATCGTACTGGGAGCGGTAATCGGCCTGCAGCTCGGCGTTCTCGCTGTTCAGCCGGGAGACATAGTTGGACATAACCCGATATTCCTTCCAGTCGTCCCGAAGCTGCAGAACGCCCAGAATCATGACCGTCAGCATCACGAGAGCCGTGACGATGCCGAAGATCGCCACCGGGTCCAGATAAACAACCTCAATCTTGCGTAGCCGCTCCAGAGGGAGCTTGCTTTTTGCCTGCTTCTTCTTTTCCTGAAGCTCCAGCTGGCGGGCTTCGCTTCCATGAATGTAAAACTGACCAACATATTGGATTTTCGGTTTCTGACTCATGGAGATGACTTCCTTTCGGACTTAGAGTTTTTCACAGATTCGAAGCTTGGCGCTTCTGGCTCTCGGGTTGCGTTCCAGCTCCTCCGGCCCTGAGACAATGGGCTTTCTGGTGATGAGCTTCACCTGAGGTGTTTTGCCGCAGACGCACACCGGGAACTCCCGGGGGCAGGTGCAGCCCTTGGCGGCTTCCGCCATGGCGTTCTTTACAATGCGGTCTTCCAGAGAATGGAAGGTAATCACCGCCAGCCGTCCGCCTTTGTTCAGGAGGGGGATGGCCTTTTTCATAACCCGCTCCACGCTGCCCAGCTCGTCGTTGACGGCAATGCGGATGGCCTGAAAGCTGCGCTTGGCCGGGTGCTGCTTCTCCCGCAGAGCGGAAGCGGGCATAGCACCGCGAATAATATCCACCAGCTCCAGGGTGGTTTCGATTTCTTTTTCCTCCCGCCGCTTACAGATAGCGGCGGCAATTCGGGGGGCGAAGCGTTCCTCACCGTAGTCGTAGAGAATCCGCTTTAATTCCTCATAGGACCACTGATTCACAATCTGTTTCGCGTCCAACGAATCCTCGCCGTTCATGCGCATATCCAGCGGCGCGTCCGCCATGTAGGAAAAGCCCCGCTGACCGTCGTCCAACTGAGGAGAGGAAACGCCCAAATCCAGCAGAATGCCGTCCACGCCGTCAATGCCAAGATTCTGTAGTGCGGTGTCCATCTCACAGAAGTTGCTGTGCACCAGTCTTACCCGGTCGCCAAAGGGGGCAAGCCGCTCCCCCGCCGCAGTCAATGCCACCGGGTCCCGGTCGATGCCGATGAGCGTTCCCGTGGTGAGCTTCGCCGCGATGCGGCTGGAATGGCCCGCACCGCCTAATGTTCCGTCCACATAGATGCCGTCAGGCTTGATGTTCAGCCCCTCGATGCACTCCTCCAGCAACACGGAGACATGATGAAATTCGCTCATAGTCCGATTGCCTCCAGAGATGCCAGCAGTTTTTCGGGGGTCAGATTCTCCGCCTCAAAGGCCTCGAATTCCTTGGCGTCCCAGATCTCCGCCTGACCGGCCCGGCCCACAATCATGACCTCCCGATCGATGCCGGCGTAGTCCAGCAGAAACTGGGTCAGGCTGAAACGGAACTGCTTATCCGGGGTGCACTCCGCCGCGTTCATGAAGATCAGGCTGGTGGCCCCCGCCCGCTGGGAAATGCTCAGGGCGTTGAAGTTGTCGGAAAGGCGCTGCCACTCATCGCTGGTGTAGACAGTCAGGCAGCGGTGACCGCAGTTGACGCCCAGCGTCACAAAAAAGGTGTCGCCCAGCTCGCTTCTCAGCTTCGCCGGCACAAACAGCCGGCCCTTGTCATCCAGCTTGGCGCTGTATTTGCCGATCATCCGCTTCCCTCCTTCCCTTTTGCTCCACTTTACTACCCTTTTACTCCATTTGAGGACAGTATACTACCCCGCCTGTGAAAAATCAATCTTTTTCTTCTTTTCCCCCCGCTTTTTCTGAAATTTCTCCATTATTTCAAACACACGTTCTATAAAATTAGCTGCAAAAGGAAATCTCGCCCCCCTCCACCCGGAGCTTTACACGGCTGGGTTTCCGGGAACAGCGCAGCAGGAAGCTGGCCAGGGGGCCCTCCACCTCGCTCTGCACCAGACGGCGCAGCTGCCTGGCCCCGTCCTTTCCGGGGCACTTTTCCATGAGGAAACCGGGCAGCTCCGGAGGGAGCAGCAGCTGAGTGCCCATGGCGGCAGCGCGCTCCTGCAGCTGCCGCAAATACTTCCGGGCGATGGTCTCCATAGCTCCTTTGCTCAGGGCGTCAAAATGCACCGTCTGGTCAATGCGCCCCAGAAATTCCGGGGAAAAGGCCTGCCGGACTGCCTCCCCAATCTCAGCGGAGCGTCCTCCGGCGCAGAAGCCCAGCCCCTCACCCCGGATCTGCCCGCCAATGTTGGAGGTCATGACGATGATGGTATTGCGGAAGCTGACCCGCCGTCCTGTGGAGTCCGTAAGAACCCCCTCCTCCATGATTTGCAGCAGGATGCCCAGCACCTCCGGGTGGGCCTTTTCCAGCTCGTCAAAGAGCACCAGACAGTAGGGCCGGCGGCGTACCGCTTCCGTCAGCTTGCCCCCCTCCTCATAGCCCACATAGCCGGGAG
>JALFXH010000131.1 GCA_022786965.1 Clostridiales bacterium
GGTTATACCGACTTCTGCATAAACGCGGGTTCCTTCCCACTGAAAAAGCAAAATGTTATACCGACTTTTCTGCCCAAAACGGTTGGCACAGTGGGCCTTTTTTGAAAAGTCGGTATAACACAAAAGTCGGGATAACTACTAGTATCCGGAATTCCGGATACTACCGGCAAGCAATGCATATGGCGCGCCATATGCGAAACACGCTCATTTCTGCTTCGGCAGACTTGAGCGTTTTCTGCTTGTTGGGAAGTATCCCAAGCCCTTTGAATCACAAGTTCCTTGTGAGCTGCGCACCCTGCGGGCGCTTGAGTTTTGTTCTCGAACCCCTATGAAAACAATGATGTTATGTTAATTTAGGATTGACTTAATATGCGATACGGGGTATAATAATCACACAAAGATCAGGAGGTGACGGTTATGAATACCATCGGTGTGCGGCTACGGGAGCTACGTCAAAGTGCGAAACTGTCTCAGGCGAAGATTGCAGCGATTGTGGGTTCCCGGCAGTCGGCGGTTGCTCGATTTGAAAGCGGAGAAGCCCATGTCCCGGCGGATGTAATGGTTCGGTATGCGGATTACTTTGATGTTTCACTGGATTACATTTTTGGTCGCACGGACAAGCCCCAGGGCAAGCTGTATGAAGGAAAAATGAAAATCGAGAAGGTATATCCTGAGATGGACAAGTTCATCGAGATGTGCTTTGCCCCCGGCTCTCCCATCAATGAGCGGCTGAAAAAACCCCTTCGGGACATGCTGAAGGAGGAGACGGAATGAATCAGGATTTGACATTCATGGGTAATCAGTTCGATGAAATCGTAGAGATCATCGACAATGCCAGAACCCGTGCCATGCGGGCAGTAAATGCGGAACTGATCAACATGTACTGGGAAATCGGCGCCTACATCAGCCAGAAGGTTGAGGCTGATGGCTGGGGCAAAAGTGTTGTCACCGAATTTTCTGAGTTTCTCCGTCATCGCTATCCAGCCTCCAAAGGTTTTTCAGCACAGAACATCTGGCGTATGAAGCAGTTCTATGAAACCTACCGTGGCAATGAAAAACTCTCACCACTGGTGAGAGAAATTTCGTGGACAAACAATCTGCTGATTCTGACCGGCTGTAAGACAGACGAAGCAAGGGAGTTTTATCTGCGGCTTTGTGCAGCGAACAACTACTCCAAGCGGGAACTGGATCGACAGATCAACAGTATGCTCTATGAAAGAACCATGCTGTCCGATACGAAGCACAAGGAACTGCTGACCAGAAGTGAAGGACTGGTTGCCCTTCGGGATGCCTATGTGTTTGAGTTCCTGGATGTGAAGGAACCATACAAAGAGAAGGATCTGCGCAAGAGCATCGTGGCAAATCTGCGGGATTTCATTCTGGAATTTGGTCAGGACTTCACATTTGTGGGTGAGGAATATCGGATACAGGTGGGCAACACAGACTTCTTCATTGATTTGCTTTTCTACAATCGTGCGCTGTCCTGTCTGGTGGCGATCGAATTGAAAGTGGATAAATTCCGTCCGGAGCATCTGGGGCAACTGAACTTTTATTTGGAGGCTCTTGACCGGGATGTGAGAAAGCCCAATGAGAATCCCAGCGTAGGACTGATTCTTTGCACCAGCAAAGATGACACAGTTGTGGAATATGCCCTGAGCAGAAGTATGTCCCCCACCATGGTTGCGGATTATACCCTGCACCTGCCGGACAAGGCTTTGCTGGAAAACAGGCTGCGTGAATTGACGCAGGCGTTGACACTTGAAAGTGGGGATGCAGAATGAAGGCAGTCATTTACGCCCGTTATTCCTCCGACAGCCAGCGGGAGGAGTCCATTGATGGTCAGATTCGGGAATGCACCGCCTTTGCTGAGAAGAACGGCATCACGATTTTGCGCCACTATATTGACCGCGCCTATTCTGCCAAAACGGACAACCGTCCAGATTTTCAAGAGATGATTAAGGACAGCGGCAAGAAGCTGTTTGATATGGTCATCGTCTGGAAGCTGGACAGATTTGCAAGAAACCGTTACGACAGCGCACGGTACAAAGCACAGTTGAAGCGGAACGGCGTGAAAGTCGTGTCCGCAACGGAAGTAATCTCCGAAGGTGCGGAGGGTATCATTCTGGAATCCGTGCTGGAAGGTTACGCCGAGTATTACTCTGCGGATCTGTCCGAAAAGGTCATCCGTGGCAGGACGGAGAATGCGCTGAAGTGCAAGTTCAACGGCGGCACGCTGCCCATCGGCTACATCATTGACGAGGAACAGCATTTTCAAATCGACCCGCTGACCGCTCCCTTTGTTCTGGATGTGTTCAAGAAATACGACAAGGGCGCGACCATGAAAGAGCTGCGGGACTGGCTGAATGAGAGCGGAGTCCGCAACAAGTTGGGAAAACCTCTGAACTTCAACAGCATTCAGCACATGCTCAGCAATCGCCGCTACATCGGAGAGTACAAATACCGAGACATTATCGTACCCGATGGAATCCCCGCCATCGTCCCGGAAGATTTGTTTAACCGGGTTCAAGAGAAGCTGGTGCAAAACAGAAAAGCCCCGGCTCGTCACAAAGCCGAGGACGATTACCTGCTGACCACCAAACTGTTCTGCGGCTACTGCGGTGCTTACCTCTGCGGCGAGAGCGGCAAAAGCCGGAACGGCACTATTCACCACTATTACAAGTGCGTATCCGTGAAAAAGAAGCGGACAGACTGCAAGAAGAAACCCGTCAGGAAGCAATGGCTGGAAGATCTGGTGGTCAACGAAGTGATGAAGGTGGTCATGGACGACAAAGCTATTGAAGCCATCGTGTCCATGGTGATGGATTTGCAGGACAGGGAAAATACAAGCCTTCCACTGTATGAGCAGCAGCTCCGGGAAGCGGAAACTGGCATCCAGAATCTTCTGAACGCCATTCAGCAGGGCATCCTCACCAAGTCCACCAAAAGCCGACTTGAGGAACTGGAAGCCGCCAAGGAGGATTTGGAAATCAAGATCGCCAATGAGAAGATTGCCGAGCCCAGAATCAGCCCGGAGTTCGTCACCTTCTGGCTGCACAAATTCCGCAAGCTGGATGTACGGCAGCA
This sequence comes from Clostridiales bacterium, assembly GCA_022786965.1. GTDB lineage: Bacteria > Bacillota > Clostridia > Oscillospirales > Oscillospiraceae > Faecousia. The sequence continues at coordinate 3,085 of JALFXH010000131.1, forward strand.
GTCCCATCGCAAAATGCTGATCGACGCCTTTGTAAACGCCATCTATCTGTACAATGACAAGCTGGTTCTCACCTTCAACTACAAGGATGGAACCAGAACCATCACTCTGGACGATGTGAAGGAAGCCACCAAAAAAGCAGATACCGGTTCGGATTTGGATTGCCTTGGTGCACCAAAAAAGTACCCATTAACAGCTATTTTCGGTTGTTTTGGGTACTTTTTCTTTGTTTTTCATTTCCACGTTTTTCTAAAAAAGCTTCAAAAATCAGGAGGGCAATCGGAGGGCACTCTCTTCCTCAAGCCGGGTAGATTCCGAGAATCGCATTGGCAGAAGCAACCTTGGAATCGAAATTCAGATGGGTGTAGATGTTGGATGTGGTGGAAATATCGCTGTGCCCCAGCCACTCCTGAATCTCCTTCAGGCTGACACCATTGGCATACAACAAGCTGGCACAGCTGTGCCTGAGATCATGAAAACGAATCCTTCGCATATTGTTTTTCTCCAACAGATTGGGGAAATGCTGCGTCAGATAACCGGGTTTCACCAGCTCACCGATTTCGTTGACATAGATGTAGTCCAGATACTTTTTGCAGTACGACCTGCCGCAGAGCTTGCGGTTCATCTTCTGCTGTGCTTTCATCCTGAGAAGCAATTCCTCAAAAGGCGGTACCAGCGGCAGCGTCCGATAGCTGGATTTCGTTTTGGTGCGGTCCTTCTCCACAATCACGCTTTTACCGTCTTTGGTAAACTGGGTCACGGTATGGCGGATGGTGATGGTCTTGTGTTCAAAGTCAATCGCGTCCCATTTCAGACCGATTACCTCACTCCGGCGCAAACCGTAGAATGCAGCAACAATGACGGCAAACTCCACCGGGTCACCCTTCACAACTTTAAAAAGCTGCTCCAGCTCCTTTTCATTATAGAAGCTGGCCTGAAACTTTTCTTTTCTGGGACGCTGAACACAGTCAGCGGGATTGCTGTTAATCAGCCCCGTTTTGTACGCATATTGCAGTGCTTTGCGGATGTTCGCGTGACGGTGGATGACCGTGTTTGCAGACATACCATTGTGCTTCATTTCATAAGTATAGTAATCCTGAATATGCTTCACCTGCATACCCATTCGTCAAATACATTCCCATTGCTATTGTGATGCGCATAAGCCACTTTAGAAGCTGTATCCGAATGGCACCACCAGGCTCGATCTGGACATCTCTCTTATATACCGCGAAGAATGAAAGCGTGCTATTGACTTTTGCCGTAAATCGTGATATTCTTACAAAAAGGAGAGATTGGAATGAACAACACCTACGATTGCGGTTTTCTCATTAAGCATATCCATGATGCTTTACAGCGGGATGCCAACAACGCCCTTCGCGCCAAGGATCTGACGATTTCCCAGGTGAAGGTTTTGCTTCTGCTGGAGGATATGCCCCGGCGGGAAATGAGTCTAAAGGAGCTGGAAAGACAACTTCATGTGGCTCAGTCTACCGCCGCCGGGATTGTTGTCCGACTGGAGCAGAAAGGTTTTGTGGAAGCATTGGGCAGTGCTGAGGATAAGCGCATCAAAATGGTGCGCCTGACGGATGCCGGGCTGGCCTGCTGTGCCGATTCCCAGCTGCACATGAAGCAAACAGAACAGCGCCTGCTGTCCGGACTTACGGAAGAAGAACGGATTCTGTTCGGTTCCCTTTTGCAAAAGGTAAGCGAAACGCTTTAGAGAAATGCTGCGATTTTGCAGCCATTTCTTTTGCATACATTAATAGCAAGCTATCAATAGCATGCTAACGAACGAAAGGACAATTCTCATGAACGACAAAAAACTGGACACCTTCCGCTCCGGCAGCGTACCTGCTGCCGTGTGCAAAAACGCCATCCCCGCCATGATCTCCATGCTGATGGTGCTGATCTACAACCTTGCGGATACCTTCTTTATCGGTCAGACCCATAACGATTTGCAGGTAGCCGCCGTGTCCCTGTGTACCCCTGTGTTTCTGCTGTTTATGTCTGTGGGAACGGTGTTTGGTCTGGGCGGCACCTCCGTCATTTCCCGGGCCGTGGGAGAAGGCCGGACGGACTACGCAAGAAAGGTTTCTGCCTTCTGTATGTGGAGTTGTGTGGGAATCGGCACGGCAATGTCCCTGGCTTTCTGGTTGTTCCTCGACCAGATTCTGATACTCATGGGAGCCAGTGCGGAGGTCTGGGATTACGCCAAAAGCTATCTTTGCATCGTCACAGCCTGCGGCCCCTTCGTGCTGATTTCCAACTGCTATTCCAATGTGCTTCGGGCAGAGGGACAGGCCACCGTTTCCATGATCGGTATGCTGCTGGGCAACCTCCTGAATGTGATTCTTGACCCCATCATGATTCTGCTGCTTGGCTGGGAAATCTCGGGCGCTGCCATTGCCACCGTCATCGGTAATGTGGCTGCCGCGGTGTATTATCTGCTCTATTTCCGCAAGGGGACTTCCATGCTCAGCATCCATCCCCGGGATTTTACAGTTGGGGAGGGTATTTGCAAAAATGTACTTGTGATTGGGATTCCCGCGTCTTTGGCAAGCCTGCTGATGAGCGTTTCCCAGATCATCATGAACAGCTGCATGGCCCAATATGGGGACATGGCAGTGGCCGGTGTGGGTGTTGCCATGAAGGTGACGATGATGACCGGTATGGTTTGCATCGGTCTGGGACAGGGGGTACAGCCCCTGCTGGGCTATTGTGTAGGTGCGAAGGACTGGAAACGGTTTCGACAGGTACTGTGTTTTTCCCTCCTGTTTGCGCTGGCGCTGAGCGCGGTATTGACAGGAACCTGCTGGCTGTTCACTGAGCAGATTGTGAGGGCGTATTTGACGAATTCTGATGCCTTTGCCTATGGTTTCCGTTTTTCCAGAATTTTACTGAGCACCAGTATTCTGTTTGGCGTGTACTATGTTTTAACCAACACCTTGCAGGCGATGGGTGCGGCAACACCTTCCCTGATTATCAATCTCAGCCGTCAGGGGCTGTTGTATATACCTTCCATGTTCCTGCTGGAAGCCGTGCTGGGCATCAATGGACTGATCTGGGCACAGCCGGTTGTGGATGTTCTGTCTATGCTGCTTGCCGTTGTACTGTTTTTCCCCGTTTATCGCAAAATGTCCCGTATTGTGGGATGAGTACACAACAGGAAGATAGTACCCCTCCGGCTCCGGGCCGATGCCACGTCCCGGGTCGGCATAGTAACGTTCACCCCGAAAACATATGTGAATTATGTGTGTTTCCTCCATATTAGGTTAATGTCTACTGAATAACCATCATTATTTCGCAAGGTTGCAGAAAATCTACCAACCAATCCCCAAATTGCAAAAAAGCGCACTGAATCTTACGCAGATTCAGCAGCAGAATGGACAGGGCAACCACATGCGCAGCCGTTTCTTCCAGCTTCGCTGTCACCAGTCCCATTTTCAGTGCTACGATGATCTTATCGATAATGGTATAGCCCAAGGCGCCGAACAGAATGCCAACGGTGCGCCCCTTTCCGCCGCTCATACTGATACCTCCCAGCACCACCGCTGCGATGGCGTACATCTCAAAGCTGCTGCCGGTGGTGGCCGGGTCGCAGGAACCGTTCATGGCGATCCACAGGAAAGCCCCCAGACCTGCAAGGATGCCGCTGATGCCAAATACCGCCGTGCGGTTCATGCTTACCTGGATGCCCGCAAGCCGGGCGGCTTTTTCGTTGCTGCCGATGGCGTAAAGCTTCTTACCAAACTTTGTGGAGGTGGAAAGATAGACACACAGAGCTGTGAAAACGATCAGCAGCCAGCCCACGTTGGGAATGGTGAGCAGCTTCCCGTTTCCGAAGCCGTAGAGGCTGTCGTAGCTGGCAAATTCCCGGGACATTTTGAACAGAGAATTGCCGCCGCCGGTGAGCTCCGCGCCCAGCTGCTGGCAGAAGTACTGAGAAAGGCTGCGCAGAATCAGCATCGTTGCCAGTGTTACGATAAAGCTGGGCATTTTCGCCGCGCCCACCAGCACGCCGTTGAGCGTGCCGCACAGCCCGCCGCAGACAAGGCAGAACAGCAGGGTCAGCACCACAGAACCGGTGAGGTTAAACACACACCGCAAAGCCCGCCACAAAAGCCAACACGCTGCCCACGGACAGATCAATCTCGCCGGTGATGATGACGAGACCAGCACCCAGCGCCACGATGCCGATGACTGCGGAGTGGCGCAGAATGTTGGTCACGCCGCCCCAGGTCAGGCCGGTGCTGACAAGGACGTAAAACAGGAAGATCGCTGCAAAAATAAAGACAAAGCTATAGTTTTTCCAGGCAAATGACAATTTATTTCTCATTTGGACATCTCCTCCGTTTGAATTGCGTTGGTGCTGTAGAGCATCACGGTATGTTCCTCAATTTCCTCGTGGGGCAGAATCTTTACCAGTTCCCCTCCATAGAACACGGCACAACGGTCAGCCACCTGCTGCAGCTCCGGGATTTCCAGGGTGTTGACCAGAATGGTCTTTCCCTGCCGGGCAAGCTCCAGAATCAGTCGGTAAATTTCCGCTTTCGCGCCTACGTCAATGCCCTGGGTTGGATTGTCCAGCAGCAGAATATCCGCCTGGGTATTGAGCCACCGGGCAAGGAACACCTTCTGCTGATTGCCGCCGGACAGACTGGTGATGCCAAGCTCCGGACTAGCAGCCTTGATGGACAGGGCCTGCTTCTGGGTTTCATAGCGCCGCAGTTCTTCCCTCTTCACAATGTGGGGGTGGGAAGCGGACAGGGTGTGCTCGGAAAGGTACATATTCTCCAACAGGGTCATATCGGGAATCACGCTGTTTTCCTTTCGGTCGGCAGGAAGCATAGCCAGCTTTGCTTTCATAGCGGCATGGATGGAGCCGGTCTTCACCTCCTCTGCTCCCACCGTCCGCTGTCCGGATTTCACAGATTCTACGCCGAAAATACAGCTGAGCAGTTCGCTGCTGCCGCTGCCCTGCAGACCGGTCAGCCCCAAAATCTCACCCTTTCGGACGGTGAGGTTCACATGCTTCACGCCATCGCCGGTGAAATCCCGCAACGTAAGCACCGGCTCCCCCGGCTGTTTTTGCGTCTGTCAGGTTATTTCGGTGGGTACAAGCGGCAGCGATTTCTCGCTTCCTTCCGATCCTGATGTTCTGTCTTCACCAGGGGCAAAACAGCATTGTGATATGGAGATTCGATGGGAATTCCGAAGAATAGGCACTCAGGCTTCCGCTTCCCGCAGGCGTTCCACCACGCTCTGTTTCGCAGCATGGCGGTACATGATGGCGGGAATGGCGTATCCCAGCAGGAGGAATATGGGAATCATCAGCAGCACAGGAAGAATCGTGTAGTGATAGCGATAGAACCAATACCCCTGTTCCAGCAGTCTGCCCGCCAGAGGATTGACGGCGGCGGACAAAAGCCCGGCAATCAGCCCGGAGCCCAGGGTGTACAGCAGTCCCTCCCAAATGAGCATGGCTTTGAGTTGCTTCTGGGTCATGCCCACGGCTTGCAGCACCGCGAATTCCCGCCGCCGGGACAGGATGGAGGTCATCATGGCGTTAAAGAAATTCAGTACGCCCACGATGCCGATAATGGCGCACAAAAGGCCTCCCAGCATCACAAAGGTCATCTGAAACTCCCGGAAATGGGCCCGGTGGGTGGCTTTGCTCTCATACATCAGCGGGGAAGAATCCGACGCGGTGAGCTCAGCAAGATAGCTTTCCGCCGCCGCTTCCGCTTCGGGGTTGGGGGTGTCGAACAGGTAGAGCATGGGCACCACGTTGTCCGCTCCCGCGTCGCGCCGCAGACTTTCCACGCTCAAAACGGCCTGATAGCCCATGGAGTAGAACTGAGAACCCATGTCGTAGGGTATTTCCACCCAGGCGCAGACTGTGTAGTACACATCATACGCAGCTTCATACAACCCATAGGTCACCCGGATTTTCTCTCCCACGGCGGGATAATTCTCAGGGTCCACCACATTGCCGTAATCGTCCAGACTGACTTCTATGGCAATGGCGTGGCTGTCCGGTTGGGCAAGGGGAGATACATCTCCCTCCAGCACCTTCAGCTTGGAAAGCAGGGCTTTGTCTAGCCCTTCGATCTGGGAGGATGCGGCGATTTTATCCCCGTCCCGTTTGGCATCTTTCAGCGCTTCCTCCACATCCTGTCCCCGGAGGTAGTGGGCGGCTTCCTCCCGCCAGTATTCCTCCGGCAGATACATCTTTGCCAGCCCGGTAGAATAGGCAAAGCCGCCCAGGAACTGCTCCGTGTTCTCCCGCACCGGGAGGATATCCTCCTGCGTCAGAGTGAAGCCCCGATAGTGAAAATAATCTGTGGTGCTGACCACAAAATCCGCGCAGCTTCTCTGACTTAAGTATTTGTCCATGTCAAAACCACCCACAAAGGTGGCCAGCAGATTCAATAGCACCACCGCCAGAGACAGAGAGAGAATCACCAGCGCGGTTTTCTTTTTGCTTCTTCCCAGGTTCGCCCTTGCCATGGAGAAAGGGGTTACCTGCCGGGAGGAGCGGGCCTTTTTGCCGGTTTTTGGAACCTCCGAATACCGCACGGCTTCCACAGGGGATACGCGGCCCGCGACCCTGCCGGGGCGGGTGCAGGACAGCAGAACCGTTAGCAGGGCGAAAGCCGCCGCCCCCAGAAAAATCCAGGGGGAGATGCTGATGGTGGTGTATTTCCCGCTCATGATAGAGCCGGACAGGGCAACGGGCACTGCCAGAACGCCTACGCCATAGCCCAGCAGCAGACCCACCGGGATGCCAACTCCGCTGAGGATCAGCGCCTGCTGCCGGATGATCCGGCGCAGCTGCCGTGGGGTCACGCCGATGGTTTTCAGAAGGCCATAGTAGCGGATATCCCCGGCCACAGAAATCTGAAAGATATTGTAGATCACTAAGTATCCGGTGAAGGTCACCACCACCAGCACGGCGATCACCGCAAGAATCCCCTCCGCGTCCATGGTGTCCCCCAACTGGGTGGCTGTGTAGCCCCAGTTGACGCCGATGCGCAGCTGGTCTGCTCTGTCCCCCACGCTGTAGCCGCAGTCCTCACCGATTTTCGTGAGGGTATTTTCAATATCAAGAGAGCTGGACAGCATGACGCTTAAATCCGTGCGGAAAGGCTCCATGCCCTCCGATATCGCCATGGCTTCTATATGGTTGACATAATCTTGGGACACGTTCAAAAAATGCACTGCCAGCAGCTCGTCATATTCCCACCAGCCCACCAGGGTAAAGGTGTCCGTTACATCCCGTCCCAGCTGATTTTTATCGGTCAGGGAGTAGGTCAGCGTAACCTCTGCCCCCAGCTCCGGGGTAACTCCCAACAGAGCCAGAGCCTTGGTGTCCATGGTGATTTCCTTGCCGCTGGTGGGCATTCTTCCCACAGTTGGGACAGCGTAGCCCCATTTGGCGGTGTTGTCGTCCATGAAGCTGACCTCGCCGTAATCCTTGGCAAAGATGCCGCTGGTACAGATACCGATGACCGTCCGCCTGCCCACTGCTTTCACCTTGGGATGGGCGGACAGCGTTTTGATCTGGGCCTCGTCCACATCCTTGAAGGAACCGTGGGCGTAGGTACCCACACTGCGGAACTGGTAATTCTGGTTGGTTTCGTTGATGGAAAGAACGATGGTAAACAGGGAGGTAAACAGCAGCGTAGTCAGAGCGATGGCGACAATGGCAATGAGGTTCCGTTTCCGGGAGGCAAGCAATGTTTTGAAGCTTAAGCGGCGGATGCAGCCGCGATTTTTCACGTTCATACCGCTCACCTCGCCTTCACAATCCGTCCGTCCTCAATCCGGATGATCCGGTCTGCCATCTGGGCGATTTCCTCGTTGTGGGTGATCATGACGATGGTCTGGGAGAACTTCTGGCTGGTGACCTTCAATAGCCCCAGCACATCCTGACTGGTACGGGAGTCCAGATTGCCTGTGGGTTCGTCCGCCAGAATGATGGCGGGGGCCGCCGCCAGCGCCCGGGCAATGGCTACCCGCTGCTGCTGACCGCCGGAAAGCTGACTGGGAAGAGCATCCAGCCGTCCGTCCAGACCCAGAGTTTTTACAATTCTTTCGATAAACCCTTCGTCCACGTTTTTTCCGTCCAGTTGGATGGGCAGGACGATGTTTTCATATACATTCAGCACCGGGACGAGGTTGTAGCTCTGAAAGACAAAGCCGATTTTCCTTCTGCGGAAAATGGTCAGCGCTTCATCTTTCAGCCCAAAGATGTCCTTGCCGTCCACGGTGACGCTGCCTTCTGTGGGACGGTCAAGGCCGCCCAGCATGTGGAGCAATGTGGACTTACCGGAACCGGAGGTGCCCACAATGGCCACAAATTCTCCGTTTTCCACGCTCAAATTCACACCGTCCAGCGCCCGGACTTCCGTATCGCCGGAGCCGTAAATTTTTCGCAAATCCTTAGTTTCCAAAATACGCATAGAATCGCCTCCATAGGGAAAAGTCTGTACTGTCATTTGACACTACAGACTTTACCATGGGAATCTTTCCACATTCTGTCAGAAATCTAACAGTTTTGAAAGATTTTAGGTAAGCCTTCCCCTCTGGGGAAGGTGGCAGCCCGGAGGGCTGACGGAAGAGGGCAATTCCTCTCCCGGCCTCGCGGATGCTCGGCCACCCTCCCCAAAGGGGAGGGCTTCTATCTGGGCAGAAATAGTGAAAAAGTGCTGCCCACACCTGGCTGAGAGCTGACCTTCACATAGCCGCCCTGACCCTCGGCGATTTGCCGCACCAGGTACAGCCCGATGCCCACGCCTTCCTCTTCTGCGTGTTCCGTGCCACGATAAAACCGCTGGAACACTTTTGGCTGTTCCTCCTCGGGGATTCCCGGCCCGGTATCACTGACATGAATGGCGGAGAACATCTGATAGGCAGTAGCCGTTACGGAAACCCTTCCGCCAGAGCGAGTGTACTTCACGGCGTTGTCCAGCAGATTGTAGACCGCTTCTTCCGTCCATTTTGGGTCAAAGACAGCGTCGGCATCCGTGGGTTCCAGGGTGATTTGGATGTCCTTCGCCGCCGCCTTTGGGGTAATCTGGGAAAGAGCGGTATTGATTACGGTTTGCAAATTACCCTCTGCCGGGTGCAGGGCAATGACCCCGGATTCCAACCGGGAGGTTTTCACCAGCGCATCGATGAGGCTTTGAAGCTTCTTCGTCTGCCCCTCCAATGCATCCAGGCAATCCCGGTTCCCTGGCTGCTCCAGAAGAAGCTGGGTGTACAGCAGGATGTTGGCAATGGGGGTTTTGGTCTGGTGGGAGATGTCCCCGATGAGGGCTTTCAGCTTCTCCTTTTCCGTCTGGACATTTCTGGCGGAAACCGTGGACGCCGCAAGGTAGTGGGCCAGCTTGCTTTCCAGCGCGGAGAGCATGGTTTCGTCAAAGCTGGCCTCCGTAAAATCCCCCTGCATGGCGATGTCCAGCATCCGGTTCAGGTTTTCCAGAATCCGCCGGGTGCGCCGGCGATACCACAATACAACTCCAACCGCAAGCAAAATGGAAACCGCCAGGATTGCGTATGTCATATCACTTCACCGCCCAGGTGTAACCGATGCCGTACACCGTTTTCAAATATCGGGGACTGGAAGGCGTGTCCTCCAGTTTGCCGCGCAGCCGCTTGACGGTGACGGACAGGGCATTTTCGTCCACGAATTCCGAGCCGTCTGTCCAGACGCGGTCCACCAGTGTCGCACGGGACAAGGTTTGTCCCCGGTTTTCCAACAGAAGCCGCAGCAGCTTCTGTTCCGTCTTGCTCAGTTCAATGGGTTGCCCATCCTTGCGGAACTCCATCCGGTCAAAGTCAAAGGTAAAGGAATCGATGGCAAAGCAGGCGGCTTTTCCAGCGGTGCCACGCCGCAGCTGGGCGTTCACCCTTGCCCGCAAGATCGCCAGAGAAAAAGGCTTTGTGATGTAATCGTCCGCCCCGGATTCCAAGCCCGTGACAACATCCATTTCCATATCGTTGGCGGTCAGCAGAATCACGGGAACGGTGCTTGTTTTGCGAACCTGCTCCAGCAGCTCCAGGCCGCTACCGTCGGGCAGGTTTACGTCCAGAATCAGCAGGTCAAAGCCGTTTTCCGCAAGCGCGCTGCGTGCCTGCGCCAGCGTGCGGCACAGCTGTGTCTGCACTGATGGGCTTTGCAGCGCCAGACGAATACCGTTTCCCAGTGTGGTATCATCTTCCAGGAGGAGTATCTTCTGCATGGCAGACACCTTCTTCCGTTTTCTACATCATAGCACAGGAAAACGGGAAAGTCGATGCCGGCAATTCTTAAGTCTTTCTTATCGTCCGGACCACGGCATAGCCGCAAACAGCAGAAACACCGCTAATACCATGGCGAATTTGCCCCGAACTGTCGTCAAAAAGGTATCTGAGGAAAGGACAGACAGCACAATACCATTCAGGACGGTTTGTTACGGAAACCCTTGATGTTTCCGTGGAGCGGCAGTTTTCCTCAATAGGACTTGTGGTACAGTTCGTAGCCAATCTCCCGCAGCAGCAGGGGAATCTGGCGGATTTCCCGACGAATGAAGTCCCGGGTTTCCTCCGGCAGATCCTCGTAGGGCACCAGTTCGCTGGAGTGCTTCAGCTCCGGGTCCGTATCGCCTGCCTGCCAGCCGTCCATGTACTTATCGTTCATCCAGCGGTCATGTTCCACCTTGGACAGCTCCTCCAAGTCGGGGCCGTAGAGTTCTGTCACCGCGTCGGCGGAATTGGGAACGATGGGACGGATGCCGATTCGGGTGTCGAAGGACACCAGATACTCGCCCATGTACCGGATGCGGGAGCGGTAGCTTTCCTTGTAGCACTCTTTGAGGCTGTCCCAGTCTGCCAGCTCCTCCCGGACAGAAACCTCCGGGGCGGTGCTCTCCGGCTGAAGACTCTGCATTTCCAGCCACCGCTTCTGATAGTTTTCGTGGGCAGTCCGGGCGTAGGTCTCCACCATTTCGCCCATGATCTGCTCAAAAATCAGCTTTCTGCGGAAGTCCTCCACATCCAGATGGATGTCCAGCTGGGTGTCCATAGGCAGGTTGGAGGGGGTGAACCGCTTCTCGCTGGACAGGCGGCACATGGCCAGCACAAAGCCCAGTGACCGGGCGTCGTGACGATACTCCGATACCCGCAGCAGTGCGGACAGCAGGGAGTGGGAGATGTTGACCCGCCCGGTTTCCGGGTCGTAGATGCTGGGAACATTGCGGACGATCTGGGTTCTCAGCACCATGGCCCGCCGGATGATGTAGCTTCGGTCGGACACATCCGTGCGGTTTAAGCTGCGGACATTCAGAATGCCCTTCAGACGGCTGACAAAGTCCGGCCCCTTCACCTTCATAAAGGCGGCGTATTCCTCGGAATCGCTGCGGACGCTAAACTCCTTGAAGGTATGGGCGGTGCCGCCGGCAAAGACAAACACCGCCCGGTCAATGAGCCGGGTTCTGCCCTTGGTGGTGTACTCGCCGTCCTGCATGGGAGCCAGGAAGTACCGCAGCCAGCCCCGGCTGATGCCCTCCAGTTCGCTGTCGAATTCATCGAAGAACACCAGCGGGATTCTGCCCTTGGCGCAGTTGATGGCTTCGTCCAGGGCTTCAAAGAAGTCCTGGGGGTCGCCGCACTGGGACAGATTGATGGAGGATACCTCGAAAATGCCGCTGGTGGCGGCGATCTGCCGGACGCCGAAGGACTTGCCGGAGCCGGGATAGCCGAACACCGCAATGGACAGGGGCTGAATCTGCTCCCCGGGCTCGGCGTTGTTGCAGCGCAGAATGTACTCATCCATCAGCGCCTGAATGGTATTGTAGTTCTCCATCTCGCTTTTGTCCACGGTGGCGAGATTGTTATAGCGGCACACCGGCACATTTTTGAACAGGGTGTCCGTGCCCTCCACCACGATTTTCTCCGCCACCCGCAGATATCTGCCCGGCTCGGTTTTGCAGTATTCATCCAAAATGCAGAAGGGGGAGGTGCCTGCCACCAATGCCTTGAGGCTCCGCTCGGGGACAGCCACGGAGGTGATCTCTCCCTTTTTCCAACGGGCGTGAATACTCTTGAGGACGGCGTACAGGTTTGCGTCCTCGCTCAGGGTGGAGCACTCCCGTTTCTCCGGGGTGAAATACAGCGTCCACTTGCCCTGACTGAGAACCAGCGCCCCTTCCTCGTTGAGAAGAACCACCATTTCGCTGCGGTTTCTCAGGGGACGCAGGGTGTCGTTGGTTGCCAGCTGAACCAGAAATTCATCTACGGTGCGCTCGTAGGATATATTACGGCTGATGGGAAAATCCAGGGCCCGCAGGTGGTCCATGGTCATCAGCGGAATGCGTTCATCGGAGAAGGCCTCCTTCAGGCGTTTCCCGGAAATATACTCACAATATTGCTTCTTTTCCTTAATTATAATAAAAATCACCATCGATTCTGAAAATAAATTTGAAATCCGCCGGCTTCTGCTTTCACAGCTCCCTGACGTTCCGGCTATATTAGCGCATCCGGCACCCGCTGTCAATCATTTCCTGTCATCGTTTTCAGAAGGTTCACAATTGGATAACACGCTAAAAGGGCCAGTGAGCCGGGGACAAATCCGCCATCGAGACCGGAATTGCTCCAAGCATCTGACCCTGTCCACCTGCTCCGGCGCTGGCTATGAAACCCGCTGGGTGGTTCAGGCCCCACTGAAAATGGAGCAGGTGCTCTGTGCCGGAGAATCATGAAACATCTGAACCGGAAAGGCAGGGAAGAGGAAAAGCCTCCCTCAAAGAGGGAGGCAATCAAGTGGATCAGTGAAAAAAGCGAACCGCTCACGGTCTGATATGCTCCATGGCCAAGATTGCGGCTTGACAGACCCGGTAATTCCTATATAATAGAAGTGGATTGATCTGACACCAAAATCGCGTATTGCGGTGAAAGAAACAGCAGAATGGCTGCCTGCCCGTGCGTGCGGGTTTGGGGCATATTTTTCGGGAAGCTGCATCTTTCGGGATGTGGCTTTTTGTTTTAGGAGGATTATCAAATGGACACAAGAGTCGCCGTCATCAGCATTATCATCGAGGACCCCGCTTCCGTGCAGGCTATGAATGACATCCTGCACCAGTACAGCGAATACATCATCGGCCGCATGGGCATTCCCTACCGCTCCCGGGGTATCAACATCATCAGCATCGCCATCGACGCGCCTCAGGATGTGATCAACGCTCTGTCCGGTAAGATTGGCCGGCTCAGCGGTGTCAGCTCCAAGGCCGCCTACTCCAAATAACCCCTATGACAGCAGATAGCGGATCATCAGCGGGTGGATTGCCCTGCTGCCCCAGGATACTCTGGACGCACACGCTGCCGCCATGCCGATCAGCAATTACGGCACTTTGATCGCCTGTATGAACGGAATTCCGGCGTGGGGACTTGTGATTATCTCTGCGTTTTGCCACAGAGCCGATGAAAGGGCGCTTTTATTCGGCTCCCCGTATTAGCCGTCCACCAGCGCCACGGCTACGTCGTTGACATTGGTGCCTGTGGGTCCGGTGACAATTAGACCGCCGATGCCTTGCAGTGCTTGATAGGCGTCGTTCTCTTTCAGCACTTCAAATACGGACAGACCCTTTGCGGTCAGCTCCGCGTTGGACTGACCGTCCACATAGCCGCCCGCCGCGTCCGTGGGGCCGTCGGTTCCGTCGCTTCCTACGCTGAACACGCACACGCCGGAAAGACCCTCCAGCGCCGGAGCCGCCGCCAGAGCCAGTTCCTGATTCCGGCCGCCCTTGCCGTGGCCGGTGAGCTGCACCACGGTTTCACCGCCGGCGAGGAAAGCCAGTTTCTTTCCCTGGCCGTGGTGGGTGCGCAGAACGGTGCCCAGAAAGCTGCCCGCTTCCTTTGCCTGACAGCACAGCTGATCCGTCAGCAGCACCGGCTCGTAACCCAGCTTTCTGCATTCCGCCGCCGCGGCGGCGCACAGCTCCCGGACGGAACCGGTGATCTGGGTGGTCACATTGGTAAGCTGCTTGGGGGTCTCGGTATGCAGACAGGCTTTGGCTTCTTCCGTCAGGCGCAGAGCATACTTTTTCGCGATGGCTTCCGCCTGAGCACAGGTGGTGGTGTCCGGCACCGCCGGGCCGGAGGCGATCATATCCAGGGGGTCTCCCAGAATGTCCGACAGAACAATGGAAAACACCTTCGCCGGGGCGCAGCATTCGGCGAACCGTCCGCCCTTCACCGCGGACAGGCGCTTGCGGATGGTATTGATTTCCACAATGTCCGCGCCGCAGGCCAGCAGCTGCCCCGTGATGTCCTGCAGGACCTCCCCGGAAACCAGCGGCTTTTCGAACAGGGCGCTACCGCCGCCGGAGAGAAGAAAGAGGACGGTGTCCTCTTCGGTGAGGTTTGACGCCAGATCCAGCGCGGCCTGGGTGGCGGAGAAGGAATTTTCATCCGGCACCGGATGCCCCGCTTCCCGGCAGTCAAAATTGCCCAGCGGCCCCATGACGTGACCGTATTTCGTCACGACCACGCCGCTGTCGATCCGGTCGCCCAGGCAGTCCCGGGCGGCTTTTGCCATCTGCCAGGCAGCCTTACCGGCGGCGACCAGCAGAACCCTGCCGGGGAAGACCACGCCCTTTAAGGCTCTTGCCACCGCGTCATCCGGCTGAACCGCCCGGATGGAAGCCGCTACGATTTGGTCAGCGCGCTTGCGCATTGTCATATCCATAACGTTACCTCATTTCGTTTGAAAAGGGGCAGGGCAGCCATGCCGCCCTGCCCGGAAACATACGATAGATCAGAAAATCAGACTCAGGATGAAGATGCCCACCATAGCGGACAGGCCGAGAACCAGCGTCAGCGTGGTCTGGGTCTTGTAGCCCTGATCGGGGGTCATCTGACCGAAGTTGGTCACAACCCAGAAGTAGGAGTCGTTGGCGTGGGACACGGTCATAGCGCCGGCGCCGATGGCCATAACCGTCAGAGCCGCCTTAGCGGGGGTGTCCAGACCCATGGCGCCCAGCAGAGGAGCCACGATACCGGCAGTGGTGGTGATGGCGACGGTGGAGGAGCCCTGAGCGGACTTGAGGATGGCGGCCAGCAGGAAGGGGAAGAAGATACCCACAGAGCCCAGGACAGCCGCGTTCTCGGTGATGTAGTTGACCATGTCGCTGGAGGCGATGACCTTGCCCAGCACGCCGCCGGCAGCGGTGACGAACAGGATGGGGCCGGTGACCTTCAGGGTGTCGTTGGTCAGCTGGTAGAAGTTATCCATCTTCTGGGCGGTTGCCAGCTGAATCACGGCGAAGATGGTGCCCACAGCCAGAGCGATGACGGGCTTGCCCAGGAAGTTGAACAGGTCAAAGGCAATGCCGGTCCAGCCTGCCATGGAGGCGATGGAGCCCATAGCCATCAGGATGATGGGAACGATGATGGGAGCCAGGGCGTTGAAGCCGCCGGGCAGCTTGCCGTAGCCGGCCACCAGCTCTTCGTAGGTTTTGACGGTTTCGGAAGCGGAGCCGGTTTCGTCGGCGCTCTTGACCTTCTTGCCGATGAACTTGGCGAACAGCAGACCGGCGATCAGGGGCAGAATGGAGGCGGCGACGCCCATGCCCATGACCAGCAGCAGGTTATTGCCGATGCCCAGGGTGTTGGCGGCGGCGATGGGGCCGGGCGTGGGAGGAATGAACACATGGGAGATGTACAGACCGGCGGACAGAGCCACGGTCATGGCAACGCTGGAGGTGGCGGTGCGGCGCACCATCGCGCGGCGGATGGGATCCAGAATGACGAAGCCGCTGTCGCAGAACACGGGGATGGAGACGACCCAGCCCATCAGCTCGATGGCCAGCTCGGGGTTCTTCTGTCCAACCAGCTTGACGACCATATCCGCCAGCTTCAGGGCGGCGCCGGTCTGCTCCAGAACGGTGCCGATGAGGGCGCCCAGGATAATGACGATGCCGATGGAACTGAAGGTGCCGGAGAAGCCGGCGCCGATGACACCGGCGATGTCACCCAGCGGGATGCCCGCCAGCAGCGCCAGAATCAGGGAGACGCTCATGATGGACAGGAAGGGATGAATCTTGTACTTGGAGATTGCGACGATCATGACTACGATTGCCAGAACAAATACAATAATAAGGGGTAGGCCGGTCATTATGAATTCCTCCTCACAGAATATTGAGCAGAATGCACAGATCGGCGCGCGTTTCACTCTGCCCTCTTGGCTATTATATTATAATGTTTCTCATAAAAATACAATGTTTTGAAGAACGCAAAAAACCTGCCATTATTGTTCCAGATGACAAAAAATGTCAGAATCCGAGATCATCGTCACCCCGGCTGAGGTCCAGATACAGCAGCATCGCCAGATAGAGCGACGGCGCCTGACTGGGTTTACGGACGTCAAGGCCGGTATCCTCCGCCAGACGTTTCAGTCGGTACTGCATGGTGTTTTTGTGGATGAACAGCTGCTGGGCGGCCTTTTGCAGAGAGCCCTCCGCCGCGAAGAAGACCTCCAGCAGCTCCACATGGTCGGCGACTTCCTCCGCCGTACAGCCTCGGAAAATCTTCCGAAGGTATTCCAGCTTACTGCCCCGGGACAGATCGTCCAGCAGAAGCTCCGTGTTCAGAGACTCGAAGCAGGTAATGGTGGAGTCGCTGTAAGCGGAGGTGCGCCAGGCCCGGTTTGCCTGCAGGTAGGCCGAATGCACATCCGAGGACGCGCTATCGATGCCGAAAATCATGCTGACGCCCAGCCGCGCCTGCACGGTCTGGGAAATCTCCCGGCAAAGCGCCTCCAGGGCTTCGGTCTCCTGCCGCCGCAGCAGCAGAATCTGCCGGGCGGCGTTGCGCAGAATAATGCCGCCCTGCTCCTGAACCCGGGCGCTGACCAGCCCCTCTACCTGTTCGAGCACCAATTGCCCTTCCAGAGAACCGGTGAATTCCTCCCGGTTTCGGGCGGAGGTCACAATACACCGCCGGGGGCTGCGAATGTCAATCCCCAGGGCGAAGCCCCGTTCGGACAGAGACTGGGGGTTACTCAGACCGCTGCCCAGAATCCAGTCCTCCAGGAACCGGCTGCGCACCCGCTGGTCCAGCTGCCGGTTATCCAGCGCGAGCCGTTCCCGGATCAGAATTTCCGCCATTTTCTTGACGATCTGGCCGTATTTGATGACCTCGGAATAGTCGCCGGTGATACCGATGACCCCCTGGACCTCGCCGTCTACTTCAATGGGCAGATTGATACCCCGGCGGACATTGGGAAGCTCCGCCTCCAGCTCCGGTGTGATGTAGTATTCCGTCAGATGATTTTGAATAATGCGATAGGCGCCGGCGTGAAAGTTCCCGACCCGGGCGGGGTCGTTGCTGGCAATGATGTGTCCGGTTTCGTCCATCAGATTGATGTTCTGACGGACCAGCTTGCCGATTTCCTCCACGATCTGCTGGGCGCTGCTTTTGGATATTTTCATATATTACCTCCGGGGCTTCCGCGCCTGCGGCGGGCCTGCCCTGCCGGGCGGCCCGAAACACGCATTTTCTCCCAGTATAGTAGACCCCGGGGGCAAAGTCAAGGGAGGCCGCTCAGCCCCGTCAGGCGGCACACATCCTCCATATCCGGCGCGAATTCTCCCTTGTAGCAGACGGGGATCTCAAAGACCCGCTTTTTTCAGCATCATCCGCCCGGTAGGAGGAAAGCTGATGCGCAATCAGTTTCTCCAGCTTTTTTCTGGGCAGAACCAGCGGCTCATAGTACACCGTTAGGCTGGCCCAGGGACGAAAAAGAAATCCTGCGACACCTTGCGCGGCTGGCTCCGGTGTGCTAAAATAGAGACAAAGTTTCTCAAAGGAGCAGGCTTATGAGTCCCACCGTCAGCATCATCGTCCCGGTCTACAACGCGGGAAAAACCATTGGACGCTGTATCGACAGCATTTTGAATCAGGAGTACAAGGATTTTGAGCTGCTGCTGGTGGATGACGGCAGCACCGACGATTCCGGCGCCATCTGTGATGCCCGCGCGGACAGGGACAGCCGGGTTCGGGTCTTCCATCAGGCCAACGCCGGCGTCTCCGCCAGCCGGAATCTGGCGCTGGATCACGCGAAAGGAACATACCTGCAGTTTCTGGACAGTGATGACTGGATCACCACCGATGCCACCCGCTCCCTGGTGCGGGGCATGGAAGGAGGCCCCTGCGATATGGTGGTTTCCGACTTCTACCGGGTTGTGGGGGACCGGGTGTCCCAGAAGGGGGATATCGAGGAGGACGGCATCATGACCCGGGAGGAGTACGCCGCCCACATGATGGAGAATCCCGCCGACTTTTACTACGGCGTGCTGTGGAATAAGCTCTACCGCCGCTCCATTGTGGAAAAGCACCATCTGCGGATGGACCCGGAGATCAGCTGGTGTGAAGACTTCATGTTCAATCTGGAATACATCCGCTACGCGGAGTTCTTCCGGGCCATTCAGATTCCCATTTACTATTACGTCAAGACCAAAGGCTCTCTGGCATCCCAGAGTATGTCCATCAGCAAAACCGTGAAGATGAAGCTGACGGTTTTTGAGGACTACCACAAATTTTTCAAGACCGTTCTGGACGATGAGGAGTACGAGAAGTGCCGCCTGAAGGTCTATCGGTTCCTGCTGGACGCCGCCGGGGACGGCTCCGTTCCTCCCGCGGTGCTGCCCAATTCCCGGAAGCTGGGGGACGAGCGGATGCAGGTTTGCCCCCATGTTCTGGATGGGGAGGGCGTGCTGTACGATGCCTTCCGGGAGCGGAAGCTGCTGGACCGGTATCTGGAAACCGCGGCCCTGAAAAATGACCTGACCCTTTCCGACGCCCGGCTCCTGCTGGCGCTGTGGGAGCTGAATTTCCAGCCCACCCGCCGGGAAGCGGCGGATTTCGCGAACCTGCCCAAGAGCGCCTTTTCCCTGTCCCTGCAGCGGCTGACTGCCCGGGGATTGGTGAAGGTCACGGACATCCGGCAGGGGAAGGAGCGCTCGTGGCGAATGGACATCACCTTCCCCCAGGCGGCAGGCCCGGTGCTGGCGGATCTGCGGATTGCCCGGCAGAATTACGAGTCCGCCCGTCTGGAGGCGCTGCAGCCCGGAGAGCTGGCCCAGTATACCCGTCTGGCAGGCAAAATCCAGTCCCGCATCCGGGACACACTGCAATAATGTTGGGTGCTGTTTCACAATCTCTAAGAAAACAAGCGGACCCTTTCCGGAAGTAGGAAGAGTCCGCTTTTTTCTTTTTGCAAGCCGTTTTTGCGGGCATACGGGACGTGCCGCAAGGAACTACGGTCCGAAACTGGGGAAAAGAAGCCGCTGCCCTGGTTCGTCACGCATTGGCAGGCGGCCTTGCCCACCTCTACGGTGCCGTCACCTCACTGGGCAGTTCCATTCGAGGAGCCCAAAGGATGAACGATGACCACGCAGTGTTCGTAACGCATTGTCCGGCCGCACTGCGGCCCGAGGGGCCCAAAGGATGAACGATGACCACCCAGTGGCCGTGACGCATTAGCCGCCCGCCTTGCGGGCCGCATTAGCAGACGGCCTTGCCGCCCGCGCACGGAATCTGCCGAACCGGCATAGATTGGGCCGGGGAGGTTATGGGCATGAGATACTATTATATTACCTTTCGATCAGTGACCTATGCCCAGCAGGGGGAGCGGCTGCTGAAGGGGAGCGGGTTTCGGTGCGCCCTGCACCGGACGCCCCGCTGGATGGAGGAACAGGGCTGCGGCTATGCCCTGAAGGTGCGCTCGGCGGAGATTGAGCCTGCCACGGCGCTGCTGGCGGAGCGGCAGATTCCCATTCGCCGGGTCTATTTGCAGAAGAGTGACGGACAGCTGGAGGAGGTATCCCATGATCTATCTTGACTATGGGGCCACCTCCTTTCACAAGCCCCCGGCGGTATACCGGGCGGCGGAAAAAGCCATGCGGACCTGCGCCAATCCGGGCCGGGGCGGCTATGGCACGGCCATGGAGGCGGCGAAAACGGTGTTCGACTGCCGTGTGGCGGCGGGAGAGCTATTTTCCTGTGAGCCTTCTCAGGTGGTGCTGACCACCAGCTGCACCCACGGGCTGAATATCGCCATCCGCTCGCTGGTGAAGCCGGGGGACACGGTGGTGGTCACGGGCTTTGAGCACAACGCCGTCACCCGCCCGCTGCACGCTTTGGGGGCAAACCTTCGGGTCGCGGGACGGAAGCTGTTCGACTGGGACGATACGCTGGGAGAGTTCGAAAAAGCCCTAAACGGGGCCGACGCGGCGGTTTTTACCCATGTTTCCAACGTTTTTGGCTATATTCTGCCGCTGGGGGAGATGGCGGCTCTGTGCCGGAAACGGGGCGTGCCCTTCATTCTGGACGCGGCCCAGTCCGCCGGGACGCTGCCAATCGATTTTTCAGCGTTGGGGGCGGAATTTGTGGCCATGCCGGGGCACAAGGGCCTGCTGGGCCTGCCGGGTACGGGAATCCTTCTTTGCGCTCAGAGCGGGGAGCCGCTGCTGTATGGCGGCACGGGAACCCAGTCTATCCTGCAGGAGATGCCGGAGGAGCTGCCGGAACGGCTGGAGGCGGGGACCCTGAACGTTCCGGGTTACGCGGCCCTGACCCAGGGCCTGCGCTACCTGAAACGGGTGGGCACCGATACCATTTTCCGCCGGGAGCAGCAGACCCTGCAGCACTGCGTCCGGGGCCTTGTGCAGCAGGGCTTCCGGGTGTTTGCAGGGGCCCATCAGGCGGCAACGGTATCCTTCCTGCCGGGGCAGGACTGCGAGGAGGCGGCGGAAATCTTAGCCCGGCAGGGCATCGCCGTCCGGGCGGGACTGCACTGTGCGCCCCTGGCTCACGAGAGCGCCGGAACGCTGGAATCGGGCACCATCCGGGTCAGCTTGGGCTTCGACACCACAAAAGCGCAAATCGACACGTTTCTCCGGGCATCAGCCAAATTATCGCCTATCCGGTCATAAAATTTTTACAGAAATTCCTATTGCCATCGGGACCTGAATCCGCTATAATGGAACGGATAATAGATAAGTATACCATGGCTCATTGTGCCTATGGTTTCAGGATAGAAAGAAGGTTGATGGGAAGATGAACATTATTCAGCAGATCCTGAAAATGCAGTGGTCTGATTATCTGGATATCCTTGTGGTCGCCTATCTGATCTATAAGCTGCTGCCCCTTCTCAGGACACCTCATATCATGCGCCTTGCCCGCACGGTCATCGCCCTGGTGCTGATTGCCTGGATTACCAGCGCGGCAAAGCTGTATACCATCAACTGGCTTCTGAACCAGCTGCTGGCCGTGGGACTGCTGGCCTTCGTGGTGCTGTTCCAGCCGGAGCTGCGGCGGATGCTGGACCACCTGGGCAATGTGAAAATCAGTAAGTTTTTCGGAATGCCCCGGCCGGTGCAGGAGATGGACGTGGTGATTACCCAGACCGTCCGGGCTTGCGAGGCCATGAGCCGGGAGAAGGTGGGCGCTCTCATCGTGTTTGCCCGGGACCAGCGGCTGGAGGAGTACTTCAAAACCGGTACGTCCATTGACGCCCAGGTGTCCGACCAGCTGGTGAGGAACATTTTCTTCAAAAATTCTCCCCTCCACGACGGCGCCATGATCATCCGGGACGGGCGCATCGCTGCGGCGGGCTGCGTGCTCCCCCTGAGCGCCAACGAGAACCTGGCCCCGGAGCTGGGCACCCGGCACCGGGCCGGCGTGGGCATGAGCGAGGCCACCGACGCGGTGGTGGTCATCGTGTCTGAGGAAAACGGCGCCATTTCCGTGGCTACGGGGGGTATGCTCAAGCGGTCTTTGAAGGTGGCGACGCTGGATAAGCTGCTGCGGCAGGAGCTGCATACGGTGGATTCCCAGGAGGAAAGCGGCAATTTCCCCGCCCAGGTGCTGAAAAAACTTTCCGGCAAGGCAAAGGAGGATGGCGGCTATGAGAAGAAATAAGCTTTACTCCATGCTCCTGTCCCTGGTGGTGGCCTTCGGCCTGTGGCTGTATGTGAAAAACAATGTGAGCATTGAAGATAACAACACCTTCTATAATATTCCGGTGGTTATGGAAGGTGAGACGATTTTGAATGAAGAAAACCTGATGATCACCAGCGTGTCCGCCAACACGGTGTCCCTGAACCTATCCGGGGCGAGAAGCGACCTGAGCAAGCTGGATTCCAGCAAGCTGGCGGCCAAGGTGGATTTGTCCGGCATCAAGGAGCCGGGTGAGCGGATCCCTCTGAGCTACACCATTACCTTCCCCAGTGACGTATCCCCCAGCGCTTTCACCCAGGGCAACAAGAATCCCGGCGCCATCTATGTGGATGTGGACTACCGGCGGGTGACGGAGATTCCCGTGCTGATCAAGTGGACGGGCAACCGCTCCGAGGATTACATCTACGATACGGAAAACGCGGTGCTGGACAACAACACCGTGACCATCAGCGGCCCGGCCTCCGTGGTGGACACCATCGACCACGCCCGGGTGGAGATCGATCTGACGGAACAGGTGAAATCCATCAGCCAGAATTACCGCTATACCCTCTGTGACGTCGAGGGCAATCCGGTGGACGCCGGACAGATCACCACCAATCTGGAAGAGGTTCGGCTGGAAATGCAGATTCAGAAGATTCAGGAGATTCAGCTGAACGCGGATGTGGTCTACGGCGGCGGCGCCAACGAGCACAATACCACCGTGGAAATCTCCCCCGCCACCATCCGGGTCTCCGGCGGCGAGGCGGTGCTGGCCGAGCTGGGCGACACCCTCACCATCTGCACCGTCAATCTGGCGGATCTGGATAAAAACGTAAACGAGCAGAAGTACACCCTGACCCTGCCCGAGGGCGTGACCAACCAGACCGGTGTCAATGAGGTCACCGTGTCCATCCGGTTCACGGGCCTGAAAACAAGAGAATTTACCATCGACCAGTTTGAAGCCGTCAATGTACCCGAGGGCATGACCGTGGATATCATCAGCGCCAGCCTGAGCGTGAAGGTTCGCGGCCCCGAGGCGGAAATCGCCGCCCTGAAGGAGAACAATATCCGGGCGGTGGTGGACTTCACCAACGCCGAGGTGGGCACCGCTACCTATAAGGTGAAGATTGTGTGCGGCGACCAGTTCCCCAATGTGGGCGCTTTGAAGGCGAACTCCGTGTCCGCCACGGTGCAGGCTGGAGGTTGACATGGAGCAGCTGGTACGGGTTCGGGAAACCCATGACGACGGAACCGCCGCCGTGGTTCACATCCGGGAGAGCGCCTGCTCCGGGGACTGCCACAAGTGCTCCGGCTGCGGCGCGGCAAAGGAAACGGTGATCTTCACCGCCGAAAACCCCATCGGGGCGGCGGTGGGGGATTTTGTCAAGGTGGAATCCTCCACGGCTCCGGTGCTGAAGGCGGCCATGGTGTTGTATGTTTTGCCGCTGGTTCTGTTTTTCCTTGGCTACTATTTGGGTACGCTGCCCGGAAGCTTCGGCGCCCTGGGCGGCGGACTGGGATTTGTTCTGGGTGTAGCCATCGTCATCGCCTATGACCGCCTGGTGGTAAACAAAGCCAATCTTCACTATACCATTACCGCGTTCGCGGATACGACAACCGTCAGAAAAGAGGAAGAAAACCATGGTTAAGAGTATGACCGGCTACGGCCGGGCGGTGGAAACCGTAAACGGCCGGGAGTTCACCGTGGAGCTGCGCTCCGTCAATAACCGGTACTTTGACTGCACCGTGAAGCTGCCCCGGACCCTGTCCTTTGCCGAGGACGCGGTGAAGCAGGCGGTAAAGGGGGCCATCTCCCGGGGCAAGGTGGATGTGTTCATCTCCCTGCGCTCTGAGGGTGCTCAGGATGTGAAGATCACCTTGAACACGCCCATGGTGGAGGGATACATTGCCGCCATGAAGCAGATGACGGATACCTATGGCGTTCGTGATGACATCAGCGTGAGCCTGCTGTCCCGGATGCCCGATGTGTTCACCGTGGACAAGCCGGAGGTAGACGAGGAGCAGCTGCTTTCCGATCTTTTGAGCGTGGTGAATCTGGCGCTGGAGCGCTACGACGCCATGCGCGCCGCCGAGGGCAAGGCTCTGGAAAACGACCTTCGATCCCGGGGAGAAACCATCCTGTCCCTTGTGGAGCAAGTGGAGGCCGGCAGCGGCCAGACCGTGGCGGACTACCGCACGAGACTGGAAAACAAGCTGAAAGAGGTGCTGGCCAACACCGCCATCGATGAGAGCCGGATTCTGACGGAGGCAGCCATTTTTGCCGACAAGGTTGCCGTGGACGAGGAGACCGTCCGCTTAAGAAGCCACCTGGATCAGATGAACAATATGCTCACCGCCGGCGGGGCCATCGGACGGAAGCTGGACTTCCTGCTGCAGGAGATGAACCGGGAGAGCAACACCATCGGCTCCAAGTGTTCCGATGTAAGGCTTGCCCGGATTGTCGTGGACATCAAGGCCGAGCTGGAAAAAATCCGGGAGCAGACCCAGAATATCGAATAGGTTAGTTGACAGTTGACAGTTGTGGTATCCATGCGGGATGTACTGAAATCGTAATGCAAATACGTAGTACGGTGTGTTTATAGGAACATATCGGTGTTCAACACAATGTTGTTCAAAACTGTCCCGAAGGGACTCCTTAACTGTCAACTATCAACTGTCAACTCTTACAAAGCACAATTGATCGATTAGGAGGTGCAGCAATGAAGCTCATCAACATTGGTTTCGGCAGTATGGTGGCGGCGGAGCGGCTGCTGGCCATCGTCGCGCCGGACTCCGCGCCCATCAAGCGTGTGGTGCAGGAGGCCCGGGATCGGGGAATGCTCATCGACGCCTCCTTCGGACGAAAAACCAAAGCGGTGATCCTGATGGACACCGACCATGTGATTCTGTCTGCCATCCCCTCGGAGACCATCGGGGCCCGGTGGATGGACACCCAGGAGGTCAAGATGGAGGAAGAGATATGAGCAAGGGCAAACTCATTGTGATTTCCGGCGCTTCCGGTGTTGGAAAGGGCACGGTTCTGGGTATCATGATGAAGAAGCGGAAGGACCTGTCCTTTTCCGTTTCCGCCACCACCCGGCCTCCCCGGCCCGGTGAGGTGGATGGGGTGCACTACTACTTCGTTTCCCGGGAGCAGTTCCAGGAAATGATTGCCCAGGGCGCGTTTCTGGAATACGATGCCCACGCCGCCAACTTCTACGGCACTCCCCGTGCCCAGGCGGAGGAAAAGCGGGCCCACGGCCCGGTGCTGCTGGACATCGAGCCGGCAGGCGCAAAGCAGGTCCGGCAGAGCGTGCCGGATGCGGAGCTGATTTTCATTATGCCCCCCTCTATGGAGGAGCTGGAACGCCGTCTCCGGGGCCGGGGCGATACCCCGGAGGATCAGATTAAGCTGCGCATGGAGCGGGCGGTCTGGGAGATGGAGCAGCGGTTCTGGTACGACCATGTGGTGGTCAACGACGACCCGGAACGCTGCGCCGAGGAAATTCTGAGCATTATCGAGGAATAATGAAAAATATAGTTGACAGTTGATAGTTGACAGTGGACAGTTAGGGCGTCCCTGCGTGTTATAAAGACTGTCAATTGTCAACTGTCAACTATCAACTGTCAACTGAAATAAGTCTATTGGAGGATTGAATTTATGCTGTACCCCCCTGTTGCTGATTTGCTGAAGAATGTGGATAGCCGTTACCTGCTGGTGAATGTGGTGGCCCACCGGGCACGCCAGATTGCCGCCGAGGCCGAGGCTCTTCAGGAAGAACTGCCGGAGAAGCCTGTGACCCTGGCCATTCAGGAGGTTGCCGACGGCGAGCTGTCCGGTTTTGTGAAGGAAGAATACAGAAAGTAAGGGGTTAGGAGGGGCGCTATGATTGCGAAAATTGCTGTTGCGGCGGCGAATTTTGCCATAGACAAGCCCTATTCCTACTTTGTTCCCGAGAATCTTACTGTCTGTCCGGGACAGCGGGTGATGCTGCCCTTCGGACGGGCCAACAAGCGCACGGAGGGAATCGTCCTGACGGTGGAAAATGGCAGCGCGGACAAGCTGAAAGCCATCGAACGCTGTCTGGATGAGGCCCCCGTGCTCACCGAAAGCCAGCTTCGGCTGGCGGCTTTTTTGCGGGAGCGGTATTTCTGTACTTTTTTTGACGCCATCCGGGTGATGCTCCCGGCGGGGCTGTGGTTCCGCACCAAGCTGACGGTCTCCCTGACGGAGGACCGGAGCTGGAAAGAGAAAACCCTCCGCAAGGAAAACGCCCGGGCGGTACTGGAGCTGCTGGAAAATATGGGCGGTCAGGCCCAGGAGGATGCCCTGCGCAATCTCATCGCTGACGAAGAGGCTCTTTCCGAGGCGCTGGCCTACCTGACCCGGAAAAAGTGGGTGTCCGCCCAGACGGACTATCTGCGAAAAACCCACGATAAATCCGAGAAAATCGCCACTCTCGCCGTCCCAGCGGAGGAGGCCATGGCCTACGCCGAAAGGCGGCCCAAATCCGCCGCCATGCAGCGGCAGGTTTTGGAACTGCTTTGCAGCGTGGGCAGCGTGGCGGTGAAGGACCTGTGCTATTTCACCGGCGCGTCCGCCGCCACGGTGAACCGGCTGGAAGCATTGGGTTATTTGACATTATCTGAGCGCCCGGTGCTGCGGTGCCGGGAGATTCGCCCGGCACAATTGGACGGCCCGCTGGTGCTGCAGCCCCAGCAGCAGACCTGTTTTGAGGGGTTAGCCACCCAGATGGGGCAGGAAAATCCCGGCGTGGCACTCCTATACGGGGTTACCGGCTCAGGAAAAACATCAGTCTATATCAAGCTGATTCAGGCTTGCTTGGAGCAGGGGAAAGCCGCTCTTCTGATGGTGCCGGAAATTGCCCTGACACCTCAGCTTCTGGGGCTGATGGCGGCCTATTTTGGCGGTTCCGTGGCGGTGCTCCACAGCAGCCTGTCCACCGCCGAACGGTACGACCAGTGGAAGCGGGTGAAAAACGGCGACGCGAAAGTCATCATCGGCACCCGCAGCGCGGTGTTTGCCCCCTGCACCCCGGGCCTCATCATTCTGGACGAGGAGCAGGAGCATTCCTATAAATCCGAAAGTAGCCCCCGGTACGCGGCGAAGGAAGTGGCCATCTGGCGGGGAGCGAAAGAGGGTGCGCTGGTGCTCCTCGGCTCGGCGACTCCCTCCATCGAGAGTATGTACCGGGCAAAGACCGGCGCGTACAAGTTATACACCCTCCGGCAGCGTTACAATGGACGGCCTCTTCCCGAGGTGGACATTGTGGATATGCGGGAGGAATTGAAGCTGGGAAACGACACCAGCTTAAGCATCCCGCTGCGGGAGGATATCCTGCGGACCCGGGACGCGGGGAAGCAGACCATCCTGCTGCTGAACCGCCGGGGCAACAGCCGGGCGCTGGTGTGCGTGGACTGCCGGGAAACCCCGGAGTGCCCCCGGTGCAATGTGAAGCTGACCTACCACAGCGCCAACAAAAGGCTGATGTGCCACTACTGCGGCTTCTCCCAGCCAGCCCCGGAGCGGTGCCCCAGCTGCGGCGGGCCGCTGAAGACCATCGGCACCGGCACCCAGAAGGTGCAGCAGGAGCTGAATGCCCTGTTTCCCGACATGGAAACCCTTCGCATGGACACCGACACCGTCAGCGCGGTGAATACCCACGAGAAAATTCTGGAACGATTTCAAAAGGAGAATATCCCCATATTGCTTGGAACCCAGATGGTGGCCAAGGGTCTGAATCTGCCGGGTGTGACGCTGGTGGGCGTGCTGGACGCCGACCTGAGCCTGTACACCGGGGGTTTCCGGGCGGGGGAGACCACCTTCAATCTGCTGACCCAGGTGGTGGGCCGGGCAGGCCGGGGAGATACCCCCGGTCAGGCGGTGATCCAGACGCTGTATCCGGAGCACCAGATCATCCGTCTGGCGGCAAAGCAGGATTACGATGGGTTTTATGATCTGGAAATCCGCCTGCGGCAGGCCCAGAGCGCCCCGCCCTTTGGCGATCTGGCGGCGGTGACCTTCACCGGGCAGGAGGAAGGGAGCGTGCTCCGGGGGGCGGCTGTCTTTCGGGACAGCCTGAACGCCTGTCTGCGGCAGATGCCCTATTCGGAAGAACAATGCACCGTGCTGGGGCCTGCCCCCTGCGTGGTGCCCAAGGTAAACTACAATTTCCGGTATCAGCTGACGCTGCGGTGCCGGATGACAAAATCGCTGCGGCAGCTGCTTGCTTATCTGCTGCGGCAGTTTTGCCGGGACAAAGCCAACCGGGGCGTCAATGCCTTTATTGACGTCAACGGCTACGATATGTAAAGAGAGGAACGAGCTATGGGACTGCGGAAAATTCTGACGGATAAGGACCCCGCGCTGCACAAGGTGTGCAGGCCGGTGGAGAAATTTGACGGTAGGCTACACAAGCTGCTGGACGACATGGCGGAAACTCTGGAGCAGGCCAACGGCGTAGGCCTTGCCGCTCCCCAGATCGGCATTTTGCGCCGGGTGGTGCTGGTGGACACCGGCGAGGAGGTTCTGGAGCTGATCAACCCCACCCTGCTGGAAACCAGCGGGGAACAGGTTGGCGCGGAGGGCTGTCTCAGCGTTCCCGGCAAGTACGGCCTGGTTAAGCGGCCCAACTACGCCAAGGTTCGGGCTCAGGACCGGAACGGCAACTGGTACGAGGCCGAGGGCGAGGAACTGATTGCCCGATGCTTCTGCCATGAGCTGGACCATCTGGACGGCATTGTGTACACCGAGGTCATGGAGCGGTTCCTCACAGAGGAAGAACTGGCGGGAGACGAGGACTGATGCGGGTTGTGTTCATGGGGACGCCGGACATCGCGGCGACCTGTCTGAAAAAAATATTGGCGGACGGCTTTGAGGTGGTGGGGGTCTACACCCAGCCCGACCGTCCCAAGGGCCGGGGCATGAAGCTGGTAGCCTCCCCCGTGAAGGAAGTGGCGCTGGCGGCGGGCATTCCGGTGTTTCAGCCGGAAACCTTCCGGGAGGAGGAAAGTGTGGAGCAGCTGCGGGCGTTAAAGCCCGATATCTGCGCTGTGGTGGCCTATGGCAGAATCCTTCCCCAGAAGGTGCTGGATGTGCCGAAGCTTGGCTGCATCAACATCCACGCAAGCCTCCTGCCCAAGTACCGGGGCAGCGCGCCCTATCAGTGGGCGGTGCTGGACGGCTTGCAGGAAACCGGCGTCACCGCCATGTACCTGTGCCGGGAGATGGACGCGGGGGATATCATCGATGTGTCCAAGACCCCCATTGGGGAGAATGAAACAGCCGGGGAGCTGCTTGACCGTTTGGCGGTGCTGGGGGCCGACCTGCTCAGCAAGACCCTGAGCCGGTTCGAAACAGAGGGGAAGGTGCCCGCAGTGCCTCAGAATCCAGCGGAGGTTTCCTACGCCCCCATGCTGGATAAGACCATGTGCCCCATTGATTGGAATAAAACCGCCCTTCAGGTGCATAACCATGTACGGGGCCTGCATCCCTGGCCTGTGGCCACGTTTGTGTTGCAGGGGAAAAAATTCAAGGTTCACGATACCCGGGTGGTGTCCGGCAGCGGCGCACCGGGGCAGATTCTGGGCCTGACCAAAACCGGCCTTGTGGTGGCTTGCGGTGAGGGGGCGGTGGAAATCACCTCCTTACAGGCCGAGGGCGGCAAACGGATGGCGGCTCCCGATTACTTCCGGGGCCACCCGCTGGAAAGCTGATGGGTGCCCGGGAAACGGCGCTGAACGCGCTGATTGCCTGCCGCCGGGACGGGGCGTGGCCCAACGGCGTGCTGAAAACCGCCATCAAAAAGGATCGGCTGGACAGCCGGGAGGCGGCGCTGGCTACGAGACTGACCTACGGCGTGTCCCAGAACCGGGGAAAGCTGGATTTCTATTTATCCCAGCTTTTGACCGGGAAACTCAGGGATTTGCACCCGGTGGTCCGGGATATCCTCCATCTGGGGCTGTACCAGCTCTACGAACTGGACAAAATTCCAGACAGCGCGGCGGTGAACGAATCCGTGGCGCTGGCGAAGAAATACTGCAAAAACCCCAAGGCGGCATCCTTAATCAATGGCGTTCTGCGAAACGCCGTCCGCAGCCGGGGGGAATTGAAGGAGCCGACCTCCTATGCAGACCGCTACAGCCACCCCGACCCGTTGATATCCCTGCTCAAGGCCAATCTGCCCAAGGGGACGCTGGAGCCCATGCTGATTGCGGACAACGCCGCCCCGGATACCGTGGTGCAGGTGAACACCCTGCGTATCACCGCACCCGCGCTGGCGGACCTGCTGGAAGGGGATGGCATTGGGGTCAAGCCCCACTACTGGATGCCGGACTGCCTGATTCTCTCAGGCACAGGCGATCTGGAGCGGCTGGAACCCTTCCGGGAAGGCCTCTTCTATGTGCAGGACCCGGCGGCGAAGCTCAGCGTGCTCTGCGCACAGCTGCCCGAAACCGGTGCCCGGGTGCTGGACTGCTGCGCCGCCCCGGGCGGAAAAAGCTTTGCCGCGTCCATTGCCATGGGCGGCAGGGGGAGCATTCTTTCCTGCGACATTCACCCCCACAAAACCGGCCTGATTTCCGCTGGAGCCGAACGGCTGGGTTTGACCAACATCACGGCTAGATTGCAGGACGCATCCGAGTTCGTCCCGGAATGGGAAGAAGCCATGGATGCGGTAATCGCAGACGTACCCTGCTCCGGGCTGGGCATCATCCGGAAAAAACCGGATATTCGATATAAAGATTTGAAGGAAACGGAAGCTTTGCCGGAATTACAGCTGAAAATTCTGGAAAATCAGGCCCGATATGTGAAAAAAGGCGGCCTGCTTCTCTACTCCACCTGCACGGTGCTGCGGCGGGAGAATGAGGATGTTGTAAACGCCTTTTTAACCCGGCATGGGGACTTTCTCACGGAACCCCTGCCCCTGCCGGATGTATTTCCCAAAAATGACACCGGGATGCTGACCCTGATTCCCGGACAGTACGATACCGACGGCTTTTTCATCTGCCGTCTGCGGAGGAAAGTATGAATTTGAAATCCCTGACCCAGCCGGAATTGGCGGATATCCTGAGGGGGCTGGGTCAGCCCGCCTTCCGGGCAAAGCAGGTGTTTGCCTGGCTCCACAAGGGCGTCCGCTCCTATGACGAGATGACCAACCTGCCGAAGAGCCTGCGGGAAGCCCTGGCCCGGGAGTATCCCCTGTACACCCCCAAGGTGGTGCGAAAGCAGGAATCCCAGAAGGACGGCACCATCAAATATCTCTGGCAGCTGTCTGACGGCAACTGCGTGGAGACGGTGCTCATGCGCTACCGCTACGGCAACACTGTCTGCATCTCCACGGAGGTGGGCTGCCGCATGGGCTGCGCCTTCTGCGCGTCCACCATTGGCGGGCTGGTGCGGCGTTTGGAGCCCTTTGAAATGTTGGACGAGGTGCTGTTTACGCAGGTGGATTCCGGCCTTCCCATCTCTCACATTGTGCTCATGGGCATCGGCGAGCCCCTGGACAACTTTGACAACGTCATGCGCTTTCTGGAGTTGGTGAACCATCCCGACGGCATGAACATCTCCATGCGCCATATCAGTTTGTCCACCTGCGGCCTGGTGCCGAAGATTGACGAGCTGGCGGCTAAAAAATTGCAGTTAAGCCTTGCCATTTCCCTGCACGGCCCCAACAACGAGCTGCGAAGCAAGGTCATGCCGGTGAACAAGGCTTACCCAATCGAAGAACTATTGGCAAGCTGCCATCGCTACTACGAGGCCACCGGGCGACGTATCCACTTTGAGTACGCCATGATTGACGGGGTCAACGATACCCCGGAATGCGCAAAGGAGCTGCTGCGGCGGTTAAAGGGTTTGGGCGCCCACGTCAATCTCATCCCCCTGAACCATGTGGAGGAAAGCCCGCTGAAGCCCAGCTCCAAGGAAGCCGTGGCCCGGTTTCAGAAGATTTTGGAGGACGGCGGCGTGACGGCTACGGTGCGAAGAACCCTGGGCGGCGACATCGACGCCTCCTGCGGCCAGCTGCGGCGGAAATACCAAACCACCCAGTCCCAAGAGGGCAGATAAATTTGGATCTAGTTGACAGTGGACAGTTGACAGTGGACAGTTGACAGTGGACAGTTGTTGTATCCCTGCGGGATGGATAAATATAAGCGCAAAGAGACAAAATGCGAAAGATTCTTACT
Organism: Clostridiales bacterium; assembly: GCA_022786965.1. GTDB lineage: Bacteria > Bacillota > Clostridia > Oscillospirales > Oscillospiraceae > Faecousia. The sequence continues at coordinate 35,270 of JALFXH010000131.1, forward strand.
GGAATGCCCGCTTTTTTCGTCATCATTATTTCAATTGTCCCGAAGGGACTCCTTAACTGTCAACTGTCAACTTTCAACTGTCAACTCTTACAAATTCCAATTTGTATCGTCTGCGATACAGAGCAAAAGAGAATCCATAGAAGAGAGGTGCTGCGCTTATGCAGAGCTGGGGACTTACCGATCCTGGCTGCGTCCGGAAGCAAAATCAGGACGCCTACCAAATTGAACAGCTGGATCGCCAGACGCTTCTGTGCGTGGTCTGCGACGGCATGGGCGGCGCCAAATCCGGTAATATCGCCAGCACCCTGGCCATGGAGGTCTTCGTGGAGGAGATTCGCCGCAGCTGGGTGAAGGGAATGGAATCCGACCGGGTGGATCAGATGCTTCGCAGCGCGGTAAAGCTGGCGAATTTCACGGTTTACGATCAGAGCGCCCAGTTCGAGGATTTTGACGGCATGGGCACCACCCTGGTTGCGGCGGTGGTGCGCAAAAACAAGGCTACCGTGGTCAACGTGGGCGACAGCCGGGCCTACGGCATCAACCGCACAGGCATTCACCAGATTTCTAAGGATCACTCCCTGGTGCAGATGATGGTGGACCGGGGGGATCTGACCCCGGAGGTGGCCAAGAGCTACCCGGGCAAGAACTTCATCACCCGGGCCATCGGCACGGAGCCAATGGTTCTGTGCGACATTTTTCACTGGAGCGTCAGCCGGGGAGACTATCTTCTCCTGTGCTCTGACGGACTGAGCAATCTGATGGACGATCAGGAGATTCTCTTCGAGGTCGTCCATGGGGTCAATAAGCATCAATGCTGCAAGCGGCTGCTGGATATCGCCAAAAGCCGCGGCGCACCGGACAACGTGACCAGCATTCTGGTGTTGGTTTAAGCCGAAAGGAGCTTTCTGCACTTATGGATCAATACATTGGACGGCTGCTGGACGGGCGCTACGAGATTCTGGAAATCATCGGCACCGGCGGCATGGCTGTCGTCTATAAAGCGCGCTGCCATCGGCTGAACCGGTTGGTGGCCATCAAAATACTGAAAGACGAATTCGCCAGAGACGAGGAATTCCGCCGCCGGTTCCGGGCGGAGGGCGAGGCCGTGGCCATGCTGAGCCACCCCAACATCGTGCAGGTGTACGATGTCTCCACCTCCGACAGCGCCAACTTCATTGTCATGGAGCTGATCGACGGCATCTCTCTGAAGGAATATATGGAGAAAAAAGGCGTTCTCAACTGGAAGGAGACCCTGCACTTCTCCCTGCAAATCGCAAAGGGCCTGGAGCACGCCCACAGCCGGGGCATCGTCCACCGGGACATCAAGCCCCATAACATCATGGTGCTGAAAAACGGCTCCGTCAAGGTCATGGACTTCGGCATCGCCCGGGTCATGAATAAGAGCAACACCCTGACCAAGGAAGCCCTGGGCAGCGTCCACTACATCTCCCCGGAGCAGGCCAAGGGCGGCCACACGGATAACCGCTCCGACCTGTATTCCCTGGGCGTTGTGATGTACGAAATGATGGCGGGCCGCCCGCCCTACGACGGCGAATCCGCCGTGTCCGTAGCCATCCAGCACATCAACGGCGGCGCGCCCCTGCCCTCCGTCTATAACCCCAACATTCCTACGGGCCTGGAGCAGATCATTATGAAGGCCATGGCGCTGGAAGTCCGGGATCGGTACGTTTCCGCCACGGAAATGCTGCAGGATATGGAGGAATTCCGGAAGAATCCCGCCATTGTCTTCGACTACCACACCCTGATGGACGACGCCACCCGGAAAATACCCGGCGTCCCCATGACCACGGCGGAAAAGAAGGTGCAGCTGCGCACCGGCGAACGCCCGGTCGCGGTCTCTCAGCAGACCGGCCAAAGGCGTACCGGCACGGCGGCCCGGCCTGTGACCGCCCAGCGGGACAGCGAGATTGTCAGCCGTGTCCAGCAGAAGCACCGGCAGGAGCGGAAAAAGAAGGACAGCGAGCGCAGCCGGGTGGCCACCACCGCCATCGTGATTTGCAGCGCCGTGGCAGTGTTCGCCATCATCGTGTTCCTGATTGCCCTGTTCAGCGGTGCGCTGCTGGATCAGGAGAAGGATACGGTGGAGGTGCCCTACCTCACCGGCGGCCTGTACAGCGAAGCCCTGCTGGAAGCCCACCCGGATTTCAACATCCGCCTGCGGCCCCAGCAGTACAGCGAGAGCCATCCCAAGGATGAGATCATCAGCCAGCAGCCTGCGGGGGGCACCAAGGTCCAGCGGGGGTCGGATATCTGGATCACCGTCAGCATGGGCCCGGAGCCGGAGGTAATGAAGCTGGACAATTTCGTGGGGGCCGACGCGGAGGAAGCCTACAAGCTGCTGGACAGCCAGGGCTTTAAGCCCCTGAAAAAGAAGGAAGCCAGCTATGTCTACGGCGAGGGTATCGTGACCCGAACCGACCCGGCGGCGGATTCCGAGGTCACTGCGGGCCAGACCATCTACATTTATGTCAGCACCGGCCCTGAGGTGGTGGAGGTTCCCATGCCCAATGTGGTGGGTCTGGAACTGAGCCGGGCCAAGGAGCTGATACAGCAGCTGGGCTTTACCAATGTGCGCTACGAGCCTACGGAAAGCTCCCGGCCTGAGAACGAGGTGGTCTATCAGTCCGTGGGGAAGAACGAAACGGTGGACGTGTCCACGGAAATCATCGTGCAGTATTCCTCCGGCGTGGCGGAGACCGTGGAAACCGAGCCGCCGGCCCAGACCGGGTCCGAAGCCACGACGCCGCCCTTCAGCGTGTCCTGGGTGGTGCCGGAGCGGGACGAGGAGTACCGGCTGGACGTATGCCTGGGGGGCACCAAGGATGTTCTGTTCTCCAAGCTGATTCCTCCCGGAGCCAAGACGGTTCTGCTGGACCTGTCCGGCAGCGGCGTGGTGTACTACGACCTGTACATTGACGGGGAGTTCGCCGAAACCAAGACGGTGGACTTTTCACCCAGAAGCGTGGAGTCCGGCGCATGACAGAAAAAACAGAAGGGCGCATTGTGCGCTCGCTCAGCGGCTTTTATGACGTCCAGACCCCTGGGGGGCTGATTACCTGCCGGGCCAGAGGCATTCTGCGAAAAGAGGGAAGTTCCCCTCTCACCGGCGATCTGGTGGAAATTTCCGTGGAGAAGGGGAAGGGTATGGTGGAGCGGATTCTGCCCCGGAAGAACCACTTCATCCGCCCGGCGGTGGCCAATGTGGACGCGCTGGTGGTGTTCGCCGCCAATGTGAACCCCGTTACGGAGCCCTTTCTCATTGATCGGGTGGCGGCCATCGCGGGAGATCAGAATGTGGACGTCTACCTGTGCGTCAACAAGTGCGACCTGGACCCGGCAATTGATTTGGTTCGGATTTACCAGCACGCGGGCTTCCCGGTAATTTGTACCAGCGCGGAAACCGGGGAGGGGGTGGCGGAATTGCGCGCCCTGCTCACAGGGAAGCTCACGGCCTTCACCGGCAACTCCGGCGTGGGCAAGAGCAGCATCCTCAACCGACTGGCTCCCGAATTAAAGCTGGAAACCGGCGAGGTTTCGGAGAAACTGGGCAGGGGGCGGCATACCACCCGCCATGTGGAGCTGTTCCCTCTGGGAGATAACACCTATGTGGCGGACACCCCGGGGTTTTCCTCCTTCGACACCGACCAGATGGAGCTGATTCTGAAGGAGAATCTGCAATACGCCTTCCCGGACTTCGGGCGGTTTCTCGGCAAGTGCCGCTTTGACGACTGCTCTCACCGCAAGGAGCCGGACTGCGCCGTCCGCTCCGCCGTGGAGGCCGGGGAGATTGAGGGAAGCCGCTATGAAAGCTACCTGCGGCTCTACGAAAAGTCCAGCCAGATCAAGGCTTGGGAAATGAAGTAGAGCGGCGAGCCGCCGCTGACAATACGTTACGGACGCTGGCGGTCATCGTTACACCATTGGGCCCCTCGACCGGAAGCGCTTCGAAGGAGAATAGATCGGATCAAAGCCTCCCCTTTCAGGGGAGGTGGCCGAGCGGCAGCGAGGTCGGAGGGGTGGCGCCCACC